>NZ_QFGA01000002.1:741922-1112884 GCF_004369205.1 Pelotomaculum schinkii | reverse complement strand
AGCCGACCTTCCCGGCGATTACCAACGCGATCTATGACGCTATCGGTGTAAGGTTCTACGAAGTGCCGATTACTCCGGAAATGATCCTCAAGGCCTTAAAAGAAAAGAAAGAAAAAGAAGCTGGCTGCTAGCTGTGATCTCCTGCGGAGCTTAGTGGATGACATACCATACGCCGGTTTATTCTATACCGGCGTATGGTAGAAAAATCGAAGATATTTTCAATGTTAACATAAGTTAACGAAAATAACTAAAGGAGAATGATGAGTATGGCGAAATTTATCACTGTTGCACAGGCTGCGGAACTCTTTAAGGACGGTGACTATGTTGCGTCATCTTCCTTCGGCCTTGCTGGTTGGGCCGAAGAAATCGCGCTGGCTCTTGAGGAGCGGTTTTTGAAAACCGGACACCCAAGGGATCTGACTCATATCCATGCCGGCGGCGCAGGCAACTTCCAGGGTAGAGGCGGCGGACACTGGGCCCACGAGGGGATGACCAAAAGATACATCATTTCACATGCCGGCTCAGAACCCCAGGTTATGGATCATATCGCCAGTAATACATGTTTAGCTTATAATTTCCCGCTCGGAGTTATTTTGCAATGTTACAATGATATCGCCAGAAGAGGCCCCGGCGTTTTCAGTCAGGCAGGGTTGAGGACCTTCATCGACCCGCGCATGGACGGCGGTGCTTTCAATCAAAAAACCCGTGACGAGTGGGAAAAACTCATTGAAGTCAAGGAACTGGACGGGAAAGAATGGCTGTGGTATAAACCTTTCCCTGTTAATGTAGCGTTCTTGAGAGCTACCTCGTCAGACGAACACGGCAATATCACGTGTGAAAAGGAAGGCCCGAACCTGGAATTAATGTCGATAGCCCAGGCGGCTAAGGCATGTGGCGGTATCGTTATAGTTCAGGTGGAGAGAATAGTCAAGAATGGGACAATGCATCCCAAACACGTCAAAGTTCCGTGCACCATTGTAGACTATGTTGTAGTTGCAGAAAAAACTCAAATGCAGACCATGGTTACGGTATATAACCCTTCATTCTCAGGCGAAGTAAAAGTGCCCATGAAAAGTATTCCTCCCATGCCCATGAGTTCGGACAAACTTATTTGCCGGCGGGCAGCCATGGAAGTGCGCCCGGGCGCGATCAGCCTGGGTATCGGCATCCCGCAAGGTGTAGCCAGTATCATTGCCGAGGAAAAAGCCGATAGCCAAGTCATCCTTATGTCCGAGTCCGGCAGCATCGGCGGCATCCCTGGTGTGGGTGGAGATTTTGGAAGCCACTGGAACGCTGAAGCATCGACTGAGCAGCCTACCCATTTCAATTATTATGACGGCGGCGGCCTTGACATCGCTGTATTTGGTCTGGCTGAAACGGATCCGGAAGGCAACTGCAACGCCAGCGTGTTCAACGGTAAGGTTTTCGGGGTCGGCGGCTTCATTAACGTTGCCACGAACGCTAAAAAGACGATTATGGCGGGCGCATTCACTGCCGGCGGACTGAAAGTCAAGGCTGGAGACGGCAAACTGACCATTGAAAAGGAAGGCCAGTTTAAGAAATTCCTGAACCAGGTTGCGCAAATTTCCTTCAGCGGGCCATATGCCAGGGAAATAGGCCAGGAAGTCATGTTTATTACCGAGCGGGCTGTCTTTGAACTTACCCATGACGGGTTTGTATTAACTGAAATCGCGCCTGGCATTGATTTGCAAAAAGACGTGCTGGACCAAATGGAATTTAAACCGATCATTTCACCGGATCTGAAACTGATGGATGCTGGGATTTTCAGTGAAGTATTCGGCGAAGGTAAATTAAAGAAGATTATTGAAGGATAATGTTCTTTGCTTTTTGCCTGAGTGAAAAAGTGCTTTTGTTGAATTGAATCAAAGGCCGTTATCGAAACGCAGCATAGGCACTTGACATGGAGAACAACAGGCTAGGCCTTCAAATGGGAGGGCGCTCCATGTCAAGAACGCCATATTGAAATCGCTGTGGGTAATCCCATAATTATCACTGCAAAGTAAAACCGGTATATTCTATGCCTTTATATGTAACCTACATGGTTGGGGTCTAATCCATAATGATGATATGCAATGACGTGCCGGGAGATATGTGCTTTAGTGAAGGCAGTGTGTCAGTTGCCTCTTGATTCATGAATACAAGACCCAACTGCTTGGAGAACTATGCGCCGGGAGGTTGGTATCAGACTTACAGTAAAGGAATTCGGAGCTTGGTGTTTCTCCTCACAAATGGGTATTTATGCTTACGGTGTTCTCAAAGAGGTTCTTCGATACCATACCAAGTCCTGCCCAATATAGCGAAGAACCACAAGGGAATTCAGAACGTTTGCATGAATATAGGAATCCTGTTTCCGTGCTAAATTTAGAAAAATAAGGAGAGAGATGTCAATTGGCAAAAGTAATTACTGTTAAAGAGGCAGCGGAACTGTTCGCCGACGGGGACATAATTCTGTCAGCCTGTTTCGGAATGGTATGGCCGGAAGAAATCGGCCAGGCTATCGAGAAACGTTTCGTGGAGACAGGCCATCCCCGTGACATGGTCCATCTTCATGCCGCGGGCTGCATACCGGCGGACTGCTTCGCACACGAAGGTATGTTGAAGTGGGATATTTCTTCGCATGAAAGCACTACTCCCAAAATCGCCAAGCTAATCCAGGACGATAAACTGCCCGCGTGGTATATGCCTTTGGGAACAATGCTGCAGATGTACAGAGAACAGGGCAGGGGCATGCCGGGTGTTCTGTCAAAGGTTGGTCTGGGTACTTTCATGGACGAACGTGTTGACGCAGGGTGCTTAAACCCCAGCGCAAGGAAGATTACAGAGGAATTAAAGGCTCAAAATAAACAATTTATCAAGTACATTCCTGATTTTGACGGAGAGGAATATCTCTACTACAGGGGATTGCCTTACACGAAGGGTATAATCAGGGCTACTACGGCTGACGAAAACGGTAACGTTACGATTGAAAATGAGGTTTATAACCTCGAATTATCCGCCGTTGCGCGGGCAGTAAAAGCGAATGGCGGAAAAGTGATTGTTCAGGTTGAGCGTCTGGCGCAGGGGGGGTCTTTGGATCCCAAAATGGTAAAAGTTGCCCGTAACTTAGTGGACTATATAGTGGTCGCCGAACAGCCCGAAAACATCGTTCACGGCTTATGGCCCCACGGCAAGCAAAAGATTAATTACTGGTACGGTCTCACAGGAAGGATCAAAGTTCCTCTAAGCGACAGCTTAAAGCCGATGCCTCTTGACCCGAAGAAAGTAATGGTAAGGAGAGCCTGCATGGAAGCGCAGGCCGGTTGGATGTGCAACTTTGGTATTGGCCTGCCTACCTTCTGCGGCAGCGTAATGGCTGAAGAAGGCGTTATGGATGAAATCACCATGATTTCCGAATCCGGTTCTGTGGGCGGCGTTCCGGGCGGCGGTCCTGACTTTGGATGCCACTGGAATGTGCAAGCTTCGGTAGACCAGGGCGAGCATTTCGATTGGTTTGACGGAACAGGTTTGGACTTCGGTGTATTCGGATTATCCGAAGCGCAGGAAGACGGTTCAATCAACACTTCATTCTTAAACGGCGTAACTCTCGGCGTGGGCGGATTTGCCAACATCACTGCAGGCGCTAATACTGCTCTGTTCATCGGTACTTTCACTGCCAAGGGCTTAGAGGAAACTGTTGAAGACGGCAAACTTGTTATTAAGAGCGAAGGCAAACTGAAGAAGTTCGTAAAGAAATGCTTACAGTTGACCTTTGACGCCAACTTAGCTGCTAAGAATGGTCAGAAGCTGCTCTATATCACTGAAAGATGCGTATTTGAAAGGACTTTGGAAGGCATGGTGTTGATTGAGATCGCGCCGGGCGTAGATCTTCAGAAGGATATTCTGGATCAGATGGAATTCACTCCGATCATCCCGGCAGGAGGCCCTAGATTGATGCCTGCTGAAATCTTCCAGCCTGTTTGGGGCAACGGCGGCTTAAAGGCTGTTTGGGACGTAAAAGTAAAATAATTTAATAAAGAAAAACAAAACTAAGACTACTCGCTATTTGATGGGTAAGGTCTTGTCTCGCATGTGAAGTACGAAAAGGCTTGGATGGCAAGACAAGAAAGGTTGTCTTGCCGTCCAAGGACCTTAAAAAGCAAGGGTGCAAGGCTTCATATCAAGGGCGGTCAATACAGGTATAACCAATTATCCAACAACGATCAAAAAGTGAAAGTTGATGAACCGGATGTTTGACTATACACCTGAACAATTTGAATTGCAAAAAAAAGTCCGCACTTTTGTGAAAAAGTATATTGATCCAATTGCCAGGGACGTCGACGCTAATGGCGAACTCCCGATGTCAGTTTTGAAAGCGTGGAAGGAAGAAGGATTGGCGTGCCTGGTTGCGCCGAAAGAAGTTGGCGGGCCTGAGCTGGATACTGTAACCTGCGCCATGATTTTGGAAGAGCTTGGCTATGCCGACCTTGGGACAGCCACTGCTTTAGGGGCAAACAACCTTTGCTCATATACGGTCTTATTGGCTGGAAACCCGGAACAGAAGAAAAAGCACTTTGGTCCCCTGCTGGAAGGTAATTATGGCGCTTTTGCCCTGACTGAACCGAACGCCGGATCTGACGCGGGCGCTGTTTCTACCACTGCCAGGCGGGAAGGGAACGAGTATGTTTTGAACGGTACTAAGTGCTTTATTACACAAGGCGGGGTGGCGGCCACCTATATCGTGTTTGCTTCGACGGACAAATGCAAGGGAGCTAAGGGGCTGAGCGCCTTTATAGTAGAGCGCGATCGTCCGGGCTTAAGCGCCGGTAAAGTTGAAGATAAAATGGGAATTCGAGCCTCCAACACGGTGGAATTGATATTGGAAAATGTTAGAATACCTGCTTCGCATTTGCTCGGCAATGAAGGTGACGGTATGAAGCTGGCCATGATGTCGCTGGATTCCGGCCGCTTGATGGTGGCTGCCCAGGCTGTCGGGGTCGCTCAAAGAGCTCTTGATGAATGCGTCGAATATGTAAAAGGGCGCGTGGATAATGGTAAGCCGTTGTCGGCCCAACAGTCGGCAGCGTTCAAACTGGCGGACATGGCCACTGCCGTCGAAGCCGGCAGGCAGCTTGTTTACCGGGGCGCTGTATTAAAAGACGCTCACCAGCCTTATTCGAAGCATTCCGCTATGACAAAACTGTTCTGCACCGATATGGCTATGCAGGTCGCAAGAGATGCCATGGAAATCATGGGCTCCTACGGCTATACCAAAGACGCGTATATTGAAAAGGTTTGGCGTGACGCCAGGATCCTGTCCATTTACGAAGGAACAAACCAGGTCCAGAGGGTCGTTATCGCGGGCGCGCTGCTTAAAGGAACCGGGCACTAAGTGCTGTCAAAGTAGGAGAGTGCTATGGATTTCAATTTAACAGAAGAGCAACAGTTGATTAAAAAAATGGCCCGGGATTACGGCAAGGAGCAACTGGAACCGCAGGCCTCTGAAATAGACCGTTCCGGGCTTTATCCTGCTGAAACAATTAAAGCAATGGCGGCGCTTGACTTCATGGGCATGTTTTTTCCCGTCGAATATGGCGGAGCGGGGGCGGATTTTTTCAGTTACATTTTGATGGTTGAAGAATTGTCCCGCTCCTGCGCTTCAACAGGAGCAATTTTGGCCACACACTGTTCGCTGGCTGCCAACGCAATCTTTGAGTGGGGCAACCAAGAGCAGAAGGAAAAATATTTGCCGGATATGTGTACAGGAGAGAAACTGGGCGGTTTTGCAATGTACGAGCCGGGCGCCGCGCCTGCTGAGGGTCCGGATAAGGTTACGGCCGGCTTTGCCGGAGGTAAATATGTGTTAAGCGGCAAGAAATATTATGTCGTCAACGGCGGCGTAGCCGATGTGTACATTGTTTTTGCTTTAACCAATCCTGACGCTGGTATGAAGGGACTGAGCGCCTTTATAGTCGACGCGGGTACTCCCGGGTTAACCATCAGCAGGCAGATTGAGAAAATGGGTTTGCGCGCTTTGCAGACATCAGAAATAGTGTTTGACAACGTACAGGTGCCCAAGGAAAACCTGCTCGGCGCTGAAAATCAGGGATATGAGATTTATATGGGCATTCTTGCCAACAGCAGTGTGGCAGCTGCCGCGCAAGTTATTGGCATTGCCCAGTCCGCGCTTGACGCATCAATAAACTATGCCAAAGAACGTGTTCAATTTGGCGGACCAATTGCCCGCTTGCAGACGATACAGTGGATGTTGGCGGAGATGGCCATGAATGTTCACCTGGTCCGGGTGGCGACCTACAGGGTTGCGGCTCTAATTGATGAAGGCAAGCCATATGCCCGGGAAGCGGCTATGACCAGAATGTTTGCGGCAAAAGCCGGTGTAGACGTCTGCATGAATGCGCTGCAAATTCACGGCGGCTATGGTTACGGCAGAGATATGATCGTCGAAAGGCTTTTACGTGATGTGAAAGGCGCAATCATTTTCGACAGTTCCAATGAATATCCGCAGAAGATTATAGCGGGCAGCCTGCTGCGCTGAGCACTTATTTAAATTTCATGAGGCTTACTAGTTGATTAAGAGTGGCTGGCCGCTAAACTGCATCCCCTTAGTTTTTGTTGTGCGCACCGCCATTCTTTATATTAGGTATTTAAGGAGGTGGTTGACGAAAAAACGGCTAAAACTGAATAGGGTGCAAGGATAATGGAGTCGTTCAATGGTAATATCCAAGTGGGACATGCGGTATGCATCCGGTAAGTAAAACATTATAAGGAGGCATTATTCATGGACTTAAAAACTAAAAGATGGCTTGTTTTGATAGCCAGTGTTCTTATCAACCTTTGTATCGGTTCCGGATATGCCTGGAGCGTTTTTGCCAAGCCAATGGTCGCGCATTTATCGTCTGTTACCGGTGTCGCAGTCACTGCCGCTGCAGCGACGCTGGCATTTACCATTTCGAACTTATTTGGTCCTGTCACAATGATCATCGGTGGGAGCGTCCAGGACAAATTTGGTCCGAGATGGGTCATATTTGTCGGGGCTTTCATATTTGGCGGAGGCGTGTTCCTGACCGGTTTTACCACTTCAACCACATGGCTTTACCTGTCGTATGGTACTTTGATGGGTCTTGGCATGGGCTTGATTTATTCGTGCACGATTGCCAATACAGTCAAGTTCTTCCCGGATAAAAGGGGCCTGGTGGCAGGCCTGGCAACTGCCGGCTACGGCACAGGCTCGATTGTAGTGCCGCCGCTGGCAAACTCAATGATTAGCAGTATGGGTATCATGGCTACCTTCCGGACACTCGGGATCGCCTATTTTATCATCATCGCATTGGGTTCATTCTTTGTTATGACAGCGCCCCCAGGTTACAAACCGGAAGGCTGGACCCCCCCTGCCCCCAGTGCCGGTTCGGCAGTTTCGGGGGTTGATAAAACCTGGAAACAAATGCTGTCCGACCCCATTTTTTATGTGCTGTTACTGATGATCATGATCGGCGCCTTTTCCGGTCTGATGATTATCAGCCAGGCTTCTGCAATTGCTCAAGAAACGACTAAAGTAACGGCAGCAGTAGCCGCTGTGGCGGTGAGCATGATTGCCCTGGCCAATACCGGAGGACGATTGTTCTGGGGCTGGGTTTCAGACGTGATTGGACGCTACAATGCCCTTACGATCATGTATATCATCAGCGCAGTGTCAGTCTTTGCTTTGACTGCAACTCCCAGCTATTCGCTGTTCGTGGTGGAGGCTATGTTAATAGCCCTGTGCTTCGGCGGTATTATGGGAATCTTTCCTGCTCTTACTGCTGATATGTTCGGACCGAAGAACAACGGTGTCAACTATGGAATTATGTTCAGCGGTTTTGCCATTGCCGCGTATCTTGGTCCGATGACGGCCGCTAGTGTTAGAGCGTCGAGCGGCGGGTACGTAACCGCCTTTATCGTTGCCGCTGTCATCAGCATTGTCGGTATATTGCTGACGCAGGTGGTTAGATCCAAGTCGAAGAAAATGCAGGAAGCTACCGCTAAGGCATAGTTAATAGCTTTATGTTGCAGAATGTTACCGGTTAATGTATTTTTTGAAAATGCGTATAACCGGAGTCCCAAAAAAATAGTGGTGTCTATGGTTTACCCTGGTGAAAAATAGAAGTAAAAATATATTACTATAGTATTACCTATAGTAATATATTTTAAGATAGTTACTATGGATAATAGTAATATCAAAAATATTAATATTGCTCATTGTATCAATGTCGGGTATCGCCATTGAGGCGTTAGCGCCAACCTGAATAATAAAGGTATTATTTTTATTGATAAAATGCATTTTAAGTGGAAAATAATAGTCAAAATGTTTGTGACTTTCTTTATAAATATGATCTATTGCAAATTCTCGTTAAGAAACTCACTAGTTGATTAAAAGCGGCCGGTAATTAAAATGCATACCTGAATTATTTTACGTGGACCGCTTTACTTAACATTTAATTTAAGGGGGTGGCCGACAAAAACACGGCTAAAACTTAATAGGGTGGAGATCGGAGTTGTTTGAGAAAGTTGCCAAGTAGCAAATGAGGTATGCATTCAGTCTAGACATTATTAAGGAGGCATTATTTATTCATGGACTTAAAAACTAAAAGATGGTTTGTTTTGTTAGCCAGCGTTGCTATCAACCTTTGTATCGGCTCTGGTTACGCCTGGAGCGTTTTTGCCAAACCGATGGTCGTTTTATTAGGTTGTACAGCTGCTGCAGCGACGCTGGCATTTACCATTTCGAACTCTTTCGGACCTGTCACCATGATTTTAGGCGGAAGAATGCAGGATAAATTCGGGCCGAAGTGGGTCATTGTTGGCGGAGCTTTCCTGTTTGCCGGCGGTGTTTTCCTCACCGGCTTTACCACGTCGGTGACATGGCTGTATATGTCATACGGTGTTTTAATGGGCTTAGGCATGGGGGCTATTTATTCTTGTACCATAGCCAACACTGTCAAGTTCTTCCCTGATAAAAGGGGTCTTGTTTCCGGTATAGCGACTGCCGGATACGGGGCAGGCTCAATTCTAGTGCCGCCTTTGGCTAACGCGCTGATTGCCAGTCAGGGCATCTTGGCAACTTTCAGGACCTTGGGTATTGCTTACTTTATCATCATTGTTGTAGGATCATTCTTTGTTATGACTGCGCCCGCCGGTTACAAGCCGGAAGGCTGGAACCCGCCGGCGCCGACCGCCACCTCGACAGTTTCCGGTGAGGATAAAAACTGGAACCAAATGCTGGCGGACCCCATGTTCTACGTGCTGTTGATTATGCTTACCGCGGGTGCCTTCGCCGGTTTGATGATTATCAGTCAAGCTTCGCCGATTGCCCAGGAAGTCATTAAAGTGACGCCGGCGGTAGCGGCTGTGGCTGTTAGCATGATAGCCCTGGCCAATACCGCAGGACGTATCTTCTGGGGCTGGATATCAGACAAAATCGGACGCTACGTTGCGCTTACGATCATGTATATCATCAGCGGAGTAGCTGTGTTTGCTTTGACCGGCATCTCCTCCTATGCGGCATTCCTTATCGCAGCAATGCTTGTAGGCCTTTGCTTCGGCGGGATTATGGGGATCTTCCCTGCTCTTACCGCTGATATGTTCGGGTCGAAAAACAATGGTGTCAACTACGGGATTATGTTTTCAGGTTTCGCTATTGCCGGTTTGTTTGGTCCGATGACGGCTGCTACAGTTAAAGCGTCTCACAACGGAGATTACACAATTGCCTTTATCATTGCCGCTTGTTGTAGTGTTTTAGGTATCGTATTGACGCTAGTCGTGCGGTCGAAGACTAAAAAAAATCAGGAGGCCGCTTTAGCGGCTAAGGCATAGCTGGTGGCAGCGTTGTAAAATAGAAGATTTGGCCGGTTGTGTGCCTGTATTTGAAAAAGGATGCTGCCGGAATCACCAGAAAAAATGCTGCCGATGAAGTATCTTTGGGAGAACAGTAAAAATATATTACTATAGTTAATAAGCTATAGTAATATATTTTAAGATAATTACTATAGCTTATAGTAATATATAATATAATACAACTTTGTGGGGATGATAGGCCGAAAATCCCAGTTGAGAAGTGATGAAACCTGATACTTTTGAAGTCGCCAGGAATAATTATTAAAATTATAAAAGCTATGAGAGGAAATAAAATAAAGGTTGCAAGAAGCTTTATTAAGCTCCTGCAACCTTTATTTATTCCTGTTTTTCTTTATATTATAGAGCATAAAAATCTTCTTCAATATAAGGCTTGCGAGGATAGTTATAGGCCGCGCAGGTATTCCGGCCTTAACATATCTGGAGTAGACAGGGCTTTTTCCAGAAGCGAGAGCAGAGCTTGCCTGTCCCGGTTCAGGACACCCTTAAGCGGCAGATAATTTGAGGCGTGATTACTTCTAAAGGTACAGTTTGTAAGAGTCACTTTCTCCAGCATTAATTTAAGTTCCTGAAGATCCTGAATTGGTGTCATCAGTTTAAATTCCCCGCGTTGGACCTGGTCATAAAGAGGCGTACCTTCCACCACCATCAAGGTCAGTGTGCTCAGGTAATCAGGATTAATGGCGCTTATAACAGCTGCTGTTTCTGAAGCATGCTCCTCAGTCAGGTCCGTGCCGCCTAGTCCGCTGATAACTGTGATGGACAATGTTAAACCGGCGTCCTTTAATTTGCGGCAGGCTTCCACCATTTTAGCGGCTGTAACACCTTTTCTGACCAGTCTGAGGATCTTGTCGCTGCCGCTTTCCAGCCCGAAGTAAACGATATCCAGTCCTGCTTCTTTGAGTTCCCTTAATTCTTCCGGCTGTTTTTTCAAAACATCTTGGGCGCCGGCATAGATCCCTATGCGTTCCAATAACGGAAAATCGTTGTATAAACGCTCCATAGTCCTAATCAGGAGTTTGGTATCAAGCGCCAGGGCGTTGCCGTCGGCAAGAAAGATTCTATTAACGTGTTTTTTGTATTTATTAGCCGATATAATATCTGATTCAATTTCCTGCCAGCTTTTTATCCTGAATTTTTTGTCTTTGTAAGCGCTGCAAAAGGTGCAGGTATTGTTAGAGCACCCGACAGATATTTGTAATATCAGACTTGACGCTTCACTTGGCGGACGAAAAATTGCGCCCTCATAACGCATTATAATCACTCCTTAAAAATGGTTCCTTTTCATACCCCTGTTTCATAGCCGAAATAGTATAGAAGAGTTTTCTTAATATGCGGGCGCGAAATCAATCGCACCCACAGCATTAAGCTGTTATCAGTCACTCCAGGCAACGCCAACGTCTGATTCTGTCGTTCTTTAACGGTCTTGTATTTGGTTTGCCAGCAACTCTGCAATATCCTTCACTTTTACATTGTCGGCTTCCAGGTTGCTTACAGCAGTCTCCAGCATGGTGATGCAGAAGGGGCATGCTGTAGCAATGGTTTCAATATTGCCTTTCTCTAGCAGTTGCTTTGCCCTGGTTTCAAAAATTCTGGCTCCGGGTTTGTCATCCAACCATATACCGCCGCCACCGCCGCCACAGCAGAAGGATTTCTCCCTTGATTTTTCATTTTCTATTAGATTTGCGCCTGCCAGTTTACATAGCTCTCTGGGTTGTTCATAGATACCATTCATTCTACCGTAATAACAGGGATCGTGATAGGTTGTATTTTCCGGATGGGCTGCGGTTTTAATTTTCAGCAGGCCTTTTTCAATTAGTTCCCGCAGGTAAACAGCATGGCTTAAAACCTGGACATCGGGTAACGCATATTCATTTTTCAAGGTATGGTAACAATGTGGACAGGCAGTGATAATAGTATTAAAGGCATACTGGTTTAATACCGAGCAGTTCTTTTCAGCCATTTCCTGGTATAAGTATTCGTCACCTGCTCTTCTGGCCATATGACAGGTACAGCTTTCCTCATTACCCAATATCGCAAAATCAATACCGCAATACTGCAATAGCTTAACAATTGCTTGTGAAACTTTTATATTTCTATCTATCAGGGCACCTGTACAGCCAACCCAAAAAAGCACATCAAACTGTTTCTTTTCAGCTGCAACAGGCACATCCAGACCTTTGGCCCAGTCCAGTCGCGAACGGGTGGCTGCATTCCAGGGATGCCCGCGTCTTTGTAAACTCATTAACGCGCCCTGCCAGGTTTGGGGCATGTTACCTAAGGCCATCACCTGGTAACGTCTTAAATCAATAATCTTTTCAACAGGGTTAGACAGAACAGGACATTTTTGCTGGCACGCTCCGCAGGTGGTGCAGGCCCATAATTCTTCCTCTGTGATGATGTCTCCTACCAGGGCGGTTTCGGAGTTGCTGATTTTCTGCATTTTTTCCATAATTGTCCGCGGTGAGAGTGCTTTCCCACTATTAAAAGCAGGACAGTTAATTTCACACTGTCCCGCGCTTACGCAGGCATCAATGGAAATAAGTTGCGTTCTGGTAAAGCCGCTCAAATTTTCCGTTCCGAAGTAATCTTCCGATAGTTCAATTTCCCTTAAGCGGCCTGGAGCTTGCAATGCCTGGTGAAATAAATTTAGTGGAACCAGCGCAATATGGGACAACTTTGTCCAGGCCAGGGCTGTTATTGTTAAAAAGGAAATAAACATGTGTGTCCACCAGGACAGGACATGCGCCGTAGTTGCAGCATCCCGGCCAAGTGGCTCCACCAATTTTACTACCGGGTAAACCGGGAAGGCCCAAAACTGCCACCCGTAATTATCTCCGGTATTTATCGCCAACCTGCTTCCCTCGACTAAAAAACCGGTAATTAGGACCAGAAAGGGTAATACCAGCGACAGTAAGGTTTTAATATTGTTCTCACCTTTAGCCGTTTTTAACATATAACGACGTAAAAACAACAGCACGATGCCTATCATGGCAAGCAGCCCTGCGGTATTAAGAATTAATTTAAAGATAACAAACGTATTTCCGAATAGAAAATGGCCAATATGGCTGTCTATCATCAAAGTACAGGTTCCCAAAAAAAGGATGATAAAACCATAAAAAACAAAAATATGCATGATACCCCAGGTTTTTTGATCATCCAATAAGCGCTGGCTAAGCATATTACGGAGCAGTTGGAGGGTCTGATCCTTCCAGTTAATGCTTGCTTTTTCCTCTTGCCCAGAGCGCCACCTAACTATCTTAAAGTGATAAAGGTAGCCTAAAATTGCTATCACCAGGGCGCCTAGCAAATAAGTTACCCATCCTGATTCTATTCCCCAAAATAACTCTCGTGAAAGCACTTTATCCTCCTAACTATAATGTCCCACAAAGTTGACTTAATATTATTAATCGTTTTGATGCGCAGCATTTATGCTTTCCCTTAATTTCTGTATGAAGTTATTGAGGTTATCGAGATATGTGGTGACGTCGATCCAACCATAATTGTCGTCATAAACCAAAAAACTATTGGATGTTTCAGTAATTCGTTTATTAATGAATTCACCCACTTGCATCACTACCACCTTTTATTAATGTTTTTCAGCTACTGATAGCCGTTTGTGTCAATAGTGGCTGGGATTTTCTTTATGACGCCAATAGTTTTTTGCACTCTTCGGTGAGGAGAGGCACCACCTCAAACAAATCGCCAACGATGCCGTAGTCCGCTACCTTAAAGATGTCCGCCTCGGGATCCTTGTTAATGGCCACGATGCATTTGGATGAGCTCATCCCGGCCAGGTGCATGGTTGAGCCTGAAATACCGCAGGCAATATACAAGGCAGGTGAAACGGTCTTGCCGGTTTGGCCTACCTGAAAGCTTTGGGGAATCCAGCCGGAGTCGACAGCGGCCCGGGAAGCGCCCACCGCCGCACCCAGGACATCAGCCAGTTCCTCCAGAATTTTATAGTTTTCCGGCCCCTTCATACCGCGGCCGCCGGAAACGATAATATTGGCCTCGGTCAGTTCCGGACGGGTGGAAATCTGCATCACAACCTCTTTGATAACCTGCCTTAAGTCTGTTTTTTCCAGATAAACAGCTACATTTACCACTTCAGCGCCGCGCCCGGCCCGCGGCTCGTCAGCAATGAGCACATTGGGGCGAACCGTAGCCATCACGGGCTTTAGCTCGGGGCATACCGCCTTTACGAAAGCCTTGCCGGCATAAACCGGACGCACAAAGACAAGCTGCCCGCCGCTTAGTTCCACGCCGGTGCAATCGGACATAAGACAGGTCTTTACTTTCTGGGCCACCCTGGCGGCCAGGTCGCGGCCCAGCACGGTGCAGCCAATCAACAACAGGGAAGGCTCTTTTTCCATAATCAGGTCGCTCAGCGCCTTGCTGTAGGCATCGGTAGTATATTGGGCCAGCATATCGTCATCAGCCAGGTAGACTTTATCGGCGCCATATTCTGCCAGCGTGGAAGCCAAACCGGAAACTCCTTTGCCGAAAAGGAGGGCGCTCACTTCTTCACCGGTCTCTTTTGCAAGCTTGCGGCCGGCGCTTAACAGTTCAAGGGTTACTTTTTTTATTTTTCCATCACGGTGCTCTGCAAAAATCCAGATACCCTTTGCCATGTGGCTTTTCCCTCCTTAGATAATTTTGGCTGTTTCCCGTAAGATACGGCATAATTCACGCGCCGCTTCCGGCGCTTCGCCGGGCACAAGCTTGCAGGCGGCCCGGGGCGCGGGCAGGAAATAAGAAATCGCCTTCACTTTTGGCGCTATTTGAGCGGCATCAAGGCCGAGTTCGGACAAAGAAAGCTTTTGGAAAGGTTTTTTCTTGGCCTGCATGATCCCCCGCATGGTAGGGTAGCGTGGCTCGTTGAGGCCCTTTTGGGCGGTAATCAAGGCCGGCAGGGGGACCTCCACGACCTCGCTGCCGCCTTCAATATCCCTGGTGGCAACAGCTTTGGCGTCCTCAATGGTGAGACTGGTGACAACATTTACCTGGGGCAAGCCAAGCAATTCGGCCACTCTTACCGCCACTTGAGCGGAACCGTCATCAACAGCGCGCCAGCCCGCCAGCAACAGGTCAAACTCCAGGCCGCCCAGGACTTTGGACAGTACCAGAGCGGCGGCATATTCGTCGCTGCCGGCCATATTGTCGTCAGTAACCAGTATTGCTTTATCGGCCCCCATGGCCAGGGCCTGGAGCATGGCGTCCTGGGTTTCCGGCGCTCCTGCCGAAATGACTGTAACTTCCCCGCCGTGCTTCTCCTTAAGCCGCAGAGCCTCTTCAACGGCAAATTCGTCGTAGGGATTGATAATCAGGTTGACACCCTGGCGCTCAATTTGCCCATTGGCATCCAAACTGATTATTGCCGCAGTGTCAAAAGTTTGTTTCATCAGAACCGCAATTCTCATGTTATTCCTCCTTTGACATAAGGAAGTACGTTAGTTAAACACAGCATACTAGCACAAACTAAAGTAGTATATATTAGAATATATACTTGTTATATTATATAATAGGTTGTTTAAAAAATAAATAGTTTAAAACCAGACATTTGTAGCAATTGATGTCGAAATCGCTTTTTTATAAATATCCATAAAATCAGAAAAACATCCGTTTATCCTGGCCTGGTTTTGTGTTTGGCAACTATATTATGCCAGGATAGGGATGTGTTTTCTTGTGGTTTAACCTTTAATACTATAAAAAACAAATTGTTGTATTTAGTAACGTCAGACTTTTTAAAATTTTGAAAACGTAAAGATTAAATCCGATACCTTAATGTTGGTGATCCTATTGACGAGGGTTTTAATTCGAAGAGTATTGTCTCTTTGTGGTCAATTTTTCGATCTGTAAAAATTAGGAAACATTACTTCAATCACTAAACTCACTCCGATCTCATTTTATTATGACCGTATGTAAAAAAACTTTTAGGCAAATTGGGATATTGTCCAAAAAGAAGAGAAAGGGACTGTTATGGTTAGCTTTAATGAGTTATTTAAGTTAAATAACTACATATGGCCAAGCATACCCATTTACAAACAAAAATGAACTTGATTTTTTAAATATAGTACTATACAATGGAATAAATAGTTATTGACATACGCTCATAAAAGAAGAAGTAAATTTTAATGTCAATAAGTTATATTAATGAACGAGAGCAATTGTATAATTATTTTTTTGCGATAAAAAGTGATTTTTGTAACATGATGGTTCTATTCTACAGCATTATTATTTTTTTAGTATACTACTATAGCCTGTATTAGTTTAGTATGTTTTAGATGTTATTCCCAGCTGTTAATGATATTACTATGGACTATGTTAACTCAGGTACAGTAGAACCTAATAATTGAGTGGCTTTAGACCAATAAATCTTGAAAAAAACAGCAAAAAAAAAGAGCAACACCGATCCTTTATCTGGAATTTGTGAGTGGGCAAACAAACCATTCCGAAGGACAGTGTCCTCATGTTATTAGCTTTCGAAACTAACCAGCCCAATACTTTGCATAACTATACTGCCACCAGTTACGGCGATTAAAGTCATAGACTTTACAGGATTCCTTAAAAAGCACTTCACAATAAAATACATCATAACTACCAGTACACTGCCGCACTGAATTGATCAACACATTCTTGGAAAACTCTGAAAACAAAAAAACGCTTAAATAAAAATCGAACAAATAAGATAAGCTGTTTTAACGAATCCTTGCCGCCTGTGATGACCTAAATCTTGTCTGCGACAAGACAATAAATCAACACGCCTCTGATGAGCTTAAAACACCAGACGCTCCTTTTTTGTTGATAGAAACGTGTCACTAAAGGAAATTATTCTTATCTAGACTTCTTATCTATCGGGACCAGGACAAAATTTAGCAGTGGTTCCGCTAGATGAAAGCCCCTTCTCCGGTCAGTTGGAACCTGCTTTTGCACTGGACATACCAAAAAACCGCATGCTTACGTCGTTTTACGACGTTGCTGATGCCGATGCTGCACATGATCGAGGTGATGATTAACGGGTATTAACTAGCTGAACGCTTTCTCTAAACTACGAAGCGTTGAATAAAACAAAAAATAAACTTTACAAAGTGCCCTAAACGGTTTTAGGGGAGATCTCAGCAAAGACTGATTTTGGTATCCAGTTACAACATATCGACCGTATGATTGTATAACTGGACAATGAAAAAGTCAAGGTCGAATTTGCAGCTTGATTAAAAACGAGCTAACTATTTTTCAATGCCGGGTTGCTGTAAACAATAGATAAACCTGGGCTGGTTTCGTATTGCCTTATTTCCGAGGGTTGGTTCAATAATTAATGCTATGACTTCCAAGGGAAACAGGCAACGGGTTAACTAGAAGGCTTCCCTGGTGTTGAATCAAATAAAGGGGGCATGCCCAAGAAAACACCAAGAGAGATTCCTGCAGCAAGAGGTCGAGAAAGTGGTAACGCATGAGTAGTGGAAAGGATAAGAAGGAGGTGTCTTACAAAGATGTATACGAATAACTTTGAGTATTTAGCTCCCAAGACGCCTGGCGAAGCGTTTGAATTAGTAGGCCGTCTGGGAAGCAAGGCTAGGATCCTTGCCGGTGGCACAGACCTGATCGTGTTGATGAAAGACAAGGTAATAAGCCCGGAATACGTGATTGACATCAAGAACATTAAAGAGTTTAAAGGCATCAAGTACGAGCCTGGTAAAGGTATGGAAATCGGCGCTACCACAAAGATTGCGGAATTACAGTATTCGGAAATAGTGAAAGAAAAATACCCCGCCCTTGCTTATGCAGCAAGCCAGCTTGGCAGTAATCAGGTAAGGCACATGGCTACAATCGGCGGTAACAGCTGTAACGCTTCACCGTCGGGCGAAACACCCACCCCGCTGGTAGCTTATGGCGCCAAAGTCGTTTTAAGCAGCGCAGCCGGAGATAGGGAATTGCCGCTGGAGGATTTCATTACGGGCGTCAGAAGGCTCGCCCTCCAAGAAGGAGAGATTCTAACCAAGTTTATTCTGCCCGAACCTTCTCCCAACTCCGTGTGCCGCTATACCTATGCTGGCGCCAGGGACGCCCTGGAAATTGACTGTGTCAATATGGCTGTCAATTTGGAACTGGAAAATGACAAGCAGACTGTAAAGTATGTGAAATTCGTCATGGGTTCGGTTTTCATAAGGCCTTTGGTATCCGAAGCAGTTCCTGCCCTCCTGATTGGGCAGAAATTCAGTGATGAATTAGTAGAAAAAGCGGCTGCAGCAGCTCAGGGCGAAGCGATGCCGATTTCCGACGTTCGGGCCTCCGAGTGGTACCGTAACGAAATGGTCGGAAATCTGACTCGCAAGTTACTCAAAGAGGCGTTTGCCGCCGCTCGGGAGGTGTAAGTGATGAAACAGCAGATTGCATTAGAAATCAACGGCCGTGTGTATGATCTGGTTGTCAGCCACAGGGACCTGCTTGTTGATGTGATCAGGAAAAAAATAGGTCTTACCGGCACCAAAAAAGGTTGCGGGAATGGCGACTGTGGCGCTTGCACGGTCCTGGTAGACGGAGAACCCACATTATCCTGCCTCACGCTGGCGATTACCTGCAACGGCAAAAAAATTACAACTGTTGAAGGGCTTGCTCAGGGAGGCCAACTCCATCCGCTTCAGGAGGCATTTATCAACCATGGCGCCATCCAGTGCGGTTACTGCACGCCTGGCATGCTCATGTCGGCAAAAGGGCTCCTGGACAAAAATCCCAAGCCCACCTTGGAGGAAATCAAGCTTGCCATATCAGGAAATCTTTGTCGCTGCACAGGCTACAAGAGGATCGTTGAAGCTATTCAAATGGCTTCCGAAACCATGTCCGCACAGGGGGTGAAGTAAATGCAAACCTGGGATAAAAGAGAAATCGAAGTAACCGAAGGCGAATCATCATATGTACGTGAAGGAGTACCTTCATATCTGGATGAGAGAAGGTTTTCCCAGGTGGGAAGAAAAGTGCCGAAGGTAGATGCCGCTGTCAAAGCAAAAGGTGAAGCGGTTTATGCCGACGATATGGTGCTGCCGGGTATGCTATTCGGTAAAATCAAACGCTGCAAAGAATACGCGCACGCGAAAATTAAAAAGATTGATTGCAGCAAAGCGCTCGCGCTGCCGGGGGTTTATGCAGTCCTCACCGGAGACGAAGCTCCCACCAAATGGGGTATCGTGCCCCATAACTGCAACGAGACTGTACTGGCTATAGATAAAGTCCGCTATTGGGGTGAAGGCGTGGCCGCTGTTGCCGCCATTGATGAAGAAACCGCCGAGGCCGCCCTTGATTTAATTGAAGTGGAATACGAGCCCCTGCCAGTTTTAACTGATCCGTTTGAATCCATGGCGCGGGCAAATGAAGTGCTGATCCATGATGATAAGCCTGGCAATATATGTCACCAGGGGGATCAGATTTACGGCGACGTGGACAAGGCCTTTGCCCAGTGTGAATATATTTTAGAAAGAGAATTCAAAACCGGCATGCCTCACCAGGGCTTTATTGAACCGCAGTCCGCCCTGGCCAGCTATGACACACAAACCGGTAGACTGCATGTATGGACCTGCAATCAGGTTCCCCACTATGTGCATGTTCAGATGTCAAACGTTTTAGAAATACCCATGAGCAAGATCCGGGTTACCATACCCACGGTTGGCGGCGGTTTCGGAGGCAAGGGCGAAGCATGCTCGAATGAGTTTGTAGCCTGCCTCCTTTCCAGAAAGACAGGCCAGCCGGTCAAAGTAACCTTTGAGCGCAATGAAGTATTCTTCAACAATAAAGGCCGGCACCCAGCCCACATGAAGATGAAAATCGGTCTCGACAAAGACGGCAATATCTTGGCGTGTGAATTTGACAATACCCTGGACAAGGGCGCATATGCCAGCTGGGGTGTCGTGGTGATGTTCTACACAGCGTCCATGATCCACCTGCCCTACAAGGTGCCCAACGCCCGTTCCTATGTAAGAAACGTATATACCAACAAGCCTCCCATGGGCGCCATGCGTGGTCTCGGCGGGGTGCAGCCTAAGTTTGCCTTTGAGTGCATGCTGGACGAGCTGGCTGAGATGATGGGCATCAGCCCGTATGAACTGAGGATGAGAAATGCTTGTGTTTCAGGCTATACAGCAGCCAACAATATGTACGTGCCGCACACCGAGTATAAGAGATGCCTGCAGACCGTCGTGGAGAAATCAGGCTATCTTGAAAAGCACGGCAAACTGCCCTTCGGCAAAGGTATCGGACTTGGCGGCGGTAACTACATCAGCGGCACAGCTTATACCCTCTACCCTTCTTACAAACCACATACTACAGTGTTGCTTCGGATTGATACCGAGGGCGGAGTAACCCTGCACTGCGCGTGCACCGATATCGGCCAGGGCGTTAACACCGTCATGGCACAGATGGCTGCCGAAGCTCTGGGTGTTTATTTTGAAGATATCCACATCCAGTCGCAAGACACGGAAATCGGGTGTTTCGACCTGGGTACTTTTGCCAGCCGGTTAACCTACGCCACCGGACACGCTATCAGGCAAGCAGCCGAGCCGATCAACCAGAAGCTCAAAGAAATTGCAGCTAGTATGCTGGGTGTCCGGGCTGACCATTTAGTAATAAAAGACCATAAGATCTTTTCTACGTATGAAAGAAAATACAGCATAGAATGGGACAAAGTAGTTCAGGTGGCCATCAACACCGTTGGAGCGCTGGTAGGTATCGGGCACTTCTCCCCGCCGCGGCGCAAAGGGATTGATATCGTAACCGGCAACAGAATCCAGGGCGCCAATATCGGTCACTCCCCCACTTTTGGTTTCAGCTGTCAAGTACACGAAGTCGAAGTTGACACGGAAACCGGCCGTATCCGCGTGAAGAAGGTAACCGAATCCGGTGACATGGGCACAATGATCAACCCCATGCATGCGGACGCTCAGGTGGAAGGTTCCATTGTGTATAACATGGGGTCGGCTCTCTATGAAGACCAGGTTATAGACAGCAAAACCGGCGAACACTTGAACCCGAACTTCCACGACTATAAAATGCCGACTGTTATGGAAATGCCGGAAATGTCCATCAACACATTAAAAGACAGCTATGACCCGACAGCTCCCTTTGGAGCCAAGGAAACAGGCGAAGGCGCCGTTCAGCCTACGTTCCCGGCTATTACCAACGCGGTATACGATGCTATCGGCGTAAGGTTCTACCAGGTACCGATTACTCCGGAAATGGTACTCCGGGCCTTAAAAGAAAAGAAAGAAAAAGAAGCTAAATGTTAGCTGACTCTCCTGCATAGCTAAGTGAATATGACCATACGCCGGGTTATTTTTCCCGGCATATGGTCAACCCAAGACTGTGTAAGACTCAACGCCTATATTGTTTTTGAAAATCTACAGTGAAAAAACCGTCTTTGTCCAGACCGATTTTCATACTGTAGAGATTAATTAGCGGCAACGGAAGATAAACCCGTTGCCGCTAAAATTATATCTTTTCAGTTATAACGTGAAAGCTTTTTAAGCCTGCTTTTAAGACGGTCGCCAAGACGGGTCTGCCGCTCCTTCAGTGACTGATTCCTTGCGCAATACCTGTCAACAGGGTAGGAAAACACCAGGGTTGAAGTATGTTCCCTGAGTGATGCCTACTATGAACAAAACCTAGTTACTCACTCTAATGCAAACAGTGTAATTTATCTAAAACCGGTAGGAACAGGATTTTTTCTCTTGAAACATTTCTGCTGCATAAAGGAACACCGGTTGTGATGAAAATCATAAATGCCCTGGGCTTAATATAGAAGCAATATCTTTAAAATACACATGACTTTTCGGACAAAAAATTGAACTTGATTTTTTAAATATAGTACTATACAATGTAATAAAAAATATTGTCATGTATAACAGCATAAATAAGTTTTATGCTGTTAATAAATTGTGTTAATGGTAACGCTGTATAAAGTTGTGGGGTGCAATCGAAAGTGTTATTTTTAACATAATAATTATAGTATGTATATTAATATTTTTTTGGCATACTACTATAGTCTATACTAGTTGGATATATTTGATTCATTTTCAATTTTTTTTGTTTTTTTAATGTTTATAGTGCTATAGATTATATTATTATTTTATATAGTTAATATGCTAACTAAAATGTGGAAAATAACAAAAATAAGTAATACGTATCTGTGGCAATGGGTAGTGTCTTATCCTAATTTTTTGAATAAATAAAGGGGGAATGCCAAAGAAAGCGACATCAGAATTTTCTGCAGTAAGAAGTGAAGAAAGCGGTTATCGATGGGTAGCTGAAAGTATTTGAAGGAGGTGGCTTGCAAAGATGTATATGAATAACTTTGAGTATTTGGCTCCCAAGACGCCTGGGGAAGCATTTGAAGTGGTGAGTCGTCTGGGAAGCAAGGCCAGGATTCTTGCCGGTGGCACAGACCTGCTGGTATTGATGAAAGACAAAATCATAAGCCCGGAATACCTCATTGACATCAACAACATTGAAGAGTTTAAAGGCATCAAATATGAGCCGGGTAAAGGTATGGAAATCGGCGCGACCACAAAGATTGCAGAGATTCAGTATTCTGAGATAGTGAAGGAAAAATACCCTGCTCTTGCCCATGCGGCAGGAGAGCTAGGTTCATCCCAGGTGAGGCACATGGGCACAATCGGCGGCAACAGCTGTAACGCATCTCCGTCCGGCGAGACCCCCACACCCCTGGTAGCTTATGGCGCTACGGTTGTAGTCAGCAGCGCTGCCGGTGAAAGGGAAATGCCACTGGAAGCGTTCATCCAGGGTGTCAGAAAGATCGACCTCAAGGAAGGCGAGATCCTGACCAAGTTTAAGCTGCCGGAACCCTCTCCGAAGTTGGTAGCCAAATATGCCTATATGGGCGCCAGGGACGCCAATGAAATTGACTGTGTCAACATGGCGGTCGCCCTTGAACTGGAAGCTGACAAAAAGACTGTCAAGAGTGTAAAACTGGTCATGGGCTCGGTTTTCATCAAACCGCTGGTATCCACAGCAGTTCCCGCACTCCTGACCGGGCAGAAATTTAGCGATGAATTAGCAGCGAAAGCGGCTGAAGCGGCTCAGGGCGAAGCGAAGCCGATTACCGACATCCGGGCCTCCGAGGAATACCGGAGCGAAATCGTAGGGGTGCTGGCCCGCAGACTACTCAAAGAGGCGTTTGCCGCCGCTCAGGAGGTGTAAGTGATGAAACAACTGATAAGCTTGGATATAAATGGCCGGGTTTATGATCTGGCTGTTAGCCCCAGGGACTTGCTGGCTGATGTAATCAGGAGAAAAGTAGGACTCACCGGCACCAAGAAAGGCTGCGGGATGGGCGACTGCGGGGCGTGCACCGTGCTGGTGGAAGGCAAACCCGTATTGTCCTGCATCACGCTGGCAATCACCTGCAACGGCAAGAAGATTACCACTGTAGAAGGGCTGGCCCTGCCGAACGGCGAACTGAACCCGCTTCAGGCGGCATTTGTCAACCATGGCGCGATCCAGTGCGGTTTCTGCACACCGGGCATGCTCATGTCGGCCACCGGGCTTCTGAACAGGAATCCCAAGCCCAGCATATATGACATCAAGCACGAGATGTCCGGAAACATCTGCCGCTGTACCGGTTTTAAGAGAATTATCGAAGCCATTGAAGTAGCTTCTGAAACGGGGGTGAAGTAATGGGAGCCTGGGATAAGAGAGAAAATTATGTACGTGAAGGGAAACCTTCATATCTGGATGAGAGAAGGTTCACCCAGATAGGAAAAAGCTTTCCGCGGATAGACGGCCCGGCCAAGGCTAAAGGTGAAGCGATTTATACCGCCGACATGGTGCTGCCGGGTATGGTGTATGGGAAAATTAAGCGCTGCAAGGAATACGCGCACGCCAAAATTAAAAAGATCGACTGCAGCAAGGCGCTGGCATTGCCGGGAGTACTGGCAGTACTCACCGGAGACGAAGCTCCCAACAAATGGGGTATCGTGCCCCAGTCGGCCAACGAGACCGCTCTGGCCGTAGACAAGGTTCGCTTTTATGGTGAAGGCGTGGCCGCTGTTGCCGCCATTGATGAAGAGACCGCTGAGGCCGCCTGCGACCTGATTGAAGTAGAATACGAGCCCCTGCCGGTGTTATTGGATCCCTTTGAGTCTATGGCGCGCGCAGATGAAGTACTGATTCATGAAGATAAACCGGGCAACTTCCTGCACACAGGTGAGCAGATCTACGGCGACGTGGACAAAGCCTTTGAAAAGTGCGAGTACATTTTAGAAAGAGAATTCAAAACCGGCCGGCCGCAGCACGGCTATATCGAGCCGATGTCCGCCTTGGCCAGCTATGACACCCAGAGCGGCCAGCTGCACCTGTGGGCCAGCAGCCAGGTTCCGCACTACCTGCACCGCCAGATGTCCATCGTATTAGAAATGCCCATGAGCAAGATCCGGGTTACGCTCCCCGCAGTGGGCGGCGGTTTCGGCGGCAAGGGCGAGGCAGCCTCATCGGAATTTGTGGCCTGCCTTCTGTCCCGTAAGATTGGCCGGCCGGTCAAAGTAACTTACGACCGTGATGAAGTATTCTTCACGAGCAAAGGCCGGCACCCATGCTACATGAAATGGAAAATCGGTCTGGACAAAGACGGTTATATCCAAGCTGTAGAATTTGACAATACTATGGACAAAGGCGCATACGCAGGCTGGGGCGTCGTGGTGATGTTCTACACCGCGTCGATGGTGCACCTGCCCTACAAAGTGCCCAATGCCCGTACCCATGTAAGGAACGTTTTTACCAACAAGCCCAGCTGCGGCGCCCAGCGTGGTCTCGGCGGCGTTCAGCCCAGGTTTGCCATGGAGTGCATGTTGGACGAGCTGGCTGAAATGATGGGGATCAGCCCGTACGAACTGAAGATGAAGAACGCCGTTGAGTCAGGCTATACCGCCATCAACAACATGTACGTGCCGCACACCGAGTACAAGAAATGCCTGCAGACCGCGGTAGAAAAATCGGGCTACCTGGAAAAACACGGCAAGCTGCCTTTCGGTAAAGGCATCGGCCTGGCCGGCGGCTATTACATTTCCGGTACCGCCTATACCCTCTACCAGTCATACAAGCCCCATACCTCAGTAACGCTGAAGGTAGACACCGAGGGCGGCGTGACCCTGCTTTGCGCGGCTGCCGAAATCGGCCAGGGCTGCATTACTGCCATGGCCCAGATGGCGGCTGAGGCGTTGGGCATCCATTTTGAAGACGTGCACGTTCAATTAGGTGACACGGAAATCGGCAGCTTCGACTTGGGTAGTTTTGCCAGCCGTTTAACCTATGCTTCCGGTTATGCCATCCTGGAAGCGGCCAAAGAAATCAACTTCAAGCTTAAAGAAATGGCCGGCGGATTGCTTGGCTGCCGGTCTGACCAGTTAACCATTAAAGACCGCAAGATCTATTCCATGTTCGAGCCCAAGTTCAATATCGACTGGGCAACAGTGGTGCAAAAATATGTCAACTCCGTTGGCGCTTTAAGTGCGGTCGGGCATTTCTCGCCGCCGCGGCGCAAAGGCATTGACATCATCACCGGCAACCGGGTGCAGGGCGCCAACATCGGCCACTCTCCCACATTTGGCTTCAGCTGCCAGATCCATGAGGTGGAAGTGGATACGGAAACCGGGCGTGTATATGACAGGAAGGTAACCGAGGCTGGCGACGTGGGTCAACCGATTAACCCGATGGCCGTGGATGGCCAGGTGGAAGGTTCCATCGTGTTCAACATGGGCGCATGCCTTTACGAAGATATGAAGTTTGACGCCAACGGCAAGCACCTGAACCCCAACTTCCACGACTACAAGTGCCCGACCTTCATGGAAATGCCGGATATGGACACCAATATGGTAGAGAGCTACGACCCGACCGCGCCGTTTGGAGTTAAGGAAACCGGTGAAGGCGCCGTTCAGCCGACCTTCCCGGCGATTACCAACGCGATCTATGACGCTATCGGTGTAAGGTTCTACGAAGTGCCGATTACTCCGGAAATGATCCTCAAGGCCTTAAAAGAAAAGAAAGAAAAAGAAGCTGGCTGTGGCTGCGGTTGCGGAGCTTAATAACAACCTTGCCATACGCCGCGAATTAAAAAGTGAGCTAAAAGAAACATTATGATTATTTTAGCGGCAACGGAAGAAAAAGCCGTTGCCGCTAAAATTATATCTGCACTTATACAATATAACCAATATTTCAAAAAACATATTTGCCGTCGCCTTTGGTAACGCTTTCCTTGTGCATTATTTAACAACCACAAAGAACGATTAAATTGCAAACACAACTGTAATTGCAGTTAATATTTTAAGTTGTAACCTGAATCATTTGAAAATTAACACAAAGATGTTGATAATAAAGGGGTAAAATATAGCAATGCCGGGCCACGTTGTTGACTCGCGAGATCTGGCGATATTCTTTAATAATAAAGGATATAAAAATCCGTCATAACCTGCCTTTCCTGCGGAGACAGGGTATGGAAAACACCAAGGTTGAAATGCGTCCCTTGAGTTATACTAACTATGAACAAATTTTGGTTGATAGTCCATCCTCCATCGTGTACGATAAAGGCACTTTCAAGGAGTGATATATAATGAAGTTGCAGACGATAAAGGTAGAGGAAGCGGTAGGAAAGGTGCTCAGCCACGATATCACCCAAATCGTGAAGGGAGAATCCAAGGGAGCGCTTTTTAAAAAAGGACACATCATAAGGCCGCAAGACGTACCCGAGCTCTTGAGGTTGGGCAAGGAAAATATCTATATCTTAGACCTTGACCATGGTGACGTCCATGAGGACGAAGCCGGTGTGCGCCTGGGCGAAGCTGTCACCGGCGAGTGGGTAACCTGGTCCGGCCCCAAGGAAAGCCGGGTGAACATGCACGCCGCCTGCGACGGGCTGTTGAAAATCAATATTCCCGCCCTGGAAGCGATCAACGAGCTGCCGGACGTGATTTTATCGACCTTGCCCAACAATACGGTGGTCAAAGAAGGCGAACTGCTGGCAGGGACCAAGGTCATACCGCTGGTCGTACCCGAAACAACAGTTACAGCCGCTGAAGACATCTGCCGGCAGGCCGGCGGCTGGGTCATCAAGGTGCTTCCCTTTAAGGAATTAAAAGTGGGCGCGGTCATTACCGGCAGCGAAGTATATAAAAAGCGTATCCGGGACGGTTTCGGACCGGTCATCACCGAAAAAGTGAAAGCGTTCGGTTCAGAGATACTGGGCATAGATTTCGCGCCTGACAACGCTGAAATCATTGCCGCCAAGATCAACAAAATGGCCTCGGACGGAGCGGATATCATCTTTGTAACAGGAGGCATGTCCGTCGATCCCGACGACGTCACCCCCAACGCCATTCGCCTGGCGGGGGCTAAAGTAGAGAAATACGGCGCCGCCGCGCTGCCCGGGGCGATGTTTATGCTGGCCTACCTGGGGGACGTCCCGATCATGGGAGTGCCGGCCTGCGGGATGTTTTTCAAAATAACCGTCGTGGATTTAATACTGCCGCGGTTGTTGGCGGGTGAGCGGGTAACTCGCAAGGACATCGTAGCGCTGGCCTGCGGCGGGCTCTGCAGGGCTTGTCCCGAGTGCCGGTATCCCAACTGCACCTTCGGCAAAGGCTCGCACTAACCTGAAAATAACATTGCCAACGACTATTCTCAGATAAAGCCACTCTTGCTGCCCCAACTAAAGGCAGGCGCGAATTTATTCGCACAAATGTTACATGAAACCACACAAGTTCGGCGCTGAAGCGCACTCACATTGCCGTAGTATTCATCTTCTGCCGGCGTTGCTTAGCGAGGCATGTATGGCAAAATAACGCCAAAAATCCAGGGAGGAGGTTATTGGAGTATATGGAAAGCAACCTGGAGCAAGGGATAACCATAGTGACCGTCATTGGTAAGGAAAACCTTCCGGACAGTCTCTTGGGGCAAAAAGCAATATTCAAAAATAAAGGTGAAGGGAAAGCCGGAAACCTGGAGCTGCCCTGGCTGGCGGAGCAGGCGGCGGAAACGGTCCAAAGTAACCGGTCCAACGGGATGTTTGAGGTAACGACCCTGTCCAACCCGGCCAAACCGGAGCAGAGCGCCACAGTTATGATCGCCCCCTACCAGCCGCCGCATGGACTGATCATTTTAGGCGGCGGCCATATAGCCGTGCCGCTGGCAGCTATCGGGAAAATACTGGGGTACCAGGTTACGGTAGTCGACGACCGGCCTGACTTTGCTCACAAAGAGCGTTTTCCCGGGGCCGACAGAGTCATCTGCTGCGACTTCAGCGACATGGAAAGACACCTGGACCTGGGACCGTCAAGCAGTGTGGTAATAATCACCAGGGGCCACCAGCATGATCAGGAATGCCTGCGCCGGTTGATAAAATACCCCCTGGTTTACCTGGGCATGATCGGCAGCAGGCGAAAGATAAAAATAGTCAGGCAGCAGTTGCTCGAAGAAGGTATAGACGCCGAAAAACTGGAGCAGGTACACATGCCGGTAGGTTTGGACGTAGGGGCGCAGACCCCCGGGGAAGTGGC
The DNA here is from genome assembly GCF_004369205.1 of Pelotomaculum schinkii. Taxonomy (NCBI): domain Bacteria; kingdom Bacillati; phylum Bacillota; class Clostridia; order Eubacteriales; family Desulfotomaculaceae; genus Pelotomaculum; species Pelotomaculum schinkii. The sequence goes on along the minus strand of NZ_QFGA01000002.1, from coordinate 1,084,427 downwards.
CGTAAGTATAGCCGCGGAATTGCTCAGAGAGCGCCGCGGCGGGAGCGCCCAATCCCTAAAAGACCACAGCCCGCAAAAGTCCGCCGGCGACGTTGAACTGCCTTCCGCCGCGGACAGAGAAGTATTGCAGAAAACGCTCACAGGAGATAAAACACCTGCGGCGCTGGCCACAATAGTAAAAACACGGGGCTCCACCCCCCGCAAAGCAGGCGCGCGGATGCTGGTTTACGGAGACGGCCGGATTTTGGGGACAATAGGGGGCGGTTGCGGTGAGTCGGAGGTCCGGCTGGCCGCCCTTGGTGTGATTGACGAAAACTTGCCGCGCATGTATAAAGTGTCGCTTAGCGCGGACACGGCAGCTGCGGAAGGGATGGTCTGCGGCGGCGCGATGGAAGTATTCATAGAACCGGCAGGCGGGTATCAAGAGGTTTTTAGCGGGGGTGAAAAAAATAAGTAAAAATAAAGCAGTGGTAGTGATAAGAGGAGCCGGCGACCTCGCCTCAGGGGTCGCTTACCGTCTTTACAAGAGCGGCCTGGACGTGATCATGACCGAAATAGAACGCCCGCTGGTGGTAAGAAGGACCGTGTCGTTTGCCGAGGCGGTATATGAAGGGAACGTCACCATAGAAGGGATAGAGGCCGGCCTGGCCGGTTCGGTGGAAGAGGCCCTGTCATTGCTTGAAAAAAAGGTCATCCCGGTGCTGGTGGACCCCGCGGCGGCCGTGGTAAAAGATGCGCGTCCCGCGGTGGTGGTGGACGCGAGGATGGCCAAACGCAACCTCGATACCACCATCGGGGACGCGCCGCTGGTAATCGGCCTGGGGCCGGGCTTCACCGCCGGCGTCGACGTCCACGCGGTAATTGAGACCTGCCGGGGACACCGGCTGGGCCGGGCCATTTACAGCGGCGGCGCCATTCCGGACACCGGCGCTCCGGGAGCGGTGGACGGCTATACCCTGGAGAGGCTGTTGAGGGCCCCTGTGGACGGAGTGATGGCGCCGCGCTGTTCTATCGGGGAGCAGGTAGAAAAAGGAGATGTGGTGGCCTATGTCGAAACAACACCGGTATATGCGGAAATGACGGGAATGGTAAGAGGCATGCTCAAAGAGGGGCTGTGGGTTCCCAAAGGGACCAAGATAGGTGACATCGACCCGCGCCAGGACGCCGAATATGACACCATCTCCGATAAAGCGCTGGCTGTCGGCGGAGGGGTTTTGGAGGCGGTATGTCATTTCCTTAACAGCAACCAGTGAACACATTGAATTACGCAAAGGAACATGATTTGTAATGAAGATCAGCAAGGCCTTGGGCTTGAAACAAAAAGGAGTAATATCCCTGGTTGGTGGTGGCGGAAAAACCTCCTTAATGTATCGTCTGGCTGAAGAAATACCCTTACAATACAAGGTTGTCGTAACAACTACAACAAAAATATTTTTGCCCCCGCCCGATAAATTTCCGTTGGTCCTGTTGGAAAAAGACGAGCCGCCGGAAAAAGAGCTGTACGAGTTCCTTTTGAAAGGCTTGAGGCCGGTAGTAGGTTCCGGCCTGCTGGAAAATAACAAGATGAACGGAATATCCCGCGAGCAAGTAAACTTGCTGCAAAATTACGCAGACTTTACTTTAATTGAGTCGGATGGCTCCAAAGGCCGTTCCCTGAAAGGACATTTAGATTTTGAACCGGTTATTGCCGGGGCAACAACAGTGCTTTTGGTTGTGATAGGCGCAGACATTTTTGGCAAAACCCTGGACAGCAAATATGTACACCGCCCTGAATTAGTCTCAAGACTGACCGGTCGTAAGATGGGATCCATAATTGACGCTGAGATGATCGCTGAATTAATTACTCATCCGGAAGGAATTTTGCGCGATAGTCCTTCAAATGCGATGGTTGTGCCGTTTATCAACAAAGTAGATCGCATGGAAAATCAAGGTGAGGGGCGCAGGTTGGGCAGGTTGCTACTGGGTGAAAAAATCAGTAAGGTAATACTGGGGTCGGCAATTGGGATAAACCCTGTGTTGGCTATCATGGAATAGCATCCAATATTAAAAAGAGTGGTACTGATATTATGATTTCAGCAGTTATTTTAGCTGCAGGAATGTCTTCGAGAATGGGGTTTCCTAAACAATTGCTCGAATTGGGAAAGAGACCCTTGATCCGAATTGTAACAGAAAATGTATTAGCCTCAGCAGTTGATGAGGTAACGGTTGTGACAGGTTTCCGGGAAGATGAAGTAAGCGCCGCAATCAAGGACCTGCCGGTAAAAATTATTGTTAACCCACACTTCAGGCAGGGTCAAGGTTCTTCCCTGTCCTTGGGGGTTAAGGCAATCAACGTAAATACTACTGCATTTTTAGTTTTCATGTGTGACCAGCCACTTATTTCCCCTTCTATAATCAACACAGTTATCAGGGAGTTCAAAGAGAGACGCAGCATGGCGCTTCGTCCGCTCTACCAGGGTATGCCGGGCCATCCGGTGATTTTTAGCTATTCATTGACTTCTGAGTTAGAATCACTACAAGGGGATGAAGGCGCACGTGAAGTGCTGAAGAAACTTGGGAATAAGGTGGACTATCTTACGGTACAAGATGAAGCAGTAATTCTTGATGTGGATACCCCGGAAAGTTATGAGAAGTTGAAGCTAATGGTGTTTTCCTCAAAAAAGCAGATTGGGAGTGGCATTCTTTGAATTACACAGAGGAATATAAGCGAAAGCTGGTTACACCGGAAGAGGCAGTTAAGGTAGTCAAATCAGGGGACTGGGTTGATTACGGTTCATTTACAGGCTCAGTTGTTGTACTGGACAAAGCTTTGGCGACCCGAAGAGATGAACTGTGGGATGTGAAGATCCGCAGCTGTACCCGTTTTACCGGGATCCCGGAAGCGGCAATAGTTGATCCCACCAGGGAGCATTTTATATATAATGGCTGGCAGCTCAGCGGTTACGAGCGTAAACTGAGCGATCAGGGGCTCTGTTCGTATATTCCCATTGTCTATTATGAAGTGCCCGAGTATTACCGGAATTATATTGACGTTGACGTTGCATTTATTCCAGTAACCCCTATGGATAAGCACGGCTTCTTTAACTTTGGCCCCCAGGTCTCTCACACCATGGCCATATGCGAAAAAGCCAAAAAGATCGTCCTCGAAGTAAACCCCAACATACCGCGTTGCTTTGGACAGGAGGAAGCTATTCATATCTCGAAAGTGGACTATATCGTGGAAGCCGATTATCCAATAGCCGAGATACCTGCTGCCAAGCCCAATGACATTGATAAAAAGGTTGCGTCAATAATTATGGAGCAACTGGAGGATGGTTGTTGCCTGCAACTGGGTATTGGGGGTATGCCCAATGCTGTCGGAGAAATGATCGCGAATTCAGATTTAAAGGATCTGGGCATTCACACCGAGATGTTTGTGGACTCAATGGTGGATATGGTAGAAAAAGGACGGGTGACGGGAGCAAGGAAAAACATAGACAGGTATAAGATGGTTGCGACATTTGCTGGCGGCACTAAAAAGACTTACGATTTTATTGACGAGAACCCAATGTGCGCTTTTTTACCCGTAAACTATACCAACAACCCCAATGTAATCGGTCAGTTGGATAATTTTGTGTCAATCAACAATTGTATTGATGTGGACCTCTTCGGTCAGATAAATTCGGAGTCTTCCGGTATCCGGCAGATCAGTGGTACGGGTGGTTCTATTTGTTTCGCCCTGGGCGCTTTCCAGTCAAGAGGTGGAAAGGGCTTTATATGCATGACTTCAACCTTCAGTAAAGGCGATAAAATATTCTCACGGATCCGGCCCACACTCGAACCCGGTTCAGCCGTGACCATTCATCGCGGTATGGCGCCCAGCATAGTAACCGAGTATGGGATTGCTAATTTAAAAGGCAAAGCTTTATGGCAAAGAGCGGAAGCTCTGATATCTATCGCTCATCCTGATTTCCGCGAAGAATTGATTAAAAGGGCCCAAGAAATGGGTATCTGGCGTAAAAGCAACAAGCGATAGGCAGGAAAGTAAAAGCAACCTGAATATTCTTACTATTAAGTGTGGAGGAAATAAAATCAGATTGTTTCTATCTAAAACTTAGATAAATTTCAATAAAATAGCAAAATCATTTTTTCACAAATTATTTTATAAAAAATGTTTATTTCTTCTACTTATCACTATATAATATAATAAAGTAAGCTGGTTTTTGATGTGATACTATATATCATACTACTATAACTTATACTATTACACAGTAAACCAAGGATTTTATCCGTTGAACTACTATATGGCATAATAAATCTATTTATTTTTCAAATAATCTACTATATAATATAATATATCTAGTGATAAATTTAACATGCGACTATAGACTATAATAGGGTGGGTAAAAATGTTTATTATGCCATGGGGCATCGAGGCCGTTCTAAAAGATATTAAGGATGATAGACCTTCCAATACCTATGCTAAATAATTTTTATTTATAGCACAGGTATTGGAAGGTCTTTAATATCCGGGGGAGGGGCTAATATGGGAGAGCCTGATAAAATTACTATTGGTGGACTGGTTGACCGTACAGCGGCAAACTATCCCGACAACGACGCTCTTGTTTACCCAGACCGTGGCTCGAGGTATTCCTACAAAGAGTTTAGGGATACCTGTAACCGATTTGCTAAAGGACTGTCTGGGTTGGGGGTGAAAAGAGGCGACCATATTGCGATTTGGGGGACCAACGTACCCGAATGGGCTATCAGCCAGTTTGGAACCCCCAGGATTGGAGCGGTACTTGTAACAGTCAATACAAGCTACAAGTCTTTTGAGTTGGAGTATTTACTGAAACAGTCGGATGCGACAACTTTGATTATGATCGAAGGAACAAAAAGCTCTGATTTCAAAAGCATCTTATATGAAATCTGCCCCGAATTACAGCACTGTAACCCCGGAGAGTTGGTTTCTGAGAGACTTCCTCTTTTGAAGAATGTAATAATGATAGGAAACAATAAACATCCCGGCATGTTTACCTGGGATGAAGTTGTCAAAATGGGTGAAGCTGTTTCAGATGAAGAACTTGCTGCAAGCATGGCCGCGACTGACCCGGATGATGTAGCCATTATGATTTACACTTCCGGCACCACCGGGTTTCCCAAAGGCGTCATGTTGACTCACCACAACATTATTACAAACGCCATCGCCCATGTGGAATGTTTGAACCTCAGTCCGGTTGACAGGATGTGTATCGCGGTGCCTTTCGCACACTGTTTCGGCTGTGTGGGGAGCAACATATCCTGTATTGTAGCCGGTGCGGCAATGGTTGTGGTTGAAACGTTTGACCCTGTGCAAGTACTGAAAGCAGTTGAACAAGAGCGCTGCACCGTGCTAAACGGGGTCCCCACCATGTTCATTATGGAACTGGAATTGCTGGATAAGGAAAATTTCGATGTGTCTTCCCTTCGCACCGGTATTGTGGCCGGGGCTGCATGTAACATTGAAGTCATGAAAAGAATAGTGAAAGATATGAATATGAATGAGGTCATCGTCGCTTACGGGCAGACTGAAGCCTCACCCTGTATCACCAGCACCAGGATAAACGATCCTCTTGAATTGAGGGTTTCTACAGTAGGACGGGCTCTGCCTGGCGTGGAGGTAAAGATTTTTGACCCCGAAACAAAAAATGAGGCTCCCCCTGGCACTCAGGGCGAAATCTGTGTACGTGGCTACAATGTTATGAAGGGTTATTACAAAATGCCTGAAGCAACCGCTTCCGCCATTGACGGGGAAGGTTGGCTGCACACCGGCGACCTGGGTATTATGGATGAAAACGGCTACTGCAAGATCACCTGCCGCATCAAAGAAATCATTATCCGAGGCGGGGAAAATATTTATCCAAGAGAGATAGAAAAGTTTCTTTCTACTCACCCATTGGTGCGGGATGTTCAGGTTATAGGTGTCCCAAGCAGCAAATACGGTGAGGAAGTGATGGCCTTTATTCAGCTGAAGGAAGGCGCAACTCTTACGCAGGAAGAGGTCCGGGACTTCTGTAAAGGCAAAATCGCCCGCAATAAAATACCGAAATATATAGCCTTTGTTGATAGATACCCTGTTACCTCCAGCGGTAAAGTTCAAAAATTTAAACTGCAAGAGATGGCTATAGAAATGTTGGGCATAAAGGAAACTCCAAGACCAGTAACGACTTGTGTTTCTTAACATAGCCATTCTGCTCTGATGCGTACATTAAAATGTAGGTGCGAATTCATTCGCACAAATGCAACATTGGCCGCCACAAGTTCGGCGCTAGCGCGCCGTGTGCGATTGAAATCACACCTACATATTTTCATGATGCATGGCGCAGCGATAGCGGTGCGTGGAACTACTATGAAATAAATTAATATATGATATATTATTGCTACTCATGATGATAGTGCATATTTTGGCATGTAATACCATGTAATATAATAACTCATTGGTTATTTAACACTATTATGCAAGTAGCAGAGTTTTTAAGCTTACTACTATAGCCTATATTAAATGTACATATTTGTTATTTATATGGGAACAGAAAATTATTATTTTGGGAGGGGCGTTTGTGAGAGATTTGGGTAAAATCACAATAGGTGAACTGGTTGATCGTACATCGATTAACTATCCTGACAACGATGCTCTTGTCTACCCCGACCGCGGTTTGAGGTATTCTTACAAAGAGTTTCGCGAAGTCTGCAACCAATTTGCCAAGAGCCTGTTGAAGCTGGGAATAAAAAGAGGTGATAATATTGCCATTTGGGCTGCCAATGTGCCCGAGTGGGTGATTACCCAGTTTGGCAGCGCAAGGGTTGGGGCAGTGATGGCTACAGTAAGCACCAGCTATAAATTATTGGAACTGGAGTATCAGCTGAAGCAGTCAGATGCAACAACCTTGATTATGATGGAAGGCACCAAAAGCTCTGATTTTAGAAGCTTAATTAATGAGCTTTGCCCGGAATTAAAAGAGTGTAAACCGGGAGAACTGGTATCAAAAAGACTGCCCCTATTAAAAAATGTGGTTATGATAGGAAGCAATAAATATCCTGGCATGTTCACCTGGGATGAATTTATCAAAGTGGGTGAAAATGTTTCAGACGAAGCGCTGGCGGCCAGGAGCGCAGAACTGGATCCGGACGATCCAGTCGTTATGATCTACACTTCCGGTACCACCGGATTTCCCAAAGGGGTAATGCTGACCCACCACAACGTTATTGCGAACGCATACGCACAAGCGATATGTATGAACCTGGGCCCGTCTGACCGGATGTGTATAGCGGTGCCTTTCTTCCACGTCTTTGGAACCACGGCCAGTACCGGGTGTTGTGTCGTTGCAGGAGCAGCGATGGTGCCTGTTGAATTATTTAGCCCGGCACAAGTGCTTAAAACCGTTGAAAAAGAGCGCTGTACGGTGCTGCACGGGGTGCCGACCATGTTTATTCTGGAATTGGAGCAAATGGAAAAGGAAAATTATGATGTGTCTTCCCTGCGGACCGGTATTGTGGCTGGCGCTGCATGTCCCGCTGATGTCATGAAAAAAATAATTGAAGTACTGAATATGAAAGAGGTCTTAGTTGCTTACGGGCAGTCTGAATCATCACCTTGTATTACCATCACCAGGGCAGACGATCCCCTGGAGCTAAAATGTTCCACGGTGGGAAAAGCGTTACCCGGTGTTGAAGTGAAAATCGTTGATCCCGAAACAGGAAAAGAAGTGCCGAAGGGAGCGCAGGGCGAAATCTGTGCCCGTGGCTATAACATTATGAAGGGCTACTACAAGATGCCTGAAGCCACAGCAAATACCATTGATGCGGAAGGCTGGCTGCATACCGGGGATCTGGGTACTATGGATGAAAACGGGTATTGCAAGATTACCTGCCGGTTAAAAGAAATGATTATCCGCGGCGGCGAAAATATATATCCAAAAGAAGTGGAGGAATTCCTGCGAATTCACCCTTTGATTAAGGATGTTCAAATCATTGGTGTTCCAAGTGAAAAATACGGCGAGGAAGTGATGGCTTTTATTCGTGTGAAGGATGGGCATGTCCTTACCCCTGAATCTGTCCAGAACTTCTGTAAAGGCCAAATCGCCGGTTGGAAAATTCCAAGATATGTTGCTTTTGTTGAAGACTATCCTTATACTTCCAATGGAAAGGTTCAAAAATTTAAACTGCGCGAGATGGCTATAGAGATGCTGGATCCTAGAGAAGTGGTTAAGCCGGGGAGTATATGTAAGGTCTTAGTATGATTTATTACTTTGAAGGAACAAAATCCTCAACCTATAAGGTTGAGGATTTTGTTGGTTTTGAGACTATTTCCCCTTTTCGTCATTTTTCAAGGCTGTCCTGAACCGATGTCTTTATGCATGCTCTAGTTCAAATATACCTAATTTGTTAATTCCCACTATGTTCATAATTTTCTATGGTTTGGCGAAGGAAGTCAGGGATAGGCTGTGTCGCTTTTTTCTTTGGATTGTAGCTTACGTATAGTATCTCTGCTGTAAGTAATGCATCATCTTCTCCATCTCTAGTAATGGCAAATTCCATAACCATGCTTGTATTACCCATTTTTACTGTTCTGCACCAAATATTTAGCCAATCATACATTGTTGCTGATTTATGGTAATTCAGAGTAACCTTTTTAATTACATAATCAAATATTTCATCCTTTTCAAGCTCAGCTAAATCAAGTTGAAGACCTTCGCGAAAATACTCACCTACAGCAATGTCGAGGTAAGTAAGATAGTTTGAGTTAAATACGATCCTTTGGGCATCTACCTCAGAATAACGGACTCTCAATCTGGTTTTAAAACGATAACCTTCCACTATAATCCACCTGCCTATGCTAGTAATATTACAAATATTATACATTACTTTTCATTTGACTGCAATAATGGAGCGTTTGGCAACTTTATTCAGGTATTATCCTTGATAATTCCAATAAATGTTAACAGCAGCAATAATTAAATATGTAATACATATTATAATCCAAGAAAAGCACTTAATTTTATTCAATTAAATTAAGATAATATATTTCCAGTGTCTTCCTCTAAGGAACATAAAAATTCCAAATTACAGGGTGTAACAAAAGGAAAATACTGGGCGTAAGATCTATTATCGGGCAGCCAACGTTATTGTTGCTCTAAGAAACTTTCTTACTGAACAATAAAAAACTTGCCCTGATAAAACACCGGGAAACGGTCACAAGATTTCAAATATTGACATATGTTAGGTATTAACTGACACAATTTTTGACTAATTGTTAGCCGGAGTTAAATTAGTTAAACGGAATTAATAATCGTAAGGGAGGACCTGTACATATGGAGCATAAGCAGGGTGATTATCCGGCAGACATAATCATCAGTCTGCACGACTTGCCTGTCGGAAAATCGGCTACAGTAAGCTCAATCCAGGCCGCAGGTTTTACCAGGCGGAGAATGCTGGACCTGGGCCTTGTCCCCGGAACCAGGGTGAAAGCCCTGCGGATCAGCCCTGCCGGAGATCCTAAGGCTTACCGGATACGCGGCGCCGTCATTGCCTTCCGGAAAGAAGAGGCGCAGCAAATCCTGATCAAGTATAAAGGGGAGTAGAATGTGGGTTTGACAAACCAGTCCACTGGAAGTGGCGCTATAAAAGAACGTTTTGGCAGGGGCCAAAATAACAGAGCGGATTATGTGGTTGCCCTGGCCGGCAACCCGAACACCGGGAAGAGTACCGTTTTCAACGCCCTGACGGGGTTAAACCAGCACACCGGCAACTGGCCTGGAAAAACAGTGCTCCTGGCTGAGGGCCGCTACATTCACCAGGGTCTCATTTATAAACTGATTGATTTACCCGGCACCTACTCGCTGATGGCAAATTCAGTGGAAGAACAGGTGGCCAGGGACTACCTCTGCTTTGGCAGGCCGGATGCCACGGTGGTTGTTTTGGATGCCACCTGTCTGGAAAGAAACTTGAACCTGGCTCTGCAAGTGATGGAAATAACCACCAGATTAATCGTCTGCGTCAATCTGGTTGACGAAGCCCGGCGTAAAAAAATACAGATTGACTATCGTGCTCTAGCTGCCAGGTTGGGAGTGCCTGTGGTTCCTACCGCAGCCCGGAACGGATTGGGTCTTGAGCATCTGATTAAAACCGTTTCGGGTGTCGTCACCGGCCGCATCGAAACGAAGCCTTATGTTGTACGATACAGCAAAGAGATTGAAAATGCCGTTTGCAGATTGGAACCAAAGATAAAACAACTGGTCGGGGAAACCTTCAATGCCCGCTGGCTGGCGCTTCGTTTACTAGATCGAGACGAGACGGTAATTGACGCCGTCGAAAATTGGCTGGCACGGAAGGACGGTTTGAGAACCGGGATAAAAGAGGTGGTTTTGGCATGAGCCGGGCGGCCATTTGTTCAGGTTTAGATGAACTCTTGGAAGAAGCGGGCAAGATAAATCCTGAGGGTTCACTAAATTTAAACGACTCTATTGTCAGCGCCATCTACGGCAAGGCAGAGGAAATTGCCGAAGGGGTTGTGACCTCCCGAGGAAAGCCGCCGGTGGACTGGGACAAAAAACTGGATGACATTTTCACCTCAAGAGTATTCGGCTTTCCCTCTATGCTTTTACTGCTGGCTGTTGTTTTCTGGATCACTGTGGCCGGCGCGAATGTCCCTTCGGAAATGCTGGCAACCGGCCTTTTCTGGATACAGGGGCAGTTGACGGAGCTTTTGATTTGGCTGGATGCCCCGGCCTGGGTCAACGGCTTCTTTGTAGAAGGAATCTACCGTTGTCTGGCCTGGGTCGTGTCGGTGATGCTGCCTCCAATGGCAATCTTTTTTCCGTGTTTTACGTTGCTGGAAGACATGGGTTACCTGCCCAGGATTGCTTTTAATCTTGACAATTTCTTTAAGAAGGCGGGCGCCCACGGCAAGCAGTCCCTGACCATGAGCACGGGCTTCGGCTGTAACGCCGCCGGTGTGATTGCCTGCCGGATCATCGAGTCACCACGGGAGCGCCTGATTGCCATGCTGACGAACAATTTTGTGCCCTGCAACGGCCGTTTTCCCACCCTGATTGCCCTGGCCGGCCTGCTGGTGATGGGAACAACCACATTTTTAGGGTCCGCGCTCATTGTGGTAGGTATTGTGGTGTTCGGTATCGTGACGACGTTGGCGGTGTCCTGGCTTCTGTCCAAAACACTGCTAAAAGGCGTTCCATCCTCATTTACTCTGGAGCTGCCGCCTTACCGCAAGCCCCAAGTAGGACGGATTATTACCCGTTCAATCTTTGACCGCACCCTATTCGTACTTCGCCGCGCAGTGTTTGTCGCGATGCCGGCCGGGGCTGTCGTCTGGCTGTCTGCCAACATTCATATTGGGGGTGTCAGCATCCTGACCTATTGCGCCAACTGGTTGAATCCCTTCGGGCAACTGCTGGGAATGGACGGATATATTCTCATGGCCTTTGTGTTGGGGTTGCCGGCCAATGAAATTGTGGTACCCATTCTGATCATGAGCTACATGGCGACAGGATCCATGCTGGAGCTGGACAGCCTGGAAACGCTGCGCCAATTGTTTGCGAGTCACGGCTGGACCTGGCTCACGGCTGTCTGTATGATGTTGTTTTCTCTGCTGCACTACCCGTGCGGCACCACCCTCTGGACTATTTCGAAAGAATCCGGCAGTCTTAAGTGGACCGTCCTGGCGGCGCTCATTCCTTTGATTATTGCTATCACTGTCTGCTTTGCGGTAGCCCGGTTGGCAAGCTTATTGGGATGGGTCTAAGGAGCCCGCCTGGCCAAGATCGCCTCTGATCTGCAACATCACATCCCTCGGAGAAGTTCCTCCCGTATTCATCGATTATTCCGTCGATGTTGATTAAGTCTCCGTTACAGCTGCCACGCCTGTGGCAAACTAAGTATGCAGACATACAAAAGGCCTCGCTCTCCAGAGAGGGCTTTTTGTATTGTTATAAAAGTTTGCCTATCTTGAAATGAACTCGACTCCGGTAAGTAACTCTTGTTTTTATTCGAGCTAAAACCTTTCAGAGAGGACTTGCATAAGAAATATCCGGGTAACTCACCAGTGGACAGGATTACGTAGTTGTAATGCCTTGTGTCCGTCCATTGTTTGAAGCTTGTTTTTTCTCCTATTGCCCATAACTGATTCCTCCATAAGAATAATAAGATGTGTGCGGCTGAAATCCCACTCCGTACACCAACAAGAAGTATGATCACCTACGTCTTGAGCAAAATACGACCAAAAAAGCAAATCAAAAAGCTTCCGGTCAACATGGGCGGCATGAGGTAACAAGGGGTCTTTAGCCCTTTCCCATGCGCACCTATTTTGCAGACTTGGTCCCCTCTTTTCTTTTATAGGCTAGCTTGCTCCCACAAGGTGATGCCGGATACTTTCAGCAAATACTAAGCCTCCTTTCAGTGCGTATTCAACCATTTTTCAGGGAGCCTCTCTATAATTTACTTATATAAAGGAAAGGGGGCTCAAGTTGTTTTAAAACTTAAAAGAATGGAAAGGGGGCTCAAGTTTTGTTAAAACTTCATAAGAATATGTTTATTGGTGTTTTGTCTGCAGGGTTATTGTTGGGGGGAACCGCGCTGTTTAATGTCTCAACGGCTAATGCCGCCAGCCCAGGAAAATCCCAACAGATGATAGGTTTCCAGACAGGCATGGGTGGTCAGGGTCAACCGACTATGATGTTCCAATTGGGGGCACCTATGCGGCAACAACCTAATCAACAGCAGAAGAATCAACAACAATTTAATAAACAGCAGGTCAAGCAACTTAATCAAAAACCTGTTCAACAACAGCCTGTTCAACAACAGCCTGTTCAACAACAACAGCCGCCAATCGAACAGTTTGCACAAGGAGGCCAAATGTGCGAGGCCACAGGCGGGAACCTCATTTCACAAGTAGCTGCTATTTTGGATGTGGATGAACAAACCATTATCGCAGCCCTGCAAAGCGGTCAAACTCTGGTCGAAATCGCCGAGGATTACGATGTAAGCGAAGATGAGCTTTTAGAACAGCTCGAGGAGCTGCAAAGCGATGCCATTGATGATGCGGTTGATGCCGGCATTCTCACCGATGATCAAGCTGATACGTTAAAAGAACAACTCTCCGAACGTTTGGAGCAAATCGTGGAGGGTATCAACACAATGCCGAATAATAATGTCGGCAGTAATGATGCCAGCGTAAGCGATATTGAAAATACGCTCGATAATTATTTTGAAGATGCAGGAGATAATTATTTCGGTGATGACGGTATAGATGTGACAATAAGCCTGGATGGCGACGAGGATGATTTGGCATATAGAGTCACTCTTGACTTTGACGATGCAGTAGATTATGAGGATTTGACAGACATCAGCCAAACTAAGCTAAAAACCTTTTTGAGTGCAGTAAAATCGAAAATCAAAGCTGAAATTGCTGATACCGATTTACAAGATGCAGATATTATGGGAAAAGCGGTAGATAATGATAACTCCAGTTATTATGTAGAGTATGATGGTAGTTCGTATACTTTTAGCTGGGATGATTAAGTGCATAGAAGCAATAAAAGACCATTTCTCAGATTTACCTAAAATTAATAATAATTTTCAAAGTGATTGTTAGATAGCCAACATAAAAGACGGGGAGGCCTAGTTTACCCCGTCTTTTATGTTGGCTCCGACTACTGCGACCGGTGCAAGTACTTGCCGGCGTTCTGATGTGCTTTGGGTGGTGCGCCGCAATAGGGAATTATTTAGCCTGGTGATGAGCCGGGCTTTTCCCATCTTTGAATGTTCTTGGCACACTTGAGCATCCAAAGCAGAATCCCGATTACCAGTTAGGCGATCGGGATTTTTTAGCCCTTCAAAATCAAACACAGTTATTATATCTTCCTGTGTGGTAATGTGCTGGTGTCGGAGGCTATGGTACCTGCCGAACTACGGCGGTATTTTGATGAGGCCGCCCAGAGGTTTGGCATACCGGCATGGTTCTGGCTGCGGTGGCCATGAAAGAGGCTCGTTCAATGTGACGGTATATGGTGAGGACGGTACCGGTTCTTACGGCCTCATGCAGGTCCTGCCCGAGAAGTGACGAAAATACGCTCCAGTTTTGGGTTTTGACTCTGAGGCTGAATAAGGACTGCACGCCATGCTATGAACCTATTTGTGGATGACTATGCTGCCGCCACCGATGACCGTTGTCGGGTCCGCATTGTCTGCTGCGTTCATTTGATTGTCATAGACGACTGAACCGTCTGTGTTATTCGTAATCTTGATCCGGAACATGTCGGGAGCCGTGCCGCCATTATACTGTCCGTCAGTTGCGGTCAGCATAAAGCCATAATTACCGGTTCCGTTTATCGTGCCTGAACCCTTGCACTGTGCCTTGTTACCCGAGATCACGAGCCAGTCATAGCTGGTGCTGAGGAAGTTCAGGCTGCCGGCATTAAACTGGAATTCCGTATTGCCTTTAGGCATGCGGGCGCCCTTCTGGTACTTAGAGACGAATCCAAAGTTTGTTTCCCCTGTGATACTCGGGTCGGCGGCGTAGGCCCCTGCCGCTGAGTTAATCCAGCCACCGCCGGTCACGAACCCGCCGTTCGGGTCGTAGACTACGGATACGGAAGTGGATGTACCGGTCCCACCATCCTTGTCGGTGACGGTTAGCGTGACGGTGTAAACACCAGCCGAAGTATAAGTATGGCTGCCGTTTACAGAGCCGGAGCCATTCGTTTCAGTGACGGTGGCCGGAGATGTGGTGCCGTCACCCCAATCCCAGACCGCGGTATGCGTATCAAGGGTACCAGGGTCAGAGAAGCTTGCAATTGCGGTTATGGCTGTTTTTACTTGTACAGGGGCAAGCAAAGCTGACTCGATGGTCGGCGCCACGGTATTTACTGTTACCGTAACGTTTGCAGTGCCTATTCCTCCATAGCTGTCTTTAACCGTTAGTGTAGCTGTAAAATTACCGTTATCAGTGTAAGTGTGTAACGCGGTTGCGCTTGAACTGAACGGTGTGCTGAGACCATCCCCAAAGTCCCAGCTATAGGTTAGTTGATCATTGTCGGCATCAGCACCTGAACCGCTGAAAGTGATTGCGCTTCCTTCGTTACCAGTATACGGGCCTTTCGCATCTGCCACCGGCGGGGTATTGACGGTTGTAAAGCTAAATGTTTTTCCGACAGTTAATTCATTTCCAGCTCTATCCTTTACGGCACCTGGTTTTATCATAACTGTATAGTTAGTATGGGCACTCCAGTTTCCGCCATCACCTCGTTCCAGAATCACTGTGTTTCCATCCTGAGGCCGTGCAACAAAATTCACGTAAGGGTCAGCTAAACCAGGAGTATTATTCTTTATCAAAATTGTCCTATCAACATATGGATTACCAACAACTTCTACTGGCTCATTAAACTTCAGTATGATTTTACCAGTTAGTAGCACGTCTTTGTCCCCGTCAATTGGAATATTTTCAATAATAGATGGTGGAGTCCCGTCTAAGTTAATTGTCACTTCAGCTCGACCCCAATTACCTGTATCTGTAGCAGATACTGAAATTGTGTAACTTCCATCAGTAGTTTCTCTGCCTTCCGGAAGTTTGGAAGAATCCCATATTTCTGAAACAGTAAACTGCTTAGAATTAGGAGTAAATTCTTTCAAAGTTGCAACCCAGCTTGGGGTAATATGGATATACATCTTCCAAATTTCGATGTTATCTTCGGCAGTTGCTTTTATAGGTATTGGTTCTCCCCTTTTGTAAAAAATATTGTCAACAGGTGAATCAATAGTAACAGTGGGTGGAATTGGATCTATAATTTTAATCATAACCGCAAAATCCACCAACTCATGTCCCTCATTTGAATAACCTACAGCTCGGACTAAGTATTTTCCTGGATCCATTCCACTAGTTGACCAATTGGTTGAATAAGTTCCGTCACCACTAATCATCCCACCAGGATTATCAAACCAGCCTGTTTCAATATTTTCAACATAAAATTTAACATGTGCTACACCAGTTGCGCTTGCTGATAAATTGACGGTATCACCAAGACCTATTATTGCTCTCTCAGTTGGGCTTAGTATTTGTAATGTTGGCTCAGTGCTGTTAGAAGATAACCAATTAAATATATTATGAATTAAAGTATAGTGGTCATAATTATTGATATAGTCATTTCTAAGAAAGGCTGTATCACCAATGGAAACAACTCTTCCAGAACCATATTGAGCCGCAGCTAAAACTGCTGCACCAAAATAGTCATAGCGCTCAGTAGTATAGGCAAGAGCTATAGCTGGGCTAGTGATTGACAATGGACTTGCCAAATTTATACGAAAGCTGCTGACACCCTTAGTTAAATCATGTGTTGTTGTTCTAATGTCTGTAATGATTGCATCCCAAATGGGATTATCATCATAAGATACTATACCAAAAGATTTACCTATTATATTAAAAGAGTAATTACTGATTCTAGCACTATTCTCATCAATACCCAACATATCTCCTAACAGAAATAAACTACCACCATTTTTAACAAATGTCACTAGAACACCGGCTTCTTCTTGACTAATTACCCTAGAACCTAAACCAAAAACTATAATGTCATAATTATTTATTTCCATTGATGCAATTGGGTTTAGGTTTCTTTCTTCAACTAAATAACCTTCTGAAATCAACATATTAGCAAGATTTGAAAAATTACCATTAATATTATTATTCGAGTATGATCCATCGTTAATAAATAAGATTTTTTTATTGTTCATAGAAGGATCATAAGTTTGAGAAACAACCGTATTCTGATAAGTTTGAGAAACAACCGTATTCTGATAAGTTTGAGAAACAACCGTATTCTGATAAGTTTGAGAAACAACCGTATTCTGGTTTTCTTCAGCATAGCATACAGTAAATCCCGTAAAAAAAGCGGTAATTAAAAATAACCCTAATAACAAAAAATATCTTTTAAATTTAGCATAAAACATTACTGAATACCTCCTCAAGTAGCTTAATTAACCAACTTTGGAAAAGGGCATTCAAAAAAGGCCACAGTCATCTTTTTTAGTTTTACCATAGTCTTCATTGCACGGGATAATATTGAGATTAGGCACATGGTGGTTGGGTAGTGACTTTGGGAGAGTTATTGAGAACTCCCTTGGTTTGCCTCATGGACCACTTTTAATTGACTGGACCCATTGGATTCAACCCTAGAAAAATTTTCCTATATTAGCTAATCTCAAGTTAGCGATATTAAAGCTGATTGTCAATATTTATTGTCTAAAAATAGCAAAATCTTGTCTGATTTTGTATTGTTAAAAACAAAGAAGGTCCGACATCGCAGAGCCTTCACCGATTACATTAAGGTAAAATGGATCAATCAACACATAATATATATATTTCATGAAGCGTCCTAAAAAAGAAAGGACATCCTTTTTTTCTGTTTTTCTAAAAGTAAGTGTCAAGTATTGCACACCTGTACATCAAGCAAGATTTGGGGTATTTCTCATTCAGAGGATGTTGAGGCATGCGGCAGTCAGCCGGCAATGCATCCGACCAGGTCAACCACCCACGCCTAAAGGCGAGGGCTTGTAAGGAGCAGTCCTAACAAGCCGCGGTTGACCAGCCTGAGTCTGCCGGTATCATATGTGGGCGGGCAGGCTAGGTTACACGTGTGATGGAAAGCTTACCATGTTGATAGATTTTTAAATTCACCTGTTAAAAAATTCTTGAATGGTAAGAAAAGATGATTTAGAATATAAAGTAAGAAATTATTACGGAGTGTGCTGAAATGGAAGATTTTTTTATTGCTAGGATAACCACGAAGGGTCAGGTTACTGTTCCCCTGGAATTAAGGAAGCATCTTAAGATTCAAGAAGGTGATTATATCCTTTTTGAAAAAAAAGGCTCCAAGGTGGAAATGAAAAAGTTGGCTCCGTCAAATGATTTTGAGGAATTTGCCAAACCGATCAGAGAAAGGTTTCAAAAAGAGAGGATAGCCCCCGAAGATGTGGAAGCTGCGATTAGCTGGGCAAGAGGACATAAAGAATGAGAGTTACCGTAGACACCAATGTCCTTATTTCAGCCCTTGGTTGGAACGGGGCTGAAGCTGCCGTCTTGGAAATGGTACTTGATTGTTCCCTGGATCTTTGCATTTCCACGCAAATATTGAGCGAATTTTACAGGGTAGTTCAATACCCTAAGTTGGGTTTTACGGACGAAGAGATAGATGGATTTATCGGCAGGCTACTGCCTAAAGCTATTTTGCTCACCCCTTCAAAGAAAATTAATGCGGTTGAAGCAGATCCGGACGATGACAAAATTATTGAATGTGCGGTTGAAGGCAAATCTAGCTATATTATCACCGGAGATAAACATTTGCTTCAATTATGTGAGTACGAAGGTATAGGGATATTAAAGGCGTCAGAGTTTTTACAAATTATCTCTAGCAACAATAAGTTATAGAACCCACTAAAGGCGGGGTTTTGCTGGAGTAATGCAAAAGGATCACGTTTATAGAACAGCTGGCGAGAGCCAGCCTCTTCTTTTTTGTATAACGAAAACGACCTGCTAGGTTGTGAGTATGGTTTAGGTATGCGACAGCTATCCAGAGTCACCGGTCTGCCCTGTACATTGCAAGAAAGGTATATATAGAACATAGGAAGTACATGAGCACTGTCCCCCTGTGCGTCTGATAGCGGGTCGGGTGGCATGACGCTTAGACCTCTCCCTCCAGACGCACCATCTGCCTGAACATCTTCCGATAGTGGAAGCCTTTGATGGAAAAGCTCACCGCTTCCGGAAGGAAGCGCGGGTAGCGGAAGGTGGTTTTGATCAGGAGCTTCCAGTAGTGCCGCCGACCTTTCTCCAGTATGCCCAGGTAGAACATCGCCTGCAGTAGTGCCTTGATGTAGACCAGTTGGAAACGTTCGGCACGTTTCCGCTTAATCGGCTTGAACTCCTTGAAAAACTTGTATACCCGCTCGTAGAAGGCAGCCGGGTCGTAGATAGCGGTGATGATGCTCTGGTAGCCCTCCAGCAGCTTCTGGGGGTTCATTTTGGGGATGAAGTTCAAAGAAGAGAAGTCGGTGTTGTTACCTGTAAAACCGGACAGCAGCCGATTCTCCTGCTTCAGGCGCTCAAATAGCCGCGTCCCGCTGGGAGCGCTCAGCAACCCCACCATGGCGTTGATGATGCCGCTCTGCTTGATGAAGTTGATCTGCCGCTCGAAAATGGATGGGGTGTCACTGTCAAATCCGACGATGAAGCCAGCGCTGACCTCCATCCCGTTGTTCTGGATAGTCTTCACTGATGCAATCAGGTTGCGGTTGATGTTGTTAAACTTGTTGCACTCCTTGAGGCTCTCCTCGCTGGGAGTCTCGATGCCGACAAAGACATGATTGAACCCTGCCTGCCTCATCAACACCATCAGGGCAGAGTCATCCGCCAGGTTGATGGATGCCTCCGTGAAGAAGCTGAAGGGGTATTTGTGCTTTTCCATCCAATCGATCATCAATGGCAGGACCTCTGTTTTCAGTCGGTTCTTGTTGCCGATGAAGTTGTCGTCTACCACGAAGACCGAGCCCCTCCAGCCGGTGTTGTAGATGGTGTCGAGTTCGCTGATAAACTGGGCGGTATTTTTTAGACGCGGTTTGCGACCGAAGAGGGATGTGATATTGCAGAACTCGCAATCGTAAGGGCAGCCCCGGGAGTACTGGACACTCATGGACGTATAGTCCTTGTTGTTTATCAGCTCCCAGGCAGGTATCGGCGTACTGTTCATGGCCGGCCACTCGCTGCTGTTGTAAATATGTCCGGCTGTGCCCTGCTCCAGGTCCTTAAGGAAAGGTGGCAGAGAGGCCTCCGCCTCGCCCAGCACCAGGTGGTCGGCTTCGGGAAACTCCTCCGGCTCCATGGTGAACAGCGGCCCTCCGGCCACGGTCTTTACACCTAGGGCCTGGCAACGGTTCAGGATCTTCTTGGCCGAGACTTTTTGAATGACCATGGCGCTGATGAACACACAGTCGGCCCATCGCAGGTCGTCGTCAGTAACTTTTTTAACGTTCATGTCGATCAGCCGCTTATCCCATGCTGCGGGCAGCATGGCAGCCACTGTCAACAGCCCTAGAGGGGGGAACGCCGCCTTTTTGTTGACGAACGATAGAGCGTATTTGAAGCTCCAGAAGCTGTCCGGATACTTTGGATACACCAGCAATGCCCTCAATTGTCCCATCTCCTTTGGGATTCCGTAGTTAAACCCGTACTTAACACCAGATAATATTTTTATTATATTTTACCATTTTTTTTATATAAATTCTCTAACTCTTTATAAAAACTCGCCCCTGAAAACCCATGGCCTTGTGCCGTGGGATGAAAGGAACATGAACGATAACCTGGCTGTGGTTCTGGCACACCAGGTGGTGTCCGGGATGGAAGGCCTACCAGAGCTCGTTGGATAAAAATTAATCAGTGAGTTTTACAGGAGGAATTCAATAATGAAATCGCGAATGCTTTAAATATGAAAAACACCAATAAAATGCCAAACCAACAAGGTTTTGCAGCTCAAGTAAAGTTTGATGCGAGAGTCTTAAAGGGACAAGCGAGATAAAGCAGGTGGATTTTAAAATGAACCAATTTAAAAAAATAAATGTCATATGGTTAATCCTATTGATCCTGTTAACTGTTACAAGCCCAGCCTATGGTTATAATAATGAGACAGAAATTCAAACGGTTTTACTTGCAGAAAGTTTAATCGGCAAATCCTTTAAACAAGGAGGAAATACACCGGAGGAAGGATTTAATAGCACTGGGTTTATTCAGTATATATTTAGAGAGGGAGAGAATATAGTCCTCCCCGGATCGCCTTCACAGTTATGGAAACTGGGTAAACCTATAGAACGTAGTGAAATACAGCCTGGAGATGTTCTTTTCTTTACTGGAAGGAAAAACATAATACCGGCAATATATAAAGGCGATGATATCATTATCGTTGTAGCGACTAATGAAGGGGTAGTAAAAAGGAATATAGTAGAAGATTCCTATTGGAGGGATCGGTATAAAGGTGCAAGGCGCTACACAAATATAGCTGATGAATTAAATCCTGTAGCCGTAAAAGCCCTTGAATTAGTAGGATCTTCTTATAAACTTGGAGGTAATGATCCAAATGGCTTTGATCATTCAGGCTTTGTACAATACGTTTTTAGTGAAGTAAACAAACTGGATTTTCCCAGAACATCGAACGAACAATGGCGAGTAGGTATGGAAGTAGATACGGCTGATATTAAATCTGGTGATGTACTATTCTTTCAAGGCAGCAGTGTACGACTACCAGGAATTTATATAGACAATGGTATTTTTGTTATTGTTACAACTAATGGGGTTGCTGTAATAGATCTTGAAACAAGTGATTATTGGAAATCCAGGTTGCTGGGAGCAAGACGGTTTACTAACAACATTATTGAGGAAGGCGTCGTAAGCAATCCAATTGTAGAAAAGGCTATGGATTTGCTTGGAACACCCTATAACCCGGAAGGGAATTCACCAACCGAAGGCTTTTTTAATACGACTAATTTTGTACGTTATGTCTTTAAAGATACCCTCGACATACAGCTATCTGTCTTTTCCGATAGGATCTATGAAATAGGCGAATCCATTTCTAAAGAAGACCTTCAACCAGGAGACCTGGTGTTTTTCCGGGGAAGCAGTCTTATACCTGGTATTTATAAAGGAAATGGTATGTTTATAGTTCAGACTACAGAAGGAGTTGCGGAAAGGGATATTGAGAGTGAGTATTGGTCAGGTATATATGTAGGTGCAAAACGACTAACGGGGGCTGATATATATTATTCTCAGCCTGAAAATTATAAGGAAAATGAGAATTTAGTTATTCGAGAAGCAATGAAATATATAGGAACTCCTTATTTGTTAGGTGGCGATACAATAGATGGTTTTGACTGTTCTTATTTAGTTCAGACAGTCTTTAGAGATGCTAAAAACATTTATTTGCCTCGCATAACTTATAAGCAATGTGAAGTAGGCGAAACTATCGATTTTGAAAACAAGCGTCCTGGAGACGTGATTTATTTTACAGGAAAATGGCGGGAAGGGATATCACATGCTGCAATTTATCTGGGAAATAATTATATAATTCATGCCTCTGGCGACGAAGGTATGACTACAATCAGCTATTTAGGACAAGATTTGCTGGACCGCCTTGCAGTAGTAAAGCGCTTTGACTCGCTTAGTTTGAGGCTGGATTCTAAAGTCGTAGAAGAAGCATATAAAACCCTGGGTATACGTTACTTAGCAGGAGGAAATACCAAAGAAGGCTTTAATCACTCCGGGTTTATACAATACGTTATGAAAGCAGGTTTAGATATTGATTTACCAAGATATTCATCCCAACAATGGGCTTTAGGAAAAGAAATAGAAAGGAAAGATTTAAAAATTGGAGATGTTCTATTCTTTGAGGGATCCAGCAAGGTACTACTACCAGGATTGTATATTGGAAATGGGCAGTTTATCATCGTAACAGAATCTGAAGGTGTAGCAATTCGTGATCTTAATATCTCAGATAGTTATTGGACTCCACGCTATGTTGGAGCAAGACGATATGAAAAAATCAATGAGTAGCAGATACTGGCTTCCCGTCTTCCCCTTTTAATATTTATTTCCTCGAAAATAACTGAATCCCTGTCAGTCTAGAATATTTGACTGGACAGGGATTTTTAGTCCGGATTAAAGTAGCGGTAGGAGCGCCCGAATGCATACGCGCAGCCAGTATGATAGTTGCCAAGGCCCCGATAACCGAGCTTATAATGTAGAGCTTTGTACTGATATTCTTGGGATTGAGGCCTGCCAGACGTTACATTGCCGCCTATCATATATATGCTGCGGTCAAATGTTGTCCTCGCCAGTATGAAGCCGAAAACAACTAAGAATATCACCAGTATTATGACGGGCACAGGCATGCCGAGGACCTTGCCGGAGCCTATGAACATAAAGCTCTGCTGTGATATAATTAAATGAAGGCTTTCGAGTCTCAGATACCTGCTGCTATTAAAATAGTTAACTTTTGCATAATAAGCATATGGTGGCGGTACAGAAACCCGGCAAGCCAAACCATTTCTTGGTACCGAGGCACGAAACAAAAAAACAGGTTAAGCGAGCTGTCAAAGGAATTGTTGAATTTTCAAAGGAAATATGCAATGCAATTTATAAATTGCTGCTGATTGCAAGATTAAAGAACAAGAGCTTAAAAACACTACCAGAGGAGGAAAGAGATGAACATAAAAAAACATGTTACAACAATTAAGGTATTTGCTTTATTATTCTTTTTATTGGTAGGTTATTCAAGTTATGTAAAATACCAAGGCGCAAAATTGGAAGATGAGAATAAAACACTAAAAAAACAATTAGATATTGCAAATGAAAATATAAAAGAACAAAAAAATGAACTTGATGAATTAAGAAGTTTATTGGATTCTCAAAAAGATGTTGATTATGAAATTGAAGTTAATGAAACAGATTCTAATGTTACAGTTGTGGCAATTCATGGAGGTAAAATTGAAAAAGGTACTACTGAATTAGCTTATGCCTTAGCTTCCCATAATAATTACAACTATTATTCATTTCAGGGTTTAAAAAGCACAGATAATTTTGCACTACATGTTCCTTCAGATAAATTCGCTGAAACATACGCACTGGAAATGGTTTCTAAATCTAAAAGGACATTATCAATCCACGGGTGTGACGGTGCAGAAGAATTCACATATATCGGAGGCCGGGACACTGAATTGGCAAACAGAATAAAAGAATCTCTGACTAAGCATGGTTTTACTGTGAAAGATACTCCGAAGGATCTGGCCGGTATATCGCCAGATAACATAGTGAATAGAGATATAGACGAACGGGGAGTACAGATAGAAATATCAGAGGGCTTAAGGACAGAGTTTTTGTCGACTAATAAGGATAGCTTGAACAGCTATGTTCTCGCAATAAGTGAGGCAGTCAACAATATGTAAATGACATAGTAAAAATAAAAGGCTGGACAAGCTACCAAGGGTAGCTTGTCCGCCTTTTATTTTTATAAACAGTATTTTTTCAGGTTACTCTTCTGATACTGCTTTAACATCTTCAATTAATTCCTTGGGATTCTTTGATCCTTTTTCTAATGCTTTCTGGATTTTCTTATCGAAGTTGCGCTTTTCAGGGTTAAACCTATTTAAAAACCCTTCAGATTTATTATTATCAATCTTCTTCATGAGCTCAACTATTGTTGGCCAGCTTTCGCTTAGCGCTTGATTGATGGTGCCTGAATAATCGTTTAAGGTACCGGAATCAGTTGCGAGCTTATCTCTTAAACCTTTGGAAATAGCGATCTGAACGCCGCCAAGCTGATAACTGTCATTAAACAATTTATTCTTATTCACTATATTGCTGTCCATAACCCCGGCAATGCGATCAGGAATACTTAAAGTTTTTACATTATATCCTTTGGCAGTAAGATGTAATCTGATCAATTCTGCCAGCAACTTATTCTGACCGCCAATATAAGTAACTTCGTCATCGCCGGCAGCTCCGATAACAGAAACAGTGTAATCTGACTTATTAACTAAACTAACAGCTGTTGGCTCGTCAAAATTGATAGCCTTCATAAAAAGGCTCCCATTATCAGCCGCTTTAAGCCCTTCAAATGAATAAGTGTTATATTTACCGTATCCGTTCAATGCCTCAACTAATTCTGAAGTGCCTCTTTCAATACCGCCTCCGTGTATAGCTAAAATTGTTGTATCGCTTCCGATATCATTAGTTTTAATGGTATAGTCTGAAGGGTCTTCAGCTGCAGCTAGTTCAGCAAAGCTACGATAGCCTGTTGTGAAGGCATATGCGCTTATACTAATTCCAAATGTAAACAACATAACTAAAGCCAGAATTTTGAGAGATTGTTTTTTCATACTTATCTTGCTCCTTTCTTAAATAATTCTAGTAAACAGATAATCTGTAGCAATAATCAGCAGAGTTAATCCCATTAGCCCAAGTGCTTGAAAACCGGTATTTCTCTTGCTGATCTTAACGAGATACAGGCATTTTTCTTTTAATGTTAGTGTGTTAAAAACCGCAAGAGCTTCATGCTGACTTTTTTCTCTGATAGGTTCC
Organism: Pelotomaculum schinkii; assembly: GCF_004369205.1. Classification (NCBI taxonomy): domain Bacteria; kingdom Bacillati; phylum Bacillota; class Clostridia; order Eubacteriales; family Desulfotomaculaceae; genus Pelotomaculum; species Pelotomaculum schinkii. The sequence continues at coordinate 1,059,280 of NZ_QFGA01000002.1, read as the reverse complement.
GATGTGTTCATGTATTGTTTGTTATTTATTAGCCTGTATGAAGTGTTCATTTTACACCCCCTTTTTCCCCGTATAAAGTGTTCATTTTACACCTCCTTTCTCATATATTGACTTTTAACAGTAATGTGCAACCATAAGTCATTGCACACAGCAATCCAGTGCTTAAAAATGTTGTTGCTAAACCTTGGCGCTGAATTGTATTTGCTAATAATCCGGGTACAACAATACCAACTGCTGCCAATCCGGAGATATAACGATAATCAATGGGCAATGTTGCATACATAATAAGCTGCAACACTACTGCCACTGTTATCATTGCTACAAATTTTCTTTTGCCGTATAGAATTGTAACTTTGCTCACTCCGAAAGCAACTATTAAATAGGTCAAGAGGCTAATAAAGAATGTTAAAAATATAGCCTGGGGTAGATCTATAAGTAAAACTAAATATCCTGGTACAACCAGACCGGCAGGTAAGATTCCGGTAATTTCCGTAAATAACAAGCTCAAAATTACACCCAAAATTATAACTGTGGCAATAGTCGTAATAAGCAACTATTTACCCTCCTTATAACAGCTAAATTACTTGTGCCACTTGATCCGTTTCCAGATTGAAACGAGTTCTTAATTCAGTGGGGAAGTCGTGAATTATCAATTCAACCAATTCGTCGCCACCGCCGTGAATGTTTCCAATGCCAAAAGTTACTCTGTTTATAAAAGAATCCTTAATTGTTTTATAAACCTCATGGGGAGACAAACCTTCAGCATTTATGTATTTCTGAGGAGATATTTTTTTACTATTTACTCCTTCGGTAATTGGATTTACTGTCTGACCCATTGCAACAAGAATATCAATATCCATATTTGGTAAGACCTCTTCTGCTAACTGTAATGTCCTGTCAACCCTATCAGGCCTGCAATTTACAATTACCATAGGATTTTTTGTTGGATAACCAAGAGCTGTTATATGCTCCCAAATCATTCGTGTGGAATTTGGATCATTGGCGGCAAAGCCATTGACAAAATATGTGGGGCTTTTGTTGTCTAAGGAATGGATCATTAATGCTCCCGGATCAGGATTAGCGTTTAACATTCCCCTTAACGCAGTATCTTTGTCAATGTTTAGCGCTTTAGCAACAGCCAGCGCAATAGCAACATTTGCCGGGAAAATCACATATTCAAAATTTTCCAGATAACCATCTGGGATTTCTTTTTCATTTGCAATTAATATCCGGCAGTTTCTTTTCTTTGCTTCTTTAGTAAAATAGTCATTATAACTGCTATCATCAATAATAAGGGTTCCGTTTTTGGGTATTGTAGCTGTAAAGGACTCTGCAATAAAATCCAAAGTCGGGCCGCACACATCCATATGGTCTTCACGAACATTAACAATAACGCCTATATTTGCTTTAACAAGCTTTTCCTGAAAAATAATCTGGTAATCGGGATTTACGGCCATACATTCTGTTACAAATGCGGATGCGCCAAGCTTGACTGCTTTTTTAACGACAGCTTTTTGTTCTATAATATTTGGACCTAGACGGCCTCGCTTGATTGGTTCTTCTTCTTCCTTGTTCCAATAAATAATTCTCGCACTGGTTCCCGTCGTTTTTCCAACAACCTTAACCCCTGCTTCCTTTAAAATACCGGTAATTAGTCTTGTTGCAGTTGATTTACCTCTTGTGCCGTTTACATTGATTCGAAGATTGATCAGGTTTAATTTTTTATTATGATTTATTTGTTCATAAACACCTAAGATAAAAACAAAAATAATAAGCGCCATAGCAAACTGCACAGTTATCCTATCCTTTCTTTAATAGAAATCCGTTACATTAAGTCTCCACTATTTGCGCCCTTACCTTTCGGGCAGTTTGCCAAATATTAAAAGTAAAGCTTGTCCACTTTTGTGTTAATCTAATGAAATATGTCTAACCTATGCTCCTCCTTGCAGGTTAATTATACTGAAAGAATATGAACCAATGTTTGCTGAAAAATGAACATGTTTTACGAAATTATGAACAATTGTTACAAGACAGGAATCTTAATTATCAGGCTTAATTATGCCGAAGGGATGAATCTGCTGTTGCCAGATCTTGAAATTGTTGCTGATATTCACTTAGGTGTCAAAGTCATGGAAATATCTCACAAGTCTATGGAAAATACACTTTATAGATAATTCTACCAGCGGATTATTAACCAAATTTTACAAAATTCAGAAAACATATTACAAAAATATTAATAAATGTTACAAGCGGAAATTTATAAAGCAGTCAAGTGCTGTTGCTCCCGGCTGATTGGTGTAATATAATTATTGCAGACAACTTTATAAATAAATTAAGTTGCTGGATGATATGCTAAATATAACTCCTCAATCGATTGCTTAACCGGCTGCTGTCCAACTTACCCGCGTCCCAGGCGGGTTGTTTGTTGTTTATCCTACTTCAGCTGCCGGTGTAGCCGGGCAAACTTTTGAATATGCGTACAGGAAATCATGAAGATGCCGGATGAGTAATGTGAACTTGTTTTTTGGTGTCGACTAATAAAGAAGACTTGGTTTCTGAACCTTAGTCGCACTTATTTTCGAGCTTACAGCCTGTTAATCCCCGGCCTGAGAGGACGGGGTCTTGCAGGCTGTGCGAGGATAAAAGTTGAAAGGTTGCCGAGGGGGGAACCGAGGGGGAAAATAATGCCGTATTGGGGTAAGGTGTTGGTAGTTGATGACGACCAAAACGTACTGGAACTTGTCAAGTTGTACGGTGAAAGGGAAGGTTTTGAAGTTATCGGGGTAAACAACGGTGACTTGGTCCTGCCCGCGTTCGACCGGGAGAATCCCGATGTAGTAATAATGGACATTATGCTTCCGGGTAAGGACGGGCTTACGCTATGTCGCAATTTAAGGGAGATACGCATGATTCCCATCATCATGCTTACAGCCAAAGGAGAAGAAGCGGACCGTGTTCTGGGGCTGGAAATGGGGGCTGATGACTATGTTTCCAAACCTTTTAGCCCCAGGGAGTTGGTAGCCAGAATAAAAGCGGTGCTGCGCCGTACCCAACCGGTTGACACGATAACGAACTGGAAAATAAAATACCCGGGGCTGGAAATCCAGGCCGATATCAGGAGTGTTTTGGTTGACGGTAAAGAAACAGAAGTTACTCCCAAAGAATTTGATTTGCTCTATTACCTGGCTCAGAATCCCCGGCGGGTTTTCACCAGGCAAGAACTGTTAACGGCTGTCTGGGGATATGATTACTTCGGTGATCAGCGTACGGTGGATGTCCACATTCGCAGGCTGCGGACAAAGCTGGCGTCCTTATCCCATGAATACTTGACAACTGTTTGGGGTGTGGGATACCAGTTTACACCTCCTGTCAGAGAGGGAGAGACTACATCGTGAATTCTTATCTCCGGCAGGGCAAGGAAAGGCTTCATTTAACAATCCGTGCCGCAGGCAGGTTCTGTATCAAGATCAAGCGTTTGCTGCGGGAACAATTTAACAAAAATATTTACACCAGGATTTTGTTTACCAATGTGACAGTTTTTGTTTTCGGTCTGGTAGCCCTGATGATGTTTTCAAGCTTTATAATGAAACAAGTAACCTATGATCAGGTCCAACAGGAGTTGTTACGCAAGGCCAAGCGGATAAACTTTGCCTTGCTCCAGCAAAATGACCAAACATGGGAGGCTCCACCTGCCGGGCAAACAAATGAATGGATCCACGATAGACAGGACTTGTTGAAATTTTTGGCTGATATATTTGACGCCAGGATTACGATCTTTGACCGGGAAGGAAAGATCATGGGCACCTCAGAGGAGCAGAAAGTGGTGCCCGGCAGCCAGGTGGATGCAAAATTCGTCAAATTACTCGACAAAGATGAAACCTTAATTACCCGGGCGGTTGACCAGGAAACAGGTCAGCCCATCTTTGTCGCCGTTGTCCCCATGGGTAACAACGACCACGAAGAGGTCATTGAAAACGGCATTCTGCTTGAAACGGATCCATCCAATCTCGACCTTTCTTTAAACAAAATACGTTTGTACCTGGTAATTGGGTGGATGGCCATACTGGTAATTATTATTATTGTTTCCGTTTACCTGGCCATGTCCATCTCCAGGCCGATTTCCCGTTTGGCTACAAACGTGGCGGAGATCGGCAGGGGGAGTTACATTTTAAGCTCTGAGGAACGGCCACTGGATGAAATCAATGTCCTTACCGGTCAGCTCAATAAACTGGCAATGCGACTGCGGGAGATACAGGCCGAAAGCCGTAGAATGGAAGAAGGAAGAGCCCGGCTATTTGCGGAGATATCACATGAGTTGCGTACTCCTCTAACTGCTGTTCAGGGATTTGTAGAAGTTATCCGGGACGGTATGGTGCAAGATGAAGCTTTGCTGGAAAGGTACTTGGATACGATTTACACTCAAACGGTGCATATCACCAGGCTGGTAGATGACTTATTGGCATTAAGCCGGCTGGAAAGCGGTAATATCGCCGTGGAAAAACTGCCGGTGGACTTGAACGCCCTGGCCCAAGGTGTAGCCATGTCCATGGAGGCAGTGGCCGCTAACAAAAATACCTCGATTCTGTTCGAGAAGAAAACAGAAAACGCAGTCGTGCTCGGTGATGTTGACCGAATGGAACAGATTATCAGGAACTTGCTGAAGAATGCTGTCCGGGCCACCGAGAACGGTACCGTCAGGGTTGGGGTGGAGGTCCGCCAGGGTGAAGTGGTACTGACCATTGAGGATGATGGTATTGGTATAGCCCCCGAAGACCTGCCGCACATTTGGGACAGGTTTTACCAGGTCAAGAACCAGCGCGGCGGTTACCTGCAGGAAAAAGGGAGCGGTCTGGGGTTGGTGATTGTGAAAAAGCTGGTTCAGTTACAAGGCGGCAGCATAGATGTCACGAGTCAATTGGGTAAGGGAACGACTTTTAACATAAATTTCCCATCTTATAACCGGAAATATTAATCAAGCCGGAGGTATATTTAATTCGATACCCTGCTCCCGCATGGCTTTTTTGAAGACATGAATATTTTCTCGGTGCCAGGCTATGGTGCGTTTCTGCCGGTTCTTGGCTTTCTCGTTAGCATAAAAAAGCCTTTCTGCTTCTTCAAAATCTGGTACGGTTTCTTTAAAGAGTTTTACTGCCGTTTGTTCAGTCAAAGGCTGAAGCTCATTTTTTCTCCTTTTACCCATGATGTGCGCGATCCCTCCATGCAAAAAGTTGTACGCGGCTGACACCCCATCCCGCACGCTACAAAGAAGTATGATCACATACGTCCTGAGCAAAATACGACCAAAAAAGCAAAGCAAAAAGCTTCCGGTCGAAATCCCGGAAGCCTTGAAAACTGGGCATTTTTTGGTGTCGGAGGCGGGACTTGTGTTAAAAACCTCACTACGGAAATGGATGTTTATTAAGGGAAAATAAAATGTTTTGATGCATTTATAATGCTCTGACCGGTCGATAAAATCGCCCGGCTATTTTATTTCACCCAGATTAGACATTAGACTAGTGAGGTGTATTAAAGATGACAAAAAATAAATCTAAGGATTTGATTTTTCTTGATCCCACCATGAGGGACGGTCTGACTTCGGTTCCTAATTCCGTGCTTAAATTACAAACATTATCTCTTGAGTCTAAAGCCCTATTTTCAATATTCCTCATGTTAACCTGGCGTAGTGATAAGATTACGGAGAGCTACCTTGCAGAGTTTACCGGAAGTGATAGAAAGAAGATCCGGAAATGTGTTATCGAGCTCCAGCAACACCGGCTGATCCGGGAGGCGGAGGCTATATGATGACAGACAAAACGCTTATCATGGAGAACCCCAAACTTAAGAAAGGCTTTACATCGGTTCCTAATGCCGTAATGATGGCGAGGGGATTAAGTATCGGGGCAAAGCTTATCTATGGCCTATTGATGATGTTCGCATGGCAGGAAAATGAGTGTTTTCCCGGCCAGGAACGCCTTGCACAAGTTGCTGAAATCAGTACTAGGCAGGTTCAAAGATACCTCATTGAGCTACGGGAGTACGGCCTCATCACCTGGCGACGACGTGGGCAGAACCAGACCAATGTCTACTATATAAAAGATATAAAAACTGTGGAACGCCTGAAAATGCCGGACACGACAAATATGTCGCATCCGAATACGACAAATATGCCAGGTCCGGACACGACATGTATGTCGTACAAAGAATACTCAGTAGAAAATAATGTTGTTGTTGAAGAAGCTACCAATGTGGAAGTAATTTCAAAGGATGACCAGGCAAGCAGCATTGTCGTAAATGACGGAGCTGCTTTTGATTTGCCGGTAGCTGCTATGTTTGAAGATGGCAATCAGGAACTGCTGCCGGCCCGGGAAGAAAAAAGACTAGACGAACTACCGGCATGGGAGATCATCCGCGCAAACGTCCGGGCAGTAGCCGGAGCCGATGTCTCAGTTAGTTTTGCACAAGAAATCGTTAGGGATTACTCATTAGCGAAGGTTGATTCAGTACTTTCAGAACTACGACGACAGCTATACCGAGGTGCCGATATCAAAAGGGTGGGAGGATGGCTAAGGTATGCGTTAGAAAATGACATAAAACCCGATCAACCTGCCAGAGCAAAAACAACTTCAAGAAGAGATCATAGCAACAACAAAAATACCAAGAAATCATCGTCTACTGACAAGAAGAAAGCTTTTATAAGAACTTTGTATTTGTGAATTGCAATAATTGCATTAAGCTAGCTATTTACTAGGTTAATAAATTAGGGTTAGTGTAGGGCTAGTGCTTATGATGTAACAGGGATAGTGTTGCACTAGTAATGACCTTTTTAAACTTTAATTAGGGGGTTTATAGATGGCTAAGATTCTAAAAATTGGTAATAATTCAAGCAACATTATAAAATAGGTGAAAATTATAAGTGGAAATATGATTTAGTAGTTGGAGTTAAATATGGTACCGAGGGTATAATCCCTGCTGTAAATAAATTAAAAACCAGCTGTGTGAGTAGTTCCGGCAGTAGCTTGTGTATCAGCTATGCAGGGCACGAAACTATTGAAATAAATAGCGTAAAATTGTATATTATTTATTGTTTGGGAGGGATTAGATGTATAATTTAATTCACAGTATCAATGCCTTCAGGCTAGAATATATGGTTTAGGGGGGAATATGTTAATACACAGATGCGAAAGTTGCGGCAGTAAAAATATCAAGCCAGTTAAAATCATTTTTAACTACTTGGGAACAGTAGTCAAAGATGTACCGGTTGTTCAATGCCAGATGTGCGGAGAGGAAATGATGACCTCTATCGTGATGGCCAGAGTGGATCAGCTTGTTAAGGAGGGCATAACATTTTATAGCAACGTATAAGACGAAGGGCAATTATTTCACGTGAAATAATTGTCCTTCGTCCTAGGGATAGTGTTGCACTAGTACTGTGAAATCATGGAAAAGCGTGCATGCTATACCTGTGCTAGCATGCTAATACTAGCACTATACTAGTGCCTATATTCCAACAGAGCCATGAGGGAGATATTGCGTTCCTATCCCGTAGGCGGTTAGTATGGACCTTAAAATAAGGTCTTTTCGATTTTTTCAAAACCACCAGTGAGCTGGAGGACCTTGATCGTCCGCATCGGTACGGGGCTGCCCCCCTGGGCCTGACCGTGGTGCCAGCGGAGGTTGTTGGCCACCAAGTACCGGAGGAGCTGCATATTATGGAGCGCATCTGTCTCGGCGCAAAACAGCGTTTGAAAAATGTTAACAAAATAACGGTTGTATGTTTGATGTTAGCGGATGTTATCATGATAACATCCGCCTACGGGATTAACCTTGAGCTAGCACTCCCTTGCATCCCCTGGCTTCCACCAGGGTCTGCTGCAGTCGAACTATCTCAAGCTTAACCCTCCGGCTAATATATAGGCCACTAGGTCCAATTAATCCGCGAACTCTCTTGGCCCGGTTGCATATGGCAGTGGTGTGTGGTGGCTGGCATCGTTGTTATTTAATGCCAAGGATAGCCCCGGTCTAGTGCTGAATTATCAATGAATATAGCATAATACTAGCGCTATACTAGTATTAATGCTATTCCTTCAAAAGTAAGAATTAAGGATTTTGGCAGGTCTGAGATACCGGCGCCTGGGGCAAATCGAAAATCTTTCGTTCAATAAGCCGCCATTCGGCTTACTGCGTTGCCTGGCGGTACTCTTAAAGAGTGCATAAAGGGGTGGGTTTGGTCTTTTTTTCTTTCCCATGTTTGGTTGGATTGCCCCACGCCGAGAGGCTTTTTGTGCCTACGCAGGCTTTTTGTGTTCTGGTCTTTTGAGCTGCGAAGGCAAATCCTGCTCCGCAGGTATTGTTCTGTAGCTTTTACTGGTCGTTCCGTGCAGCCCTCATCGTGTTGCCTGGCTGCCAAGTATGACGGCTTATACCATGGAAGGTTGCCTGTTACTTCCGGTCCGGAAGGGGTGCCTCAATTTTTAATTTGGAAGGACTAGACTGGCCTTGAAAACCACAACGCCAGTCTAGCCCTTCCAAATTAAAAATTGAGGTATCTTGCAGGTTTGAGATACAGCAGGCCCACAGGCTATGGCAAGGAAGGGACATGGGTTTGAAATGCCGGCATTGAGACCATTTTTTTCCGGTCCCGCAGGTGAAACTTATAATCTCAAATTTGGGCTCCCGCGCGATGAAAGGCAGGCGATGAAAGGCAGGATAAGAGGACTCCGTCCTAATAGAACACACACGCGGCAGTGCCGCGTGGTGCAAGACTTTTTAAGTTAAAATAAAACTCCGTCCTTAGAAACTACACTCCGTCCATTTATCCGTCCTTTTCCGTACTTATATAATTATATTAGGCTTTTTAAACGCCGTCCATTTATCCGTCCGGCTGGCACCGGTCAATGTAAATATATATGTATGAATATAATGTATTGACATTGTAAATACATGGTAATATATTAAAGATAATTGAAAATTAGTAAATTCGGTTGGGATAACAGAAATATTGAACATATAGCAAAGCACAACCTAACACCTGATGAAGCCGAAGAAGCATTTCTGGACGCTCTATTTCGCAAAGGCCGGGAAAGGCGTTTATTGGTATAATGGAGTAACTGACCCTGGACGATATATTTTAGTGGTTGCTGCCCTCAAACCAGGTGGTATTGTTCGGGTAATAACGGCGAGAGACATGACCCAATCAGAAAGACGCTATTACCTTCGTGAAAGGGGGGGTTGGTAATATGGCCAAAGAAATACCTGAGTTTAAAACTGAAGAAGAAGAAGCCCGCTTTTGGGATAATCATGACAGCGCGGAGTTTCTTGATGATTTTGAGCCTTTAGATATTGAAGTTGCACAAGAACTAGAGGAAGAAATATTAAAAAGACGAGAGCTTAAAAAGCCTGTCACTCTGCGTTTGGAGCCTAACCAAATAGATGCCGTTAAAAAAATCGCCGGTAAGAAAGGGCTACCATATCAAACTTTAATCCGCATGTGGATTACAGAGAAAATTGAAACTGAAATTATATAAAAACGGATACGTGATTTCACAAATAATAACCGGCTTTATGCCGGTTATTTTGTCTTTGCAATTTTGACGATGGCGGCAGAACCAGAAAACCTATATATAATTTTGGGCCATTTTGGATGTATTCTCTTTGGCCTACAAGGAAGCTTCGCTAGTGCGGAGCTTTTTTAACCGCCGTCCGGACTTTATTTTAGCCTAGCACATTACACCCTGGCGTAAGGGGTAAAGGCCGTGAGCATATTCTCCTGGGCATTCCTTTGAGGTAGGAATCAGTCCGGTATCCCTCCCAACCCGGCCAAAAAGCGGCCGCCCCTTGCACCAGGGAAACCGCGCAGTACTTTGACTAGGCTAAAGCCGGACGGCGGTTTTAAACGGCGGGTTTTGTTTAAAGGGGTTTTGCCCCTCTATATCTCCCCTCCGGGGAGACTTGATGAAAGGGAAAAACTGTTGGACGTTGTAAAAGAGGAGCTTCGAAGTTTTTACTACACGTTTTTCAATGCTCCAGAGAATTTAATTGTTGTATTTAAGGATGAGATTATTCAAGGTAAATAGATGAAGGTAAGTTTGCATCTATTGGATTTATTGGTACTTACTAAGGTGAGATTTAATACTAAATACTAAATACTTACCTTTGCTACCTGAAAGATGAATAATGTAAAAAACAAAGGAGTCGTGCTAGGTGTTACAAAACAGCGTGGTTATTGTTAATTGCAAAGATCAAGATGTTGAAATTGGTCAAAAAATTTACGATTTTATAGTTGGTTTTTTTAAATCACCAACTGAAAGGCAGAAAGAAATTCTTACCCTGGCTGAAAGTTTTTTGAAAGGTTCTAAATCTAAATCAAGCTGCAAGGGCATTGAGTTTATCGAGATGCTTTACAATACGGCTCAGTTAGATTCAGTAAGAGTGGAGTTTATATTGGAAGATAGATGCCGTGGCGCAAGCTGGATCATTAGTTTCGGTGAATAGAAGGTTATATACCTGGCAATAAGTAGAAAATTTTTTATCTCAGTTGTGCAAAAATTTTGGGAATACGGGCTAAGACGGAAATGAATCAAGTATCTGACTAATATAATTGTTATAGCCGAGCTAGGGCAAGGGAGGAAAAGGCGGCGCTGGAGGTATTAATAGCCCAAGCTGGTGGTCAACCAGTCTGGACAGGTCAGTAAATTAGAGGAACAGGTTGGTTGGTGTATTAAATCTTTATAACGTGCCCGTTAAAAAGCCAAATAATCCTTATTATTACTATGTTTTTTCTCCAATATTCGTGTTATGGTTCCAATGAGACTAATTATCATAGGTAAAACAAAAAAAATCTTGATATTTTTTTGAGGTGGTGATAAAATACTAATGGGTAAATTTGTTGCTAATCCGTATGCAACTAAAATGTGGCGGATAGGTAAGTTTGTTGCTGATCCGTATGCAACTAAAATGTGGCGGATAGGTAAATTTTATGTGAAGGGAGCAGGGGAAATCCTGTTCCCTTCTTCTGTGTAACTGGAGGAAATAGCGTGGTAGAAAATTATAAAATTTACTTGTTAACTTCGGAGTTCCACCAAATTTGTGACTGGAGGAGTTACAAGATAACTACTCATGGAAGTCGTCCTGTTATGATTCTCGTTATTGAGGAGCATAATTATCCGGATTGTTATTGTTGCATACCTATCTCTAAGGATGATGATAAAAATGTTAAATATAAGAATCTTTTTGATGACCCCAAAAAAACTGATTTAGTATATCCGATTAATATAAATAAATACGATAACTACCTTTTGATTCAAAACATGTTTTATGTGAGAAAAGAATTTATTGGCGATCCCTTTAAAGTAAATGGTAAAGAAATTGTAGTCTTAAATCCAAAGCGTAAAAGCGAGATACTTAAAAGGGTTCAGAAATTAGATATTTTAATGAATAAGGGAATAATTTCTTATGTACCAAGGGAAAAAGTTTACGATATACAGATTAGTTACTTAGCATCCAAGAAAAAATAACAAAGTGCGCCACATACCGGGACAGGTGGTGTGTAGCATTTTAATAGAATATATTTGCTAATATTTACAGTTCAGATATGCAGATAATGGTATCAATACACTAATCTGTATACCCCAAAAATCGGCTAAATGCCGATTTTTTTCACGCTTTTGATAGTTCCTTTTGTTCTTCTTCAACGGATTTTTTCCCCCTAGTCCTTCTTGGTGATGCGATTTTTGTTGAATAACGGCAGAGTTTTGGCTTGTTTTTTTCCGTGATAGTAAGGCGCAAATCCAAAGCATTCAGGACTTTGGTAATGGTATTAATGCTGCCGAGTTGGGCGCTTTCAATACGTGATATTTGGGTTTGGGTAAGGCTGGATTTTTTGGCCAGTTCAGCTTGAGTTAGCCCTTTTTTAATTCGCGTTTTGATAATATCACGAACCAATAAATAATTAGGCTCATCTTTAATTATCTCTTCAATAATATCCGGGCGTTTTTTCTCTAGCTCTGTTGTAAGCTCGTTCATATTGAAAAATTTCATTATAATCACCTTCTGGAAATATATTAAATAATTTAAAGCTTTTTTGTACTTACGAAGTCTTACTATCCTTTATTATCACCCCTTGGACTTTAAGAATTCTTTGAGGATTTTTTCAGATTTTCGTATTTCATTTTTAGTCATCGGTATCCTTACGGAAGCAGTTGGTTAGCAAAAATTTACCCTTGTGGACAGTAAAGAAGAGTGTTCTTTCGGCATTATTGGAAAACTTTGTCCTGAGTTCCCAAAGCTTTCTTTACTTGCCCATATCCTATGTATGTAGTCTACTGGCAAGTTAAATCCAAATTCGTCAAGCAATATAATATTATAATATTTCTAATAATTTTAGCAGCTACTTTGGGGATATGATAATGTTTTTAGTACTGCTTAGTTTTTTATGTAAATTGTTAATTATTGTCTTAGGCACTTGAAGAATCACCATCACTGAATAATATATTGTTCTTGATATAATATATCAAAAACAATATAATTGTCAATCTGGAATTGCATGGGCTAACTACTACTCGGATAACAGCCGTCCTGATCCGGCTCGCGCCGGTCTTTTAGTCAGAGCTTCGCCAATAATTTAAGGTCCTTAAAATGCACAAATTAGGCATTGAGAACCGATCGACAACACCAGCAGTAGGAAGGGATAGCAATAGCCAGAGCAAACGGCAAGCGTCTGGGCCGGCCTGGCTGTGTGGTGCCGGCTAACTTCCAGGAGATATGCCAGGAGTGGAAGGAGGGGAAAATGACTGCGGTGGAGACCATGCGCCGGGCGTGAATGAAAAAGGCGAGTTTTTATAAGGCGGTAAAAATGTTAGTAAATATTAAAAAGGAGAGTTTAGATAAGTGGAAGATATTAATAAAACGGTGTTAGAATTTTATACTATTGCAGATGTAGCAACTATTTTAAATGTCCCGAAACGGAGTGTCTATCGCTGGATAGCTGCCGGAATATTAAAAGGGTATAAATTTAATAAGACACACCGTGTTACAAAAGGTGATCTTCTAAATTTTATTGAACAGTCAAAAGTGAAGCCCCCTATTCAACGGTAGGGGGCTTTTTGCTTTTTCGTACGTTTATTATATCTGCTATAAATTCGGCGTCATTCTTATCTAATTTTATTATATCTGCAAGAAATCCACTAAGGTTAAAGTTTATATTTCTCTGTATCTCTTCCCATATATCTTGTAATGCCATACATTTACCAGCAGCTTCACCTTCAGTATATCTAGTGTCTTCACCCATTTTATATTGTAATTCATCTAACTGTCCATATAATTTTAATAAATTATTAGCAGTTTCCACAAAAATCTTGATATTTTCATTTTCTGTCTGGCCTAAACCTTTTTCATATGTAAGATATACACTTCTAGTCGAACTAATCAGCCTAATAATTACACCAATTTCATCTTCTTTTTCAAGTCGTTCATGGAAAGCCTTGTGAAATTCATTTAAATATATATTATGCATTTTTTCTAATACTTGTGGGTATTCCACTTGTGGAAATTTAATAGGTTCTTTAAGAGGGTGTTTTTTTTCAAACTCAGGTGGTATAAGCATGCCAGCAGCAGTAAAAAGCTCTTCAGCAACGAGAACATCAGCAAGATTAAATAAAACTTTATCAGAAGGCATATTTATACCTTTTTCGATCTTATTAAGATGAGAAGGGTCAATTCCAGCTTTTTCAGCTAAATCTTTTTGACTCATCATTCTACTTTTTCGTATCGAACGTAATAGAACACCGAAATCATTTTCCATTTTATTACTCCGGATAAATTTTTAGATTAATTATAAATTAAAATTGACAAATAATCAATTTTGACATATTATCATTTTATAGCATACTTTGACTTTTAATCATTTATTTTGCGATTTGATTGAGCACAGCTGGGGGTCGGCTGGGCGTAAAAACTACCCTAGTTTAATATTGCCGTTTTGAGAAGGGACGGAGCTATGAAAACTAATACTGTTACGGCTATTTTAATTGATTGCGGCCGGGTTGTAAAACAATATAATATGTCTCGGAAAAACGCAGTAAGAGTAGTGAAGAGAGGTGAAGGTCAGTGGAGGGATTGTAGGGAAAATATTGTAGTGCTTTATCTTAGAGATGAAAATGGTAATTATGTTGTGCCGGAAATTGTGTATAAAAATGCTTCTCCGCTGGTTTCTAGAACAGTTTTGTGCGTCGAACAATGCATTTTTGAGCAGGAGAGAAAAAGGCTTTCAGGTGAGAAAAAAATACCCAGGTTGCCTGGCATTGGTGTACCCAGACATGCTAGAGAGCAAGAAAGGGCCACTCAAATGAAAAAATACGAGTGTTTACGATTAATTCTAACCAATTTGGTTCGATAACTAATTGTAAATCTTCTATATTTTTATACTGGTTTGTGCTGGGGGTGATGGTAAAGGAAAAGAAACAAAAACATATCTTCAAGCGTTTAGTAGCAGGTTAAATTTAAACAAGTAGTTTAAGGAGGGAGTATATTCAATGAAAAGATTTTTCGCTTTAGTAATTATTGTTGCAGTGGGCATAATTTTTCTCCCCTGGCTTCACGCAGCAAGAGCAGATACCCAGAGTACAACCGTTAATGTTTACAGCCAGCAGAACGATCTTGTGAAGTCTGTGGTGTTTAGGATCGGCAACCCATACTATGTGGTCAATAACCAAACTCCTGGAGTCCAAATGGATGTAGCTCCGTTCATCCAGAACGACCGGACATTTGTCCCGGTAAGGTATCTGGGCAACGCACTGGGCGTGACCGATGAAAATATCACCTGGGATGCTCCAAGCCAGATGGCCACATTGGAAGGGGCCAAGGCTATGCTACAAATGACGATTGGCAAGGCCCAAGTCACCAGCGACGGTGTAGCGAAGGCCATCGACGTGGCACCCATGCTGGTTGACCCCGGCCGCACGATGCTGCCGGCTAGATACGTGGCCGAGGGGTTGGGGTATGAAGTTGCATGGGATGCAGCCAGCCAGACGGTGGTATGCTGGCCGGCCGGAGAAGCACAGCCGGACGTGAGCGTTGCGGTTGATTACCTGAATGAGCAGGGACAGCCTGTGGTACAGGGTGAAACGTACACCACAAGGGCCGGATACCAGATCCCGAAAGAAACGAAGTTGGTTATTCCAGAATATATTAATGACTTTGGGCCAGGTGACCCTAACCGTTGTGAAATTGGTTTCGGCATCGACCTGACCAAAGGGGACCTTGAAGGTCAGTGGAAGGATGCCGCAGCTATTCTCAGCCAGAAGCTTGACAGCCAGGCTGTTGATGATGTGATGGCCTACGTGATGCAGAAGACGGAAAGGAATCAGGAATTAACCAATAAGTTTTGGGAAACTACCGATAAGAAAGTTTGCGTGGGTTCCTCTTGGGGCAGCTACGGAATACAGATCACGGTATGGTATAAATCATGATGCAGGAAAAACGAGGTTCTCGTGGAAATACTTATTAGGGTGATTGTTGGGAGTTGGTAGACATGGATAATGAACAATTCCAAAGGCTTGTGCTTGAACAACTGAAAGCGCTTACGGATGGCCAGAAGGGACTCGAGCAAAGTGTAAAGTCGCTCGAACAAGGCCAGAAGGGACTCGATCAAAGCGTAAAGTCGCTCGAACAAGGTCAGAAGGCACTTGAACAAGGTCAGGCAGAAATTAAAAATGAGCTTAAGTATATTTGGGCTGACATTAAGAAGATCGACAGCCGGCTTTCCACCCAGGAAGAAGAAGTCGTCATACTAAAACGTCTAAAATAGGGACGTAATTAAAATAATATTGGGAGAGTGATTTTGGTGTTCAAGAGATTGTTCGCACTTGCGGCAGTCTTTCTTTTTTTGACTGCCGTGCTGCCGGCCGTCGCCGGACAGCTCATCGACGCCCAGACAGCTATAAATGATGCGCTTCAGAATTCAGGAGCTTACTACGAGCAAAACAACCAAAAAGGCGATTCCATTAACTATGTCTCTATCCCGATCCTGTCCAAATATCTCAAAGGAGATAACTATTTCGGCTGCCTAGTCTATGGGGGTCCCCACGGTGATACTAAAGACAGCCAGAGCCGGTACCTGGGATATACCCTGAGTGGCGAGGACTACACCAACGTGGCTTTTCCTCCGGACGTATCGCACAGCGGTTATTTCGAGGACCAGCAATGGGTGTATCAGCCTTGGTGGAATAGTGATGTCACCACTAATTACACCGTTGATTTCAACAACGGCCTCGACGGTACCGACCTTTACGCCCAAAACATCCGCCAGGGCATCCTGGTGTACTATACAGACCCCAGCAACGCAAACAACTACCAGGTAAAAGGCGTCACTTCTGAAACCCAGGACTTCTGGGACAACATCCAACAATACATTCACGTGTTGGCGCCTCCAACCGATCTGGCCTGGGGCATCGGTAGGATGTGGCGATATGGTGAAAACGGGCAGATAAACTACGTCACCGTACCGATAATGCCTAATATGCTTTTAGACAACCTCGATCTTCTTGTGGTAACACCGGTATCGGCCATTATTAATGTAGGTGATACGCAGCAATACGTCGCAACCTACTCACAGAGTCAGGGTGCTGGTAACGGCCAAGACGTGACTAACTTCAGCAACTGGGTAACTGCGAACAGCTCTATTGCCATAATCGGCGCTAACAATGGCCTGGCAACCGGCAAATCTGCCGGTGCTACCCAGGTTACGGCAACCTACGCTGTGAACGGCAAGACACTGCAGGGCCATGCCCAGCTGATAGTCCAGGAGCAGCAGCTCCCGCCGCCCAGCAACAATACTCCCGGCAGCCTGACTTTCCAGGCTGTCAGCCAGGACGGCAGCACGTCCCGTGCCCCCGGGACAGCCAAGTGGACAGATATAGTTACGGCAAATCTGGTGCCTCCAGTGATGCAAAGTATCGCGTATAGCGAAAACATGGTGGAACCAGACTACAGCACTACCGTAGCACCACCGCTTCCTCCATCCGGTGGCTGCGCACCAGCGTATACCAGGATTACGGGTTGGCGCATAGTAGGCGCGGATCTATCGTATCCGAAGCAGAACCCGGAATTTACGTTCGGTCAACCTTTGCCACCAATAGGTGATGAAACTATATCGATGGATGTATCAGGCAGACAGAAAGCAACGGCGAGTTTTAAAGAACTATGGGCTATGGACGGTGCTTATATCTTGGATTGGTTTACAGACCAACTAATAAATCAGGAGCCCAAAAATTATAATATTACGGCTTCTAACATTACCGTGCAAGTCGAGTATAACACTGTCACATTTCATGAGGTCTGTTCAGATGATGGCGACTGTGTGTGTGTTTCCCAAACGAAAAGTGGCTCTTATATGCAGCAATTAAGTCCAATAACTGCCCAATTGTTGGTTAACGGGACAGGTGTCAACAGCCTGGCACAGTGAAACAAGCCCCCTGTAGTGCATGAACTACCAGGAGGCATGCTTATTATTTTTCAGTATATAAAGGGGGTGTTTGAGGAGCTTTTTTTTGCCGTTCCGTGGGATGATTGCCAAAGGAATTAATATTATACGATTGGAGATGAAAAATTTGAAAAAGTTTTTATTAGCAACTATAATGACGTTTATTTTAGTTTTGCCAGCAATGGCAGAAGAATCAATGTCACCCAATGAGCAGCAGGAAATTAGTATGGTTTCCATTCGTGCCTATGCTGAGAGTTATGGAGACGTGGTGTACTTCGAGATGACTGGTGGATATATACCACAAGTTTTTGTGTTTACTGATCCCCCTACGGGTGGTAAGGATTATTTTGATGTATATCAGTTTGTTGATGGTTCAGCAAAAGCATATAAAAACGGAGTTCCGTTTATAATGCCGGCAGCAGCATATATCGATACTGACGACCGAATGTATATTCCTGAGAGCGTGGCTGAAGAAATGCGTTAAAATATTCAAATACCCGGCGGGGAAACCTGCCGGGTGAATACTCTTTATTTTGCTATACTCTATATTCAATTGTTCCGGGTTCAGTCAGCACTTCGTAAATTAAGCTGGCTTTTTGTTTTTGCGCCTGGTCGATTTCATTCGGCGCGTAACCCCGCACTTCAATAGGTTCCATTATTTCAGCCAGTGCGTCACCAAGGATTTCCCACCTTTTCCACTGTGGCATACCGGTAAAAGCTTGGGAAACAACGATTACGTCAATGTCGCTATAAGGCCCGGCTGCGCCCTTTGCCTGGGAACCGAATAAATATGCCCTTTGGAGAGGAATCCCTTTTTTTTTGAGAACAATCAGATAGGCTTTAACAATTTCAGCTACCCTATTTGTTGTTTCAGGCATTTAAACACATCCTTTGCTCTCTTCAGGTAATCCCTTGTAACTGAAGGCGGGTAATCACTCAATGCCTTTTTGAGTTCCTCGGGATACCTTGTAACAATTCCAGCTAGGCTTAAGCGGGTAACAAACCTTGTCTGTTCATTGTTAAGACTAGGTTGCCCAAGTTTTATCAGTTGAATAAGGTTATGAGTCTTGGGTGGGACTTTGCCTGTTCTTTCAACCACAAGCGCTTTTAGTGTTTTTTCAACTGCCAGATGGCACATGAAGATAGTGTAGATATACCTTCCGGCTTGGTAAAGGCTATCTGCTGTATCTAGGTCATATTCGGCCTGGGTAAGCCACTCGGCAGTTTCTATAAGCATACAGTATTTTCCACCTTTCGTATTAATTTTAACATTGTGTTAGATTAAAATCAATCATCTTTGTTTTGGGTAATATACCCAGGGCTTTTCCTTTCTTAAAACTTAACTTTACAGCGGGGGGGGGCATATGTGTCTGTCAGCAACTCAAAACGTGCTAAACATAATAAACAGCCTATAATTGTCATAAAAAACGTGCTGGAGCCGGAGCCAACTCCACCGGGGCTCAAGGTAAGCCGTGAGAACATTCTTCTTTCACTATTTGCTCAATATCATGTATATGTAGGCAGGAAGAAGCTCAATTAGAAGGGAAGCTTTTAGATAGCTTATGCAAAGGAGGTGACTAAAAATGTGCAGAGTAAAAACAACGAAAAAAAAGTACGCAGTAGCTTACGCCAGAGTTTCTGATCCGAGGCAAATGGAGAAAGGAGTTTCGATCCCAACACAGCTTGAAGCTATTCGAAAATGGGCGGCCCAAAATGATGTTGAAATCATTGCTGAAGAATTCGACGACGGTAAATCAGCATTCAGAGACGATGTAGTACGGCCTAGATTCGAATATCTGCTTGAGCTTGCAAAACGCGATTCCCATGTATCATTGTTTTTAGTACATGATGCAACTCGTTTTTGTCGCAGAAAACGGAAAGCGAATATCTTAAAAGCTGGTCTTGAGGAACATGGTATCCAGGTTATTTCAGTAACAAGCCCGTATGACCCGAATACGATTCAAGGGAAATGGATGGAGTCAATAGATGAAACCAGATCAGAAACTGAAAGTCTTGCAACTTCATTACATGTTTTGGAAAAAATGAAAGGAAATATTGCAATGCGCGATCCGGAAACAGGGTGGTGTTTTAAAAACGGCGGTCGTGCACCAGCAGGTTTTCGAAATATCCGAGTAGAGCGCGGAGTTGATCATCGAGGATTCCCAATTTATAAACAACTATGGGAGGTTGACGATGAATGGGGGCCGCTGTTAAAAACTATTGTGTTGGAGTGTAAAATAAAAAAGCGAATGTCACATAAAGCAATAGTTGAATATTTGAACTCCCAGGGAGTGAAAAGTCCTGAGGGAAGGCCAATTTGCGTAAGTTTTATTAGTGAGTTGTTTAGAGAGGACAGGCTGCTTCAGACTGCCGGCTATGCCTTCTGGAATCGTGAAGATAGACAGGCCAAGGGTACACGTTTTAAAGATAAAGACGAATGGGTAAAAGTTGCAAATGCACACCCTGCTATTATTACTGAGGAAGAAGCATTATTAGCTCGGAAATTGTGTGGAAGAAAACAAAGAAGTAAAACTCCGCCCCGCTTACATGACAGCCCCTGGCTATTCACCGGTAAAAATTATGATGGGGAGGACTTCTTTGTTTGCCTAGCTTGTGGAGGAAGAATGGCGAGCTATATACAAGGGGGGCGACACGCTAACAAGTACCGCTGTGGTACAATAACCTATCAAGGAAGAGAGGCTTGCCAGGATGTAAGGGTGGATAAGATTTGGCTTGAAACTGAAGTAATTAAGCAAATTAGGTTAAGGTTTTCTCCTGAAGCATTAGAATCACTGGTAGAAAAGATATCGGCTGCAATTGACGCTGAAACCAAAGAGTACCGGCAGGCCGCTAAAAAAATTGAAAAGGTTATTATTGAGAAACAAGCTGAAATTAAAAATCTTATTGCAGCTGTTGCATCAGGAGAAAACATCGAGCTCTATAATGATGCCATTAAACAGAGAAAAGTAGAAATCAGCGAGATGGAAAAACAAAAAGAAAAGCAGGCTCTGTCCAAGCCAGCTTTAGAAAAAATAGACACTATTCGATTAAGGGATTACGTCCAAAGTTTAGATCAGGTCTTAGCACATGGAACTAACCGAGAGCGTAGGGAGTTTATACGTACATTTATTCGCCGAATGGAATTTGATCCAGAAGCTTCTCGTATCACCATCCACTGGTACGCAGACCCAATTCAGGTTCATGAGACAGAAATTTTAACATCCAACAATGTGCGGTTTTTAACTGGTGTCGGAGGCGGGACTTGAACCCGCACGGTCACCCACACGCCCCTCAAACGTGCGCGTCTGCCTATTCCGCCACTCCGACATGTTTACTGGAAGCCTTAATGAGAGGGAACTACCTGTACTCGCAAAGGTTATTATACCAGACAGATATTCTTTAAGCAAGTGAAAGTCTTGCCTTTTTGATAAACTCCCTCTTTTAATAACCAATCTAGGTGTTGTAATTTGATAGAATTTAAGTTATTCTAATTTTATCAAATGATTAAATAAAACAACCTATTACTGGCGGCGGAGGCGCTGTTTTTTTATGGGGGGAGAAAAAATTGTATCCACAGACCCATATCTGCTTTGCTGAATGGATTACCAGAACAAAGGGGGACCCCGTTACGCTGGGCAGTATTCTGCCTGATATACTTAGCGGGGGTCTTTTTGATCACTATGAGTCGCACAGCAAGGGGGAGGAAATATATAGTTTTCTTAAGAAGCACAACACTCTTCTAGACTTTGGAAAGGCGCTTTTAACCCACGGGTTTGTGCCCAAAGGGCTCGACTACTACGGGGATGAGAAATACCTGGATTTTGAAAAGGGTTACTGTTTTGAAAAGGCCAAGCCGTTTATTTTAGAGACTGTGGAGGCCTGCAATATTCCGCTGTCCATGGGCTGGTGGAAGGCGCATAATATTGTCGAAATGGGTATTGAGCTGCTGGTCAGTTCGCGTGATTTTTACAGCGAACGATTTAAGAGCGCCTTTGCCAACCGTGTTTTAATATCCGAAGTTAACGAGATGTTACACGACCTTTGGAAACGTAATGACATAAAATTACCTTACAGGGTTGAAAAGTTTGCCGGGCTAATTGAACAAGATAAGGCCGACGCAGAGTCCCTGGCCGAAAAATACAGGCTTCAAATGTTCTTTAAACACAAAGTGGAAATAGACACCAAAAAGGTGGCGCTCCTCATTGAAAAAGCTGCGGCAAGCGTAGATAATGAGCTGGACGAGTTCTTCAGTACGACCGGGAATCTGGTCAAGAATAATATTACAAGCTTTATCCAGAGGGCCTAATAAAGAAAAACCTAAAGAAAGATAAAAGCGCCTGGACCACATCCAGGCGCTTTTGCGATAATTGTTAATATATGTACCTAAATGATTTAGATTTTGGGAATGCGAATGCTGCTTACCATCAGGAGCGCCAAAATGATGCTGAGAATTAACACCGCAGGAGTGCTGGGTACCAAGAGCACCAGTATAGACAGTATAGCGCCGGCAGCAGTGATAGGGACACCCAGAAAAAAGGTTGTCGACTGTGTTACGTTAAATCTGGCCAGTCGCAGGGCGCCGCACAGTGTGAAGAGCAAAAAGCAAAGCAACCCCGGGGTGCTAAGGTGGTGCGCCAGCGCACTGCTGTAGAGCAGAGCGGCGGGGGCCACACCGAAGGAAACCAGATCGGCTAGAGAATCAAACTCCTTGCCAAAATTCGATACAGCGTTGCAGCGGCGGGCTAAAATCCCGTCAACCCGGTCCAAAACGGCGGCCAGTACAATAAGGACAACGCTTAACTGGAAGTTGTAGTTTATTACAGAGGTGATGGCAGATACGCCGAGCAGTAAATTAGCGGCTGTACATAAGTTTGGCATTATCTCCATCCTGCTCATATGTTCACCCCCATCATTTATTATCGTCTAAGCCGGGCGGGAGCATTCCCAGGGCACTTTCTCCAGCCTTGACCTTATCACCTTTTTTGACATATAAATCAGAGCCGGTAGGAATGAATATTTCAGTACCCGAGCCAAATTTTATGATACCAATTAATTCTCCAACTGCCAACCTTTTCCCTTCGTCCGCCCAGCACTTAATACGGCGGGCGATGAACCCGGTAATCTGGCAGACCAGCACTTTAAAATCGCCGCTTTCTATGCCTATAAAATTCTTCTCATTTATATCTGAGGCGTGGCTTTTAAAGGCCGGGATAAACTTGCCCGGTCGATAGTACCTGTACCTTACCTCACCTTGCAAGGGGGAGCGGTTGAGGTGAACATTTAGAATAGATAGAAAGATGCTGATGCGTATAGCAGGACCCTGGATAAACCTGTCTTCAATCACCTCGTCAATCTCCATAATCACGCCGTCCGCCGGAGAAAGAATACAGTTCTTGTCGTCAGGGACATTCCTTTTAGGATTACGGAAAAAGAATAAAACAAAGACGATCAGAACTACCGGTACAACTGCCAGGGTTGGAAATATAAGGTAAAACACTGCTGCCAGCACGCTGAGGGCAACAATATAATGCCAGCACAGCTTTAGGGTTAAAGCGAAACGGGACAGCATATTTTCATTAACCACTCAGCCACTTTTCCCCTTTACCTAAATAAAAGATTTTGCCGCTCAAAAATAATCTTAGTCTATAATAACCTGTGAGGCAAAGCATTGCAAGATTAAAGCTGTCTTCCACAGACTGGAAAGGCTGGATTTTCCAAACTATTATCCACGTGGTAATATAAATTTATATTTCAATTAAGGTGGGGGAGCCAATGGGGAAAAACCGCTACAACCTGTATTCAGAACACCTGGTCAAGAAATTTGGAGAAAAGGTATACAAACTCCCGGTCAACCTGCCTGGGACCTGCCCCAATCGTGACGGAAAAGTCGGTTGGGGCGGGTGCATCTTTTGCGATGAAGATGGTTCAGGGTTCGAGTGTTTGTCCAATGATCTGGCAGTAGGACAGCAGGTGGCCATGAATAAAGCGTTCTTTCGCAAACGATACAATGCCGGAAAATTTATTGTTTACTTTCAGGCATTCACCAATACATACCTGCCGTTTGACCGCTTCAAGGCAAATATTCTGGACGCTTTGGACCAGGACGTGGTGGGCATATCCGTCTCAACCAGGCCTGACTGTGTAAACGACAGTTACCTGGATTTTTTGTATGCGGTA
The DNA here is from genome assembly GCF_004369205.1 of Pelotomaculum schinkii. NCBI lineage: Bacteria > Bacillati > Bacillota > Clostridia > Eubacteriales > Desulfotomaculaceae > Pelotomaculum > Pelotomaculum schinkii. The sequence continues at coordinate 1,035,627 of NZ_QFGA01000002.1, read as the reverse complement.
AAGGAAGACCATGGTGTGGATATCAATATTGAGCTTGGCCTGCAGACGGTTAACTATCGCACCCTGGCCAGGGTCAACCGGGGACATACCCTGGCGGAGTTTATCGATGCCGTACTGAGGATCAAAAAACACGGGTTTGCTGCCTGTGCGCACCTGATCCTGAATCTGCCCTGGGACGAACTGGCCGACACTGTGGAAAACGCTAAAATCCTTTCCGCCCTCGGTGTGGAATATGTAAAACTACATTCCCTGTATGTGGTGCGGGGAACAGCGCTTGGTGACATGTTCGAGCGCGGAGAGTTTGAGGTTATATCATTGCAGGATTATGTGGAAAGGGTGGGGGAATTTTTGGCCTACCTGGAGCCGTCCGTTGTAATCCAGCGACTGGTTGGCCGCGGCCCCAAGGACAGCCTTCTATTCAGCAACTGGGGCGTCAGTTGGTGGCTGGTAAAACAGCGTATTGAGGAGTATTTGGAGCAGAAGGATATTTACCAGGGGAAGAAATTCGATTACCTTAATGGAAAAGCGCTGAGATGAACTAACTTTGCTTTTTAATCTCACATTATATTGGTCTTAACCAGTTATGATGAAGTGTTATTTAATCACACTTGCTCTGTCCAGCAGTTTAAGGGATTTATACTGTATTCCTTTGAGGTCTTGTGCGAATGAATTCGCACCTACATATTTTTTGTATTTGATTGAATTAGAAAGAACAAATGAATTCTATCTTAAGTTCTTTAGTTGATGTTTTCAAAGTTGCTTGAAAAACAGTCTATCAGCTGTAATTTTAATTTGTCTCAAATATTACCTTTGACTATCATAAATCCTTAGGTTATACTCATAAAGTCCCCGGGAAAATGAAAATGGGGTGATATGATATGAAGATATCCAAGCTAATGAACCATATCAGGTTGGATTTAATGAGATTGTTGAAGGTTTGCAAGCGTATTAAACTTGAACAGCTTAAGATAGTAATAGGCAAGCTTTGCAGACAATATGACCAAACTAAGATGGGTATATGCCTGGCAGCATGTGTAATGTTGCTTCCGGCCGCTCTGTTGCTGCATCAGGGAGCAGCCCTTCAGAAAATCATGAAACCGGTTAAAGAGGAGCAGCAGATTATTTCTGCGCCGCCGGAAGAGCTGTCCGGGGACGTGCAGCAACCGGCGCAAGCCGGCCGGAGCGGGGTTCCCGAAACCTCCAGAGGCGGCCAGGTGGACCGCGCCAGTGTCAACCTGTTGGCCCAGGTTATCGAGGGTGAGGCTGCCGACGAACCGTATCAGGGCAAGGTAGCGGTAGGCGCTGTTATCTTGAACCGGACCGAAAGCGGTGAGTTTCCACACACTATCCCGGGGGTTATCTATGAACGAGACGCTTTCGAGTCGGTCAGCAACGGCCAGTTCCAGAGGCCCTTGAGCCGGGACTCGATGAATGCTGCAATTGAAGCCTTAAACGGCAGTGATCCCACCGGCGGGGCCCTTTACTTCTGGAACCCGGCCAAGTCCAGCAGCCAGTGGGTATGGTCCCGGCCAATCGTGACCCAAATCGGCAGGCACGTGTTTGCCCGCTGAGCGTGCGGTAGGGAGGCTAAATAAGCCTCCCTACTTGTATAAGTAGCTGTAGAGCCGGTAATAAAGTAAAACCTTTTTCACATAGTGTCTGGTTTCAGGAAAAGGGATCTGGGAAATGGAGGCTTCGGGGTTAATCAGGGTCTTTCCTGCAAGCCAGTCTTTGACATTCCCGCGCCCTCCGTTATAAGCCGCGAGAATCAGAACGGTACTGCCGTCGAACTCTTTGCCCAGGTCGGAAAGATACCAGGTCCCGAGCTTGATGTTGGTTTCCGGGTCGAAAAGAAATTCGCTGTCAAATGCAGATTCACCCGTCTGGCTGGCTGCCCAGAGGCCGGTCTCGGGCATAATTTGCATCAGTCCCCTGGCTCCCCGCACCGAAACCGCTTTGCTGTTGAAGTTGCTTTCAGCTTTAATCACAGCCGCAATCAGCGCAGGGTCCACATTGTAGACCTTGCCGTAAAAGGTTATGGTGTCATGATAAGGGAGCGGGTTAAAAAAACGGACGATGCTGTCAAAGTTGAGTATTGCCAGCAGTAAGAGAAAAATAAGGAGTATTCTGCGTTGCATCTTCTTCTTGTTGATCCTTTTGCGAGACACTGCCGACAAACATATCACTCCGCTTAGATTTTTGAGCTTATATAATGTTTATATGCTGCGCTTACCCTAGAGATGTTTTTTTTGGAATTCATCCCAGTTATGTTCCACTTGTTTTCTCGTGGCTGAAAAATCACCGCTGTTATCTATGACTCTTTTGGCGTACTTTAGCTTAACGGCCTGAGGAAGCTGTGCGTCCATCCGGCTGCGGGCTTCCTGGTCGGTCAGGTCGTCTCTTTCAACCAGCCGCTCGACCTGCTTGTCCTCGTCAACTTTTACCACCCATACCTCATCAACATCCCGGTCCAGTCCCACTTCAATCAGCAGGGGGGCCTCGATGACCAGTACCCCGGCAGGAGAAGAGGCATGCGGGTCCTGCCTGAAACAGGTGATGACACGGTCGATTGCCTCCTTAATGCGGGGGTGGGTGATCTGGTTTAGGCGGGCCCTGGCCCGGGGATCGGCAAAAACAATTGAACCCATTTTTTTACGGTCCAGCGAACCAGCCGGGTCCAGGATGTCAGGCCCAAATTCTCTTGTCAATTCTGCCAGGGCCGGGGCGCCGGGCAGCACAACTTCCCGTGCGACCTGGTCGGCGTCGACAACTTTCGCCCCTAAATCACGCAGAAGGCGGGCCACACTGCTTTTCCCGCTCCCAATGTTTCCTGTAAGCCCGATAACCGGCATGACAACCTCCCTAAATCTTCCCTTTTTATTTCTTCTTCGACTATTATTGTTCCTCCAAGAATATTTACAACCCCGAAAATAACGTTGCAGATTTGCTGGTTTTGATTCTCTACCGTGGCGCCGCTCCAAGGCTCAGCAGATTTTTAGAAGTCCCAGCAGAATCAGGATGCAGCCCGGCAGGGCGGTGAGCTGCCGTTCCAGCAGGCTGGCTCTGTTGCTGCGGCCGGCGGCTATTCCGAGGCAGGCCAATAAGAAATACCCGAGACCCACGGCCGGCGCGGTGATCAGCATGGAAAAACCAAGCAGGGAAACGGCACACCCGGCTACAAAGGCGTCCATCGCCAGTGCGGTCCCCAGGATGAGCGCCTCGCGCGGGGAGATCACCCCGGAACTGTCAAAGTCAGCCCGGGCCGGTTCCTTGAGGATCTGGATGACCAGGCCGAAGGGGCGGAGCCTTATTTCAACGCTTTTGGCTGAGGGGTGTTCAGGAGAAAGGCGACTTTTTAACTGTTTCTTCCATAGGGTTTGAAATAGTATCCAAAAGCCAATCAAAAGGAGCAAGGCGCTCCCCAGACGGTAAGCCAGGGGAGCCGGAATGTTTGCCGCCAGAAGCCGACCGGCGGCCATTGATATGGCGATTGAGAGCATGGAAACCAGGCTGATAATTAAAAGCGACAGAGGTGGAACTTTTATCGCTTTTACCCCGTAAGTGAGACCGGTGCTAAAGGAGTCAACATTCAGCGCCAGGGCAAAAAGGATATATAAAGGTATTTCCAATGTTCTTTGCCTCCTGCCAAAAGGGTTCATTCCCTTTTAATCTATGGAGGCTTGGAGCAGTTGGTTACTGACATCTTCGAAGGATTCCCCGGTTTGGAATATAGCCAACGAAAGACTAAATTTTTTGGCAGAAGGGACAGTAGTAGGAGCTGCGGCCGCCCACCTTTTTCCTGACGATGGGCCTGTTGCAGTGGGGACAGGGTTCACCCTCCCGGCTGTAGACCCGCAGCAGTTCCTGGTAGCCGCCGGCCCGGCCGTTGCCGTCAATAAAGTCCCGCACTGTGGTACCCCGGTTTTCGATGCCTTCCTGGAGCACCTCCTGGATAGCATGATAGAGGTGGGCGATTTCGCGGGGGGTTAATGTTGTGCAGAGGCGTTCCGGATTGATCCTGGCGCGGTGCAGCGCTTCATCGGTATAGATGTTGCCCAGTCCCGCGATAAAGGTTTGGTCAAGCAGCAGTGGCTTAATCCGGGCATGCCGGCGGCGCAGCTCTTTTTTTAAGTAATCCCTGGTGAAACGGTCGTCCAGGGGCTCAACACCCAAGTCCTTGAATCCGGCCAGTTCTTCCAGGGAAGGCACGGGGACCATCCACAGCCTTCCAAATTGGCGGGTATCACAAAAGCGGAGCTGGCAACCGTTGCTCAGCGTAAAGATAACATGGGTGTGCTTGGCTACAGGCGCTTCTTTTTCTGAATAAGTAAGCCTGCCGGTCATGCGCAGGTGTACCAGGAGGGTGTATTTTTCGCTGAGGTGTAAAAGCAGGTATTTGCCGCGCCTGTTGATCTTTATTATTTTTTTATCCAGGATAATTTCTTTGAACTGATCAGGGTCCGGGGTTTTGATAACCTTGGGCATCAGTATCTGGACAGCAGTAAACTTGAGCCCCGCAAGTTTGGGCTCAAGTGTCCGCCTGACGGTTTCCACTTCGGGAAGTTCCGGCATTATGTCATCTCCTTAGACCCTTTTTACGTCGTACCAGTTTGGCCCTATTTTAATATCGACGGTGAGCGGTACGTCCAAGACCAGGGCATTTTCCATGCAGTGCCTGACCAGCTCCTTCAGCCCGTCTATTTCTCCTGCTGGAGCGTCAAAAATAAGCTCATCGTGCACCTGGAGGAGCATTTTTGCTGTGAAGCCATGTTCGCCCAGCTCGCGGTGGATATTGACCATGGCCAGCTTGATGATATCCGCGGCGCTGCCCTGGATAGGGGTGTTCATGGCCGTCCTCTCACCGAAATTACGCAGAGTGCGGTTGGGGCTGAAGAGGTCGGGCAAGTAGCGGCGCCTGTTTAAAAGAGTGGTAACATAACCCTTTTCCCGCGCTTCGCGGATCACCCGCTCGATGTAGTTCTTAACTCCGGCATAACGGGCAAAATAGCTGTCAATATACCGTCTGGCCTCCTGGCGGGATACCTTGATGTCCCTGCTCAGGCCGAAATCGCTCAGGCCGTAGACGATACCGAAATTAACGGCTTTGGCCCGGCTGCGCATCTCCCGCGTCACGTCCTCCGGGGAGACGTCAAAGACCTCCGCGGCAGTCCTGGTGTGGATATCTTCCCCGTTATTGAAGGCATTAATCAGCACCGGGTCACCGCTTACATGAGCCAGTATGCGCAGCTCAATCTGCGAGTAGTCTGCAGTCAAAAGCAGGTTCTCCGGCTTGGAGGCAGTAAAAGCCCTGCGGATCAGGCGTCCTGCCTCCAGACGGATCGGTATATTCTGCAAATTAGGCTCTGAACTGGACAACCGCCCGGTCGCGGTAACCGTCTGGTGAAAAGTAGTGTGCAGGCGGCCGGTTTTAGGGTTGGTCAGAGCTGCCAGCCCGTCGGTGTAGGTTGACTTCAACTTTACCAGCTGGCGGTACTCCAAAATTTTGGCTACCACCTCGTGGGCCATGGCTAGTTCCTCCAATACCTCTGCATCGGTAGAATAACCGGTCTTGGTTTTTTTACCCGCAGGGAGCTTCAAATCCTCAAACAGGACTTTGCCCAGCTGTTTGGGTGAGTTGATATTAAATTCCTGGCCGGCCAGCCGGTAAATGGCGCCCGCCAGATTGTCAATCAAGCTGCCCAAATCTCTTGACATTTCTTCCAGCTTGCTTTTATTTACCGTGATCCCTTCGATTTCCATGCTGGCCAGGATTGCAACCAGAGGCATCTCCACGTCATAGAAAAGCCGGTCTTGTTCCTGGAGCTTCAGCTTATTGTCCAGCACCTCAACCAATTGCAGGATGCAATGCGCCCTGGCAGGGAGCTGGTCCTTGCCCCTGGGCAGTACCTCGCTCAAATGTTCCAAAGAGACATCCTCAAGTTCGCGGTTGGGGTTAGCCGGGTTGAGCAGGTACGCAGCGATCATGGTGTCGAAAGCCAGGTGCTTGAAGCCGATGCCGCTGCGCTGCAGCAGCCAGATGGTTTCCTTGCCGTTATGGCAGTATTTTTTGACGTTGGGGTCCTCGCAAACAACCTTCAAGGCCTCCATAGCTTTCGAGTTAAAATTGTCCGGGCTGGTTGCGGCTGTATTGGAAAACAAAGTGAGATTCTCGCCGGCGGCTTCATCCTGACAGTCTGCTTCGACTGGTTGCAAGTTCAGGCAGTAGGTTTTATCTCCTTTGAGGGCAAATCCCAACGAGGTCACATTCCCCCTGGCGTCGCCTGAGGCGGCTAAAGTCACCAGCCCCGACTTTTGAGTTGCTTTAACGAAGCTCTTGAGGCTGGCTGGAGTGAGCAGACTCTGAAAATCGACAGGGTAGGTTTCCAGATCAGGTTCCGGAAAGGCCTGCTGGGCGGCGCTGGATTTGCGTAAGCCCTCCCTTTTTTTCCTCCCCGTTACCCCGTCATCCCGGTAAATGGACTTAATCAGGGATTTGAATTCCAGCTTCTTAAATATCTCCAGAAGTTCCTTGTAGTCCGGACCCTTCCACCGGCATTGTTCCAGGTCGATGTCTATCGGCGCCTCCCGGTGGATCGTTACTAGCTTTTTAGACAACGCCGCCTGTTCCCTAAAAGCTCTGACCTGTTCTCCGGTCCGACCGGTAATTTCACCGGCTGCGGAGAGGAGCGACTCCAGGCTGCCGTATTCTTTGAGCAGCCGTGAGGCTGTTTTTTCACCAATGCCCGGGACGCCCGGGACATTGTCCGACGGGTCACCGGTCAGTCCCTTAAAGTCGGTATACTGCAGGGGAGTTATGCCGAATCTGTCCCAGACCTTTCCTTCGTCGTATTCCTCCAATTCACTGATGCCCTTCCGGGTGAGTTTAACGCTGGTTAGCGGAGATACAAGCTGGAGGGCGTCCCGGTCGCCGGTCAGAATAATACTTTTAATCCCGGCCTGCTCGGCGTGTGCGGAGAGTGTTCCAATCAGGTCGTCAGCCTCAAAATTGTCAATCTCAAAAACCGGTATGCGCATTGCTTGCAGGACTTCTTTTAATAATGGAAACTGGGGCCGCAGGTCCTCAGGTGTAGGGCTGCGGGTGGCCTTGTAGTCTTCGAAGTCGGTGTGGCGGAAAGTTACCCGCCCCTTGTCAAAGGCAACAGCAATGAGGCCGGGGTTTTCTTCGGCCAGTACCTTGAGAAGCATATTGGTAAAACCGAGGACAGCATTAGTTGCCAGCCCCTGACTGGTGGAGAGAAGGGGTATGGCGTGATAAGCGCGGTGGACAAGGCTGTTGCCGTCAATAATGATCATAATTTCTGGAGGCACAGTTATTAACACCTTTCTAAGCATTTTTATATTATTTCACCGGTTGGACCCGAAATACCTTCTCTACCCTAATATTGGAGCGCAGGAAAAACTTGCAGGACTTTGCCTGGCCGAGGGAGAATAGAGCGGATAAAAATAGTGAGGTGATCCAATTGAGCAAAAGAGCCCGGTGGGTTCTGTGCATGGCATTGTTCCTGACCTGTTGGATGGCAGGTCCGCCCCTGGCCGGCGCTTCATCGGCCGGCGCTTTTGAGGAGATCCTGGAGTACGTCCATGAGCTGCACATCAGCAGCCCGCAGGAGGAGGAACTGTACGACGGAGCCATCAACGGGCTTGTCGATACTTTGGAAGATCCCTACACAGTGTATATGAAGCCGGACGAGTTGGAGGAATTCAGCAATTCCTTGCAAGGCACATTTGTTGGGGTGGGTATTGAAGTCGCGCCCGGTTACAGCTATCCCAGCATACTTCGTATCATCGAAGGCAGCCCGGCTGAAAACGCCGGGATCAGTGCCGGTGATATCATCATTAAAGTTGACGGGAACGATATAGCTGAAGAATCACTTCCCAATATCGTCCAGAAAATACGGGGACCGGAAGGGACCAGAGTACGGTTGACCATACGGAGGGATGGAAGGGACGACTTTGATGTTGAGCTGCTTCGCTCCAGCATCAATTTGCCTTCCGTACAGGGGGAGCTTCTTGATGGTGGTATCGGCTATATTAATATCGATATCTTTGGGAGCAGTACCGCTGATGATTTCGAAGAAGCTCTCATTACGTTGAAACAAAAGGGTGCGGAGAAGTTGATATTGGACCTGAGGAACGACCCGGGCGGCTATCTCCAAGCGGCCGTCCAAATAGCCGGGGATTTTGTGGAGAAAGGCAGGGTGGTAGTCAGTATCGTCGACAGCAATAATGAGCGTCAGAGTTACTATACCAAAGGCAATATGGTTGCCGAAGGTATGCCTGTGGCAATCCTGGTCAACGGAGCCAGCGCCAGCGCGTCGGAAGCCCTGGCCGCCGCCCTGCAGGATTACGGCGTGGGGGCACTGATCGGCGACAGGACCTTTGGTAAAGGGACGGTCCAGACCGTCATTCCACTGCAAGCCGGAGGGGCTTTAAAACTGACCACAGCCAACTATCATACCCCGAATGACAGAGTTATTGACCATACGGGCTTAGCTCCGGACATCCAGGTACTGACCCCGGAGCTTCAGTTGGAAGCGGCTAAAAATTGGTTAAACCCTCCGGACAAAACAACGGTTATCCTTGAGGACGGCGGGACGGAGGCCATTGTTAACGGAAGCGCCGTTAAGCTTTCGCAGGCGCCGCTGCAGCAGGGCGACACAATATATCTGCCGCTCAGGTTTGTCTTTGAGGCGCTGGGCTACCGGGTTGACTGGCAGTCTTCTGACGGCAGCGTCAAGGTGGCAGATACCCGATCGGAAGCGCTCTTTTATCCCGGAGAAGACGGGCGGGTTTTATCCGGCGGACAAGTAGTGACGGAGGCAACTCCCCTTCTTCATAAAAATGAAATAACCTATATACCCCTCTCATCGCTGAATTTTTTTAATTTGAAAGTGGAGGTCGATAACGGCCGGATCACCATTGAGAAATAATTTCATATGTGATATAAATAATAGTCGATCTGGTCAAGAATAATTGCTACTCAGGCATAACTTATATGGGGAGGTGTTCTCATGTCCGGAACCGAAAAGTCATGTCCGTGCGGCAGCGGAAAGCCCTACCTTCACTGCTGCAGCCGGAAAGTCTTCCCTCTTGACCAGATCAGGTGGCGTCACACCGGGCAGGATTTACGCCGCAGGCTCGGTGATTTTGCAGACCAGCCCTTCTTTGCCTGGGAAGCGGCACGGGCACAGGACCTGTACCTGGGCTGTATGGACCAGCAGTTGGTTGATCGCTATGATGACTTCACCATGGAACGCTGCTTTGAATGGTTTATCTTTGATTATAAACTGTCCAGCGGCAAGACGGTGATTGAAACATTCTGGCAGGAAAACCTCCAAGACCTGGGGGAAAAAGGTTCCGGGCTGGCCAGGGACTGGGCCAATTCTCCCATATCTCTCTACGAGGTAACCATGGCCCTGCCCGGTGAAGGGTTGTTGATCAGGGAATTACTCGGTCGCGGGGTAATCCGCGTGCACGATGTGAACGCGGCATCTGAAATAGAATCGGGAAGCATCCTCCTGATGAGGGTCCTCAAGGTGGGAGAGGAATACGAGTTTTCTACCAGCGGATTGGCCTTGCCCGGTAACTGTAAGGAAGCGCTCCTTAATTACCTGTACCAGGACCGGCAGGAGTATTTTGACAAGCGAAGGACTAAGGCCCGGGGCTGGAGAAGCTACCTGAAAGAAAGAGCACATAAAATCAACGCCTACGTCCTGGAGCTTGGCGCCTCAGGAGCGCAGCAGGATCAAGACAGTCCGGGGAAAAGCGGGCTGGAGCGCATGGCCGTATTTGCCGTGGAAAACTGGCAGGAAGCCCTGGAAAAGATTAATCAATCGGGTGACTTCACGTTGCTCCGGGATCTCTATGATTCGTCAGGGGGGTTCAGACAGGCGGCTGCCGCCCTGTTGGGCCGGTCTTGCGGAAAAAAGCCGCTGCGGGTGGTAATAGGCCACCTGCTCCTGACACCAAAGTTTATGGTCATAACTGTCGCAACAACGGGGTTTATGCAGGAAGCCAGGAGAATGTTAATCGCCCTGTTTCAGGAGAATATTGTAGAGAGCATAGGCCGCCGCCGGGAACGGCCGGCCGAAGGAATGACCGCGCCGCTTGCGTTTTACTCCTGGCCGGAACCCGGCTATGCGGCGGTAGCCGACCGGGTCCAGGACGGACTTAAAGCGCTCGGTTATGGACCCAAACAGCAGAAGGGAGCCCTTAAACTTTGGTATGACTTTTGCTCCAAAGAGCAGCCGTCCATTCGCAAAACAGCGGTCTGGGCCGCCACGGTGATATATGCTTTTAGCAGGCTGGAAAACGAAAAAGCGGTTAAACAGCAGGATTTGGCCGGGCAGTATGGAGTTGCGTCATCGACCATCTCGTCCAGGTTCAGGCTGCTCTGCCAATCCCTCCAACTGGTCGCCTACGATAATCGCTATACCAGCAAAAAACCACCCCTGCACGGTTGCAGGAAAACCATCCTCTTCTAGTCTACAAGGGCAACATAACCGGCCGCAGTTCTAAAAGGGATGCGCATCCCGCTTTTTTACAGACGGGATGTGTTTTTATAAGGAGGACATTTTGACTTTTATAACTGGATTAATTGAAGTTGTTTTCAAAACTATTACCGATGCAATCGCAGCCACCGGGTACTGGGGGATTGCGATCGGCATGGCCATAGAAAGCGCCAATATCCCCCTACCCAGCGAGGTGATTTTGCCTTTTGGCGGTTATCTGGTCTCAACCGGCCGGCTCGAGTTTTACCGTGCCGTGCTGGCTGGAACAATAGGCGGGACAGTTGGCTCGATCCTCTCCTACTACCTGGGGTTGTTGGGGGGGAGGCCTTTCCTGCTTAAATATGGCCGTTACTTTGGCTTTTCAATAAAACACCTGGACCAGGCTACCGGTTGGTTTGAGCGCTACGGTGAGGTCACGGTCTTTTTTACCCGGTTGATGCCGATTGTACGCACCTTTATCTCTCTTCCCGCAGGAATCGGCGGGATGAATTTTAAAAAGTTTGTTTTTTACACCTTCATGGGCTCACTGCCCTGGAGTCTGCTGCTCACCTATGTAGGGTTTAAGCTGGGGCAAAACTGGAAAGCGATTGAACCCTTGTACCACAAGCTGGACATAGTTGTCGCGCTCGGCCTGGTTGCCCTGGCCGTCTACCTGTGGCTGCGCCGCAAGCGCTAGCCACATGGGTATAGCCAACAAGAGCCTGATTATCCTTTGCACTAACCTGTAAACGCGCAGGTCTTAATTTTTCATTGGCTCCACAGGTATGCGGATATGCTTAGAATCCATTCGCGCCCGCATCGCTTGGTTTTTCATGCCCTGCTGACGCCTTGTCAACCGGGATGTCCCATCCTAATATTTTCCGTCTCTAGTATTAATAAGAACAGAATTACGAATAACAGGTGGCTATGATGCTGGAGAGCGTCTTCTTAACTATCAAAAACTTGGACATACAATGGTTTTATTTCGTTAATCAGTCCCTGCATAATGCCCTCTTTAACGTGGTTATGCCCTTTGTCAGCAATGTCGGCGATAATGGCCTGCTCTGGTTGCTCTTCGCGCTCCTTCTCTATCTATTTGGACCTAAAACGAGAAGGACCTCTTTTTTGATGCTGTTAGCCCTTTTCATCAGCTTTGTGATTGGAGAGGAAATCTTAAAGCACATATTTCAGAGACCCAGGCCTTTTTTAGGCCTTGAGGGAGTAAACCTGCTGGTGGGTTCACCCGGTTCTTTTTCCTTTCCGTCAGGACATGCAGCCAACGCTTTCGCCTCAAGCCTTGTGGTCGCCCGCAAAATACCCCGGCTGGCCTGGCCGGCGCTGCTGATGGCGGTTGTTATGGCATTTTCCAGGGTTTACGTTGGCGTCCACTATCCCCTGGACATCCTGGGCGGAGTCCTGCTGGGGGTGTTATGCGCCAGATTTGTTTTGGGGTTGGAGGCAAGTGTTTACAGGCCTTCCAGAAGGACCAGGCGCCCCCCCCATATCCCATAAAATAACACATATATTCTTACCGGTAGAGAATAAGCTTTAGTAATGACAATTTTGCCTGTCCAGGTCGCATGATTTTGGGAAGGAGGCCCCCTATTGTCTTCTGGAAAAATCCCCAGGATCACCAATATCTGGTCTAAAGTGGTTGAAAACGAGGATGGTTTGCTCTTTTCCAGAGTAGTTATCGAATCAACCGGGGCCTTTCAGACTAAAGTAAAGCGGCAGGGCGGTAAAATCCTGCTCGAAGGTTCAGGGGTTATGGCCAATATGCCGTTAGGGCCTGTGGAAATTAACGATGGGCTGATCCGGAGGGTATCGCTGGATCAGGCCGGTCACGACAGGATTACTGTAGCTATCGAAACCGAACACCCGGCGGCATTTGACTTTGGGGTTACCGGAGAATTGCCCGTAAGGACATCCGTCACTCTGGAGAGAAGCTTTATTACCAGGTTATTTCAAGGCAAGAAAATAGTGATCGACCCCGGGCACGGCGGAGAGGACCTGGGAGGCCGGGGACCGGTTAACCTTGTCGAAAAGAACGTGGTAATGCTAATTGCCTTAAATTTAAAGAAATTGTTTGAACAGGCCGGGGCGGAAGTTATCCTGACCAGACAGGAGGACCAGGCGGTTTCTCCCACGGAACGGATGAAGGCTGCGAAGGACCAAAATGCCTGCATCTTTGTAAGTATTCATACCAATATTGACCAGAATAACAAGGTAAGCGGGGCGGCGGTGCTGTATTCATCCTCCAGCCGTGACAGCGCCGGCCTGGCTGGACACGTCAAGGAAGAACTGCTCAAGAAACTCAAACTTGTGGATCGCGGGATCAGAAAAAAAAAGGAATACGGGATATTAGGCTCAATACCGGCCATTGAGGTCGAGGTAGTCACCATCACCAACTGGGTGGAAGAAGGGCTGTTGCGTAGCCCGACAGTGCACAAGAAAGCGGCGGAAGGGATTTTCAACGGGGTGAAGAATTACCTGGCGGGTTCCGTCCGGCAGCAAGAGGTGTTAGTGTGATTACGGCCAGGATACCTATCAGGACTCACATCCTTACCGAGAAGGACGATATTGTTGATGTCGTTAAAAAATATACCGGAGACATAGTGGAGCCCGGGGATATTGTCACCGTAGCTGAAAGTGTGGTGGCGATTACCCAGGGCCGGGCGATCCTGCCGGAAACAGTGCGCCCGGGGTTTCTGGCCAAAATTCTCTGTCGTTTCCCGGGCAAGGACGGGAGCCTGGCGACTCCCCATGCCATGCAGCTCGCTATTCAAGAAACCGGGACCCTGCAGATCCTACTGGGGGTTGTCGCGGCTGCAGCAGGCAGGCTTGTAGGGCGCAGGGGGGATTTTTACCGGGTGGCCGGACATCACCTGGCGCTCATCGATGATGTGGCCGGAACAATGTACCCCTTCGAGAAACACATTGTCCTCGGGCCTAAAGATCCCCAGCAGGTAGTTGACAGGATCAGGGACGCCATCGGCGCCGGGGCGGTTATCGTGGATGTGAATGACACGGGGAATGTCGATATCCTGGCTGTCTCCAAGGGGGTCGACACCGGAGGGTTGACCAGGGACCTGGCAGACAATCCATTCGGCAACGACGACCAGCAGACCCCCATCGTAATTCTGAAAATGGCCGACTAAATAGCGACGAAATCCGTGCCCGCTCTGGCAAGCGGGCTTTAGTTATTTTATGTGCGAATAAGTTTAATCACATTTGAGATAATAGCCATGAAAGGGAAAGGAGGGTTGAAAAATGAAAAAGCCTGAAAAGTTTGTAGCTTGGGTTGCGGCGGTGGTTTTCGGGGCAGCGTTGCTGGCTGGCTGCAATGCGGTGAGGAAGCCTGAGCCGCAGAATCCACCTACCCAGCAGCAGCCCACGGCGCCTGCAGCGCCCAGCCAGCAGCCCATGCCCACCGATGCCGGTGAATTAAACAATATAGCAAATAAAATCTCCAGCGCAGCCATGAAGGTACGCGGAGTCAACACCGCCACCACAGTTATAGCAGGATCGATAGCCTATGTAGGTGTTGACCAGAAGGCTGGAACGGAGCAGAGTGAAACTGACAGGATCAAAAGCGAGGTCAGCGACGAGGCCAAGAAAGCAGAGCCGCGGCTTACCACTGTTTATGTAAGCAGTGATGCGGACACAGTAACACGTATCAGGCGGGTAGCCGAAGGAATAGCCGCAGGGCAGCCAATATCCGCTTTCGATAGTGAACTGGCGGAAATTGTTAAGAGGATGTCCCCCACCTCCAAGTAAGGGAAAAAACCGCATCCAAAAATGCGGTTTTTAAGAATTAATCAGTGACGCCCTGGCCAATCTTTAAGAGTGAGGATACCGTCACCAATTCGTAGCCCTCAGCCCTCAGCCCGGCAATAACATCAGAGAGCGCGCCGGGGGTCTGAGAGGCGGTATCGGAGGCGTTCATCAGGATAATTGAGCCCGGTTGAACGCCCTTGACCACGTTATTTACAATGTTGTCCTTGCCAGGCGTTTGGATATCCATTGAGTTCAGGTTCCACTGGACCACAGTGTATCCGGCTTCAGCAGCCGCAGACAGGAACAGTTCGTTCCATTCCCCGTGCGAGATCCTGAGCAGGGTGGGAGTTACACCGGAGGCCTGGCAAGTGACCTCCTTCATGGTAAGAAGTTCTTCATTCAGTTCGGCCGCGGTACTGTTATCCGGGGTCACCTGGCGGTCAAGGCTGCTCCCGATCTCATGCCCTTCAGCGGCGATACGGCGGGCCAACTGAGGGTATTTTTGAGCCCAGGCGCTGGATATGAAAAAAGTGGCCTGCTGGTTTTGTGTCTTTAGGGTGTCCAGCACCGGACCTGGTACCTTGCCGCCCCAGTTTATGTTGAAGGTCAGCGCCACAACTTTATGGCTGGTCTTGGCCTTGCAAATAGCCTGGTGCTTGGCGTGGACAGGCAGGATGCCATCCGGTTGGACCAGCGCAACTGTAAAAATGAAGGCTGTCAAACCTACGAGCAGGACTGCCTGCATAGGCTTTTTAATTTTAGAGAGGTCCAAAAAATAAGTTTTCATCACCGTCACTCCGTACCTAGAAGTATTTACCATTATATATGAGCGAAGTAAACGGGATATTACAATTATTGCCAATATTTCAGGAGGCAAAATGTCCGGATTGTCCAGGTATAAACCAGTTCTTCTTTTAGCGCTTATATTGTGCCTGTTTTGCCCATCTACAGCGCTGGCAACAGCGCCCCGCGTAAGCTCAAGCGCCGCTGTACTTATGGACGTGACAACCGGCCAGTTGTATTTTACCAAGAACGCCGCCAGGCGGGCCGACCCGGCCAGCTTGACCAAGCTCATGACAGCTGTCGTTGCCCTGGAAAGTGGTAAACTAGATGATGTAGTCACTATAACCGGACGGTCGTCATCAGTGGAAATGGGGTCGATTATCGATCTGCGCAAGGGTGAAAAAATAACCCTGGAGGAACTCCTCAAGGCTGCGCTGGTGACCTCCGCCAATGATTCCACCGTAGCCATAGCCGAGCATGTCGGGGGCAGCCATGACCGCTTTGTCCGCATGATGAACGCCAAGGCGGTGGCCCTGGGTTTGTTCGGCACCAGATATATAAATACCAACGGCTATCATCACCCCAACCACTATACCACCGCCCGCGATCTGGCGGTGCTGACCAGGTATGCCCTCGGGCTCCCCAAGATCAATGAACTGGTGCAGACGCGGGAGGCTACGGTACACTGGGTTGAACCGCAGCAGCGGGAGGAAAAGATAATAAACAGCAACCGCCTGCTCTCCATCGGCTATGATGGCATCGACGGGGTGAAAACAGGGACCACGCCCATGGCCGGCAACTGCCTGATCGCTTCAGCCACCCGGGATGGGCGGCGTTTAATTGCTGTGGCGCTTAACTGCTACGATCGCTACCGGGATTGTATAACTCTGCTGGACTACGGGTTTGAGGTAGTGAAGCCGGTGACTGTTGCCGGGGCAGGCGAGAAGGTCACACAAGCGGCGGTGACTGGAGGTGTCCAACCATCAGTGGATGCTGTAGCCCAAGATGCGTTGGAGGTAAGAATAGACCCTGATTTTCTGCCTAAACTGGAACAGCGCCTGGAAATCAAGGAAACCGTGCCGGCGCCGGTTAAACAGGGACAGAGCCTTGGCCAGGCAGTTTACTTCCTGGATGGCCAGGAAATCGGGCGGTTAAACCTTGTGGCGGCAGAGGACGTCCCAAGACCAGGATGGCACAGGCAATTATGGGATAAAGTGTTTGATTGATAAACTCGATAAGCTTCTCGTGGCTCGCTTAGTTTAGATCACGCAGAGACAGAAACTGCTGGTTTCGCAGAACAGCAAAATATCCATGTGGAGATAATGAGTACCTCTGCCAAAAAAAAGACACCTGTTTAAACAAGTGTCTAAAAACTAACTTGATATAAATATTTAATTTTACAACAAATTTTTACTTACATATTCTTTCCCAGTGTCAGTAATAGAAATGTTTTTTGTAAAAACTGCAACAATATTACCACTACTAAGAATTATATTAGCTCCTTTGATTAGTTCTAAGTCGCTAAGTTTTTTTAATGCTATGTTAAATTCATCGAGATCCATATTTAATTTTTCTTTTGTAATCTCCTGACTAATATTGGGTGAATCTTTTTTACTCTCATCAAAGATAGCTAATAATACTTTATCTTCATTACTCATAGTATCACCTCCTTTCTACTAAGAGAAAAAGGTGCTCCTGCATAAATATTTCGATAAAACCTAATATTAATTTTTTAGTCTATATATTATTAAATATATCATGATTATTAAACATTAGACAATGATGGCAAAGCGGAGTGAGCTGGAGTAAATAAAAGATATAAGGAGATTAAGAGTGATAAATAATCTTTATTTAATTAAATTATGATATTTAATTGATATTTCTTAGTTATGAGTAATTATTTATTTTCTATGTAAAGATATTGTTAGTTTTGTTTGACTTGTTTAAAGAAATAATGGTTATTTGTATTGATTGTACAATAAAACAATTGTTATTTTTGTATTGATTGTTCAATAAAATCATTGTTATTTTGTATTGATTGTACAATGCATTAATGAAAAGTGGTTGAAAGCCCGATATCTTGTTTATGACTATTGAATTCTTTGATATTGATACTAATGGCATTGAAGATATTGAAAAGTTCAAAAAAAGTGAACCAGGCCACGTTATCAATGAAAGCCATATGGATGGCTCCAGAGGAATTCGGATTGACGCTGAAAAAGAATTCTTGTTGGAGCGGAGGATTCGTAAGGGCAGGAGGGAACAGTTGTTTTGAGGAAGGCTTAAATATTTAACAGAGTAAATGCCTTAAAGAGACCCTTAAAGGGTCCACTTGAATTTATACATGAACGCTTTAATATTTTGGAAAAAAACTGAAAGAAGTGGTCGGTTAAAACGTTTGACTTTCCCTCAGGGGTTCCAAGCTGTTAATTAAAATATAGAAATATATTGCCTTTCATGGTACAATACTTCCATGAAGCTAAGTGAATGGGCAAAGAAAAACGGAATTACCTACAGGACTGCCTGGAAATGGTTCAAGTCAGGAAAATTACCTGTTCCCGCGGAACAAACCCCAACAGGAACAATCCTGATCAAAGAAAGCGGAGAATCATCAGGAACAGTCGCTTTGTATGCGAGAGTATCCAGCGCAGACCAGAAAAGCGATCTGGACGGTCAAATTTCCCGCCTGCTAACCTATGCAAACGCACAAGGTTGGGAAATCGGTAAAGCCGTAACAGAGATCGGTTCCGGCTTGAATGGGCGCCGCCCGAAATTAATGAAATTGCTGTCAGATCCAAAGGTTCGAGTGATCGTGGTGGAACATCGTGAGCGTCTCATGCGATTTGGCTTTGAATACGTGGAAAGCTGTCTTTCCGCCCAGGGTAGACGTGTGATCGTGATGGATCAGTCTGAAATGAAAGATGACTTAGTTCAGGACATGATTGAAGTCCTCACATCTTTCTGTGCCAGGCTGTATGGCCGCAGAGCAGCTAAAAACAAGGCCAAAAAAGCAATGGAGGCTATAGAGCATGATCATTAACCGTGCCTATAGGTATGAGCTGAAGCCAAATGTGCGAGAGCGAATCCTCATGGCCAAACATGCCGGATGCGCCCGCTTCGCCTACAACTGGGGTTTAGCCCGCCGGATAGCGTTATATCAAACGGAAAAGAAGTCTACCAATGCCATAGCGCAACACCGGGAATTGAATAAACTCAAGCAAACGAATTTTCCCTGGATGTACGAGGTATCCAAGTGCGCTCCCCAAGAAGCCCTTCGGGATCTGGACCGGGCTTTCAAGAACTTCTTCGCCGGCCTGAAAGCTGGAGAGCGTGTTGGCTTTCCCAAGTTCAAAAAGAAGGGCGTGCATGACTCTTTTCGATTGACGGGATCGATCAGAGTTGAAGATAAGGCCGTCCAGCTTCCCCGTCTGGGGGTGCTCCGCCTCAAAGAAGAAACAGGGATAGCCGGCCGGATTCTTTCGGCCACTGTCAGCCGGGAAGCGGATCGCTGGTTTGTCAGTTTAACCTGCGAGGTGGAGATTCCAGAACCAGAACAAGTCACCGGCGAAGTTATCGGTATTGATGTTGGACTTAATCATTTTGTGAGCATTTCTGACGGGACAAAGATCGAAGCCCCTAAACCTCTGGGCAAGTATCTGAAAAGACTCAAGCGATTATCCAAGAAACACAGCAGGATGCAAAAAGGCTCCAACAACCGGAAGAAAAGCGCTCTTGGATTAGCCCGGCTGCACCGGCGCATCCGCAACAGCCGGCAGGACTTCATTCACAAGCTCACGACAGCTCTGACGAAAACCAAGTCGGGGATCGTGATCGAAGATTTGAATGTCCACGGGATGTTGCAAAATGACCGGTTGTCCAGGCATATCGCAGACGTGGGCTGGGGAGAATTCCGGCAGCAATTAGCATATAAGACTGTGTGGTACGGGTCAACACTGATAGTCGCTCCCCGTTTTTATCCCAGCAGCAAGACATGCTCATCTTGCGGTTATGTGATGGACAGCATGCCCCTATCTATTCGTGAATGGGACTGTCCTTGCTGCGGAGCGCATCATGACCGTGACGTTAATGCAGCTGTCAACCTGAAGAAATATGCAATAAGCGTTGCTTAAAATTTGAGTACCGGAAGTTCTCCGGGAATTTACGCCTGTAGAGATCCCTCTGGCGGGGATGGTAAACCATTTAGTCACGGGTCGATGATGCAGGAATTTCGTAGTAGAAATATTCTTCTATGAAGAAAGGAACGGTTGGCACAGGTAATGGGATAAAGTGTTTGATTGATAAAGCTTGACTTATGGCGGGCTATCAGGCATAATATATTGTACTGACAGCTTAATGGGCGGGTAGTTCAGTGGGAGAACGTCTGCTTGACACGCAGAAGGTCGTAAGTTCAATTCTTATCCCGCCCACCAGTGAAATCAAGCCCTCCGGGGATCGCGTAAAGTGCCCGGAGGGCTTTTTGATGCCCGGCACTCATTTGTCGTTTTATTTATTGTTGTCTAAGAATGCTTGCAACTTTAAACTCGCCTTGGCTTCTGATAATTTGCGATCAGTAATGTCAAAACCATGTTTTTGGTGAAGCTTTATAAGTCCATTTACACTTATTCCCTTTTCTCTAGGGGCTATATAAACAGAAACATAATTTGCGTGAAGTTTATAAAAAGACAGCTCCAAAAAGTGTTTAATTAATAGGCTGGCTATTCCATTCCCTCGGAAGGCTTTTACAACGAATAACTTCTGAAGTGTAATCCAGCCTGGAGCTTGTATATCATAATCAAAGAAACCAACCTCATTTCCTTTATCATTATAACAATGAACTCTTTGCCATCTGAATCCTACCTTTTGGGCATCCCTGACAAAGGAATACTCATGCATACCAAGACCACCTTTTTGTTTATATTTATATATTATGGCAATATCAAACAATTATGAATTTAAGTCCTGAAGCGGGTTTATTGTTCGCGGCCATGAGCGCATGATGCTGCTAAGTTCCCCGGTGCCGAGCAGGTACCCGTTAACTGTCAGGACTATGGCAACCGAAGGCCGAAGAGTTGGCGGACCTGGTTTTTGACAACCGGTTCGCGGAATTGGCGGAGATTGATAACGCCATGTTAATTGATTTGGCAAAAGAAATCAGGAATGCATTTGATGTGGAACTGACGGGGTATAATGAGGCTGAATTGGAAAAGTTGGCGAGAAACTTGATCCTGATGGCGAGTTCCCGGAGTGCGATGAGTCAGTTGAAAAGGACGTAAGGAAGGAGGTCTGCCCTGAGTGCGTTCATAAGTCCCATAAAGGATGAAGTATAATTAAATATTATTGTGTTTTTTCAAATTCAATTTCATGTTTTAGTATTTCTTCAATTCTTCTTTCAATTTTACCCAGGTCAAGGTTGGCCTCTTTTTTTATGCTTTTTCTAAGCATTGGGCCTATCTGGTGTATGTCATCATAGATGTCCCGGAGAAGCTCCAGTGATGCGTTGGCTTCCATAATTTCTTTAGGGGTTTCAACCATATTGGCTAATACCGAAGTTTCAGTTCGGGAGGCAATCAGAGGATTACACATTTGTTCTACATAAACACGGGTTCTTCGCCCAGGGCCTCTGTCTTCTTCGATGGGCTCCAGTGCGATAATTTTATCGGAACGAACGAACTTTCCATATCCCAAGGGAATAATGACGTTTTCTCTAATTTCCACAGCATTTCAGTCCTTTCAAGGATATATTTTTACCGTTCTCCTTTTACATTATCCATGAGAGAAAGTGCGTTAATGTCGGTAAAAGCATTCAACGTAAAGTAAAATCATATCGGTCAACTCATCGGCGGGTAAAGGACTTCGGGAGGGGCGGATTGAGATAAAGACCGTGGATGATCTGTGGGGGGTGCGCCGGGAGTGGCGCTCCACCTGCAAATAAAAACGCTCTTAAGACCGGGGAGCATGAAGCCATCTGGAAAGACATGCTTGACGAGGACGAACTTGACCTGTATGAGCAGATTGAGACCGATCCCTTGGCGCAGATCGTCGATACGATACGTTTGCTTTCCCTTCGGGAACGGAGGATGGTGCAGCGGATTCAAAAGCTTAAAGAAGGGTTGACGAGAAGCAGAAAGGGGTTCTCCAGGAACGTAAAACTACCAAGGAAGC
This sequence comes from Pelotomaculum schinkii, assembly GCF_004369205.1. Lineage (NCBI taxonomy): Bacteria > Bacillati > Bacillota > Clostridia > Eubacteriales > Desulfotomaculaceae > Pelotomaculum > Pelotomaculum schinkii. The sequence continues at coordinate 1,014,394 of NZ_QFGA01000002.1, read as the reverse complement.
CCACCAGGGTTACGATGAAAAGACCAGCAGTATGAAGGTCATTATTGTCGGGATGATCTGTTGTGTCAGAGGTTGAAGAAACGGAGTTCCGGTCTATCGATGATATTATCAGGCTGTTCAATTCTTATCCCACCCACCAGTGAAATCAAGTCCTCCGGGGATCGCGTTAAGCGTTCGGAGGACTTTTTGTAGCGCATTTGGTTTCTTTGTCGGTTTTTTTGGTATAGGCCTTTTCGGCGTGGTTGAAGTTTACGGTGTTTTCGTTTTTATGGCTTCGTCAACTTTTAATTTGGAAAAAATATTTTTAATTTCTATATCAAGATAATTTGAGTTTTCTTTAAAACTTGCTGTCTTGTAATTATATCTTCCAAGGTAGACAGATGAGTTATCTGGTGTTTGAGTTACTGAAAGTACGGAATTAATTCTAATAATAGCAGGTGTTCCTGGATTAATTTTAATGGTTCCGCATGAAAGAAGACTGTTTATTTTAATCTTTTGCCCTTTGTACTGAGGTGACACCATCGATAAGTCAATTGTACCTCCGCTAAAAGCTAAATTGTATTCTTCAGCCGGATTTGTAACTTGGATAGTTTTATTGCTAAAAACTATATCACGATTGGATCCTGGCTCAGGCCTATGGAAAAATAATGAGACTCCTACAATAATGATGATTATAGCAGTTGAGACTATGAAAATTGGTACTTTAACCTGGAAAACATAACGGGCTAAAATTAACAATCCAAGTATTATTAATAAAATTCCATAAAAGTAATTCAATTGAAGTACCCCCTTCCATTTTTGCTATTAGTAGATTATTCAAAAATGCCAGTTGTTGCTACATGTTTAGAAGGGGGAACCGGTATCAAAGAGGACTGCTCAGGCGATTGCAGAAAGAGTATCCCGCTAGCGAAGGTATCTGAGAGGGCTGCCAAGGTGAAGGTCCTCCTTTGTTTAACCATACTGGAAAAAACAGTATTGACAGCGTTGGTGACCACATTTGACCCGGCAGTTCTGCTGGGGTTGAAGTTGCAATCCCAGCCATCTGGGCGCATTGAAGTCCTGAAAGATAAGCTGGCCCAGTTTTTAAGCCTGCCAATGAACCTCCGGGGATAGTACGACTACCACGGCAGCAAACTAAATAAGTAGACATACAAAAGGCCTCGCTCTCCGGAGCGGGCTTTTTTTGTTTTCTAAATATAATTTCCTACAAAATGCAAGAGATGTCGATTAATAAGTTAATTGTATATAAGTAGTAAAATTGCTCAAAGGGGCACTGGTTAAAGTGGAAGAAAAGATACTAAATATTTGCAGCAAGTTATTTGATAAGCTCACCATTCTGAAAGGCTACCTCATACTTGGTAAAGAGCATAAAAAGATTGATTATTCATTGATACTAATTAATGAAATTAATGAAATTGACTCTCTGATATGTGAAATTGTAGATACTGTAAAAAACAATGAATGACGCAAGTTAAGTGGTTTTTGGTTTTAATAATTTTTTTATTATTTTTAAGAAAAGGAAAGTCCCTGTGAAGGGGCTTAATTATTTTACAAGAATAATGGCGCAATTCCGTTCTTCGGAGCGGGGCTTTTTGCGTTTATTTACCTAATATTAATGAAAACATAATATATTTTTCAGCTTAATTTAAGAATCCAACGCTAAAATATAATCAATCGTTGAACTGCTTATTGAACTAAAAATAACCGGTTGTCAGCCGGATGATATACCAGGATCACCTTTTTAACCTCCTTTTTCTTCCTTCTTTTTGCCCGCCTTAAAAGGCGGGTTTTGCCATGAGTAAACTCTGCTATTAAACGGCTTGCCGGCTGGCTTGTATGTACATGAAGGAGTCCAGTCTCTTCAGCTTTTGTACATGTAGCAACTGTGCGACGCGGACAGTATAAAAAGGATATGGGTTTACCATATCCTTTTTATACTGTTGTTGTTACGGCATCGGCCGATAGTATTGTTGCTGTTGTGGCTGTGTCCGGAAATACTGTTGTTGTGGTTGCATAGGGTTATACTGTTGTTGATATTGTTGATATTGTTGATATTGTTGATATTGCTGTTGTTGTGGTTGCATCGCAGGCTGCATTACTCTATACTGGGGTTCTTTCTGTTCTATATAGTTAACACGGCCTCTCAATACCTGACAAACACCTTCAACTTGCTGGTTTAATGCTGAAAACATCTGTTTTGCCATTTGATCCTGTGTGTCCAATGCGAACATTTGTAGATTTGCAGCAGCTGCCTCAAGGCTTGCAAGAGTTTGGTGCATTTTGGTCCCTATTGTCATGAAAGCCACCTCCTATAATTTAAAATCTTTATTTATGATTAACCAAATATTCTATTTTTAAGCTAGTAAAATAATCCATTGCCTTTGTACAATACCATTCCAGGGGTATTCTTACTCCAGTGGCCCCGTTTTAGATTTCCGCTTTGCAATTTTCACAATGAATGTTGCAACAATAAAGAAACCTAAACCTATGGCAATGGCTATACCAGTCATGGTTTGCCTCCTAAAGGTTTATCAATTTATAATCTACCCAACAGGTTAAATCCAATCCTCGGGGAATATTCCCAGTATAATTGATACTGACTACCTCTTTCAAATTGCATTTCTACTGGGCTTACTGAAGGCCAGGAAATGAAATATGAATTCACCTCCGGCGGGGAAGGCTATCAGCCTTTAAGTGGAGATGAAATAGATGGGCTTTGGGATTTATCAAGCAAGCTCAAATAAGTCACTTACACAATTTGCTTACGCCGGAGAGGCGTATTCTTTATGGAAACATTTTGAGGGGGAGCGCCCCGGGTTTATTCGCCCTCAAACGAGGAACTTATTGATTTCAAAGCATGCGAGAAAAAAATAAATTTGGCAGGAAATAAAACTCTTGTGTTGAATATTCTTTATCAGTAGCAATGTATGCAAATTAAAAAATCATATTTGAAAGAGGGATCTGTAGAATGGTAGAACGGTGGGGGGTTGTTTTTTTATGCCAATAACAGAAATGCTTTGTCGTAACGCGCGGATGTACCCTGACGATACTGCTCTGATTGAGCGTGAGCCGGCTGTAGACAAGCGAAGAGAGATTACCTGGCTGGAATTTGAAAACTCGGCCAACAGGCTGGCAAACCTTTTATTGTCAAGAGGTATCGGGCAGGGAGACAAGGTTGTTATTCTGATGATGAACTGTCTGGAATGGCTGCCTGTTTATTTTGGAATTCTGAAAACCGGAGCCCTGGCAGTGCCGCTGAACTTCCGCTTTACTGCGGAAGAAATCAGGAAATGTGTAGAAACCGCGCATGCCAAAGCGCTTGTTTATGGATCCGAGTTCCGGGAAAAAATCAACGAAATACGCGGTGCGCTCAGCTGCACCGAAAGCTTTATTTTTGTAGGCGAGGATTGCCCTGAAACCGCTGAAAATTATAACGAACTATTGGCCCAATTCCCTGCCGGCGCTCCTGAGGTTAAAATTTACGACCATCATGAAGCCGCGCTTTACTTTACTTCCGGTACCACCGGTATACCCAAACCGATTCTGCTAACGCACGCCAACCTTGTATCGGCCTGCATTACGGAAAACCGCCATCACCTTCAGACACGCGAGGACAATTTCCTTTGCATCCCCCCGCTGTACCATACCGGGGCTAAGATGCACTGGTTCGGCAGTCTAGTTGTAGGTTCTAAAGCCGTTATCCTGCGCGGCATAAACCCCCGTTGGATTATTGAGGCCGTATCGGAAGAAAGGGCAACCATCGTATGGCTGCTTGTCCCGTGGGCGCAGGATATCCTCGACGCCATTGAAAGCGGGGAAATTAACCTTGAGGAATATAACCTTGCTCAGTGGCGGCTTATGCATATTGGAGCCCAGCCTGTGCCTCCTAGCCTGATCCGCAGGTGGCAGAAGTACTTTCCTGGTCAGCTCTATGACACCAACTACGGCTTAAGTGAGGCAACCGGTCCTGGTTGCGTTCACCTTGGAATTGAAAACATACACAAGGTTGGGGCTATTGGGATTCCCGGTTTTAACTGGGAGGTAATGATTGTTGATGATCGCGACAGGCCTGTTCCCAGAGGTAAGGTTGGGGAATTGCTTGTCAGGGGACCGGGCGTGATGAATGGTTATTATGAAAGCCCGGAGGCCACCGGGAATGTTTTGAAGAACGGCTGGCTTCATACCGGAGATATGGCGTGGCAGGACGAAGACGGGTTTATCTTCCTGGTGGATCGCAAAAAAGATATCGTTATTTATGGTGGAGAGAATATCTTCCCGGTGGAAATTGAAGATTTCCTGCAGGCTCATGACGATATCAAGGATGTCGCTGTGATTGGCATGCCCCACAATCGCCTGGGGGAGATTCCCGTAGCGATTGTGGAGACCAAGCCCGGCAGGTTGCTTACAGAGGCTATGGTCATTGAATTCTGTCAAGCTTTGCCCAAGTACAAAAGGCCGCTTAAGGTTTTCTTTGATAAGGTGCCCAGGAACCCCACAGGCAAGATTGAAAAACCCAGACTGCGTATGAAGTATAGTGGCAAGAAAGAGGCCTTTAATCTTGATGACTGCGCCCCAAACGATAGAAAACTGGCCACTGGTTAGGACAACAGTATCGTTTAAAAGAGCTGGTAAAAAAAGCCTTTCAACAAACGGAAAGGCTTTTTTTGTATGTATCCTTCAGGGTAGATATTAACGTGGGCGAGAGTTGATAAGGTTTATGAGTTTAAGCCAGTTCCGCAGGTAGACCGGCAGGATGTAGTTAAGGCGCACGTGCTCACGCCCTTTGGCTCCTAAACGCCTGCCCAGCTCAGGGTCGGCCAGCAGGCGGTCTACCTGAGCGGCGGTTTCTTCCACCGTTTTGGCCGACAGCCCGGTTTTTTCGTCCAGCACCTGGTGGGCCAGGCCTCCTGTAGGTGTGGCCACCACCGGCTTGCCCTTCCACAGTGCTTCGGTGGCGGTCAGGCCGAATCCCTCACGGAGGGACTTCTGCGCCACCACGTCGGCCCGCCTTTGCAGGACATTTATTGCCAGGTTGGCGTCCGGTGGCAGCGCCAGGATGGTTATGTCCGGGTCATTGTCCGCCTCTAATCGCACATCATCAAGGACGGCCGCCCCTTCGGGATCGTCGTCTGCGCTGCCGCCGGCCAGGATCAGCCGGCATTCCCTGTTTTTCCTGACCAGCTTGAAAGCCTGGATCAGACCGACGGGATCCTTCAGACGGTCGAAGCGGGATACCTGCAGGATTACCGGTGGGCCCTCAGGGTCTATTCCCAGTTTTTTCAACACAGAGTAGTACTCCTCCTGGGATACATCCCTGTTCTTATCGGACAGGGGAGCGATGGCCGGCGGCATAAAGTACTGGAGAACCGGCAGGTTCCGGGCATACTCCGGCAGGTGAAAAACAGAAACGTCGCAGGCAGACGCCATGGGCGCCAGAAAATACCAAACCGCCGGAACGGCATAGCGCGGGTCGATGTGGCAATACCACAGCCAGCGGCCGCCGGACTCACTGCGGAAGGCAGTCAACCCCAGAGGCTGCTGGTCGTGGATGATCACCAGGTCGTTTTCCTCCGCCACCAGTTGCCGGTTTTTCCGGGCCGTGGCCAGGTAGCTTTCCATCATATCACCCGTGATTTTAACAGGTTGGCCGTGCAGCCCGTTGTGGAACTGCTTGGTAGCGTTAAAAAAGTCCGGGTTCCCTTCCAGCACCGACCATCTGACCAACAGTCCCGCTTCCTGCATCAGCGGCGCCAGTGTGTGCAGTATCTCGGCCACACCGCCGCCCAGCTTGGTGGAGTTGATATGCAAAACGCTGTAACCCTCTAATTTTTCTCCCAATTCCCTGATTTCTTTTATAACCGCGCTTCCGGCCACATTCTCGTAATCTTTCAATTCTAAGACAGGCATTATTTGTTCTCTCCTTTTCAATAGTGAGAGTTGCTGAAGTAGTGATTATTTTTATTCCCTCTATGCGTTGTATGTGTTACAAAACACGCTTACTCTGACGTTAGCAGGGCGACAGGCAGGCTGTGGAACAGACTGGCCAGCGGCAGAGTGTTTTTTCCGTCTTCCCTATTAGCGTTCAGAACCTCCCCGGTAAAAATGTTCAACCAGCGGCCTGGTGACTGTGCAGGCAGAATAAGGGCACTGTCTTCCCATGCCTTCCCCGGCAGGAAGCCGGTTTCCGGCAGTCCATCTTCGCAATGGGCTGACCGATTGGATATCTGGAGCTTGGCCAAAAGAAGGGACACTACAGTCAGGCTCCAGCAGCTTTCCAGCCTCCGGGCAAAGGCGCAGGTATGTTCCTGCCCGTGCCCGGTGGCTGCCAGAGGGATATATTTCCCGGTGATGAACAGGTCCCGGTGAGCCCGGCGGAAGTTCAGAGCCTTATAGATAAGATATAGTTTTATCCGGCCGTCCGGCCAGCAGGAGAGCAGGGTTTGGGCCAGGTGAAGCCCGCCGCCGGCTTTCTCATCTTCTTCCTTAAGTTCTGCCAGGAGCCGGACCCGGGTCTTAAAATCAACCGGTCGCCGGTTATCCGGGTCCACCAGACTTAAATTCCACAGCTCGGTTCCCTGGTAAAAGTCCGGTATCCCCGGGGAGGTTATCTTGAGCAGCGCCTGTCCCAGTGAGCTTAGCGCTCCGTAATAGGCGGTGATTTTCTGGAATCTGGTGAACTCCTGTAAAAATAAATTCCCGTCCCTGGGCTCCAAAATGGATGTTACGAACTTTTCCAGAGCGCTTTCATATTCGGGGTCGGGGTAAAGCCAACTGGTGTGGACTTTGGCCTCCCGGGCCGCCTTAACCAGGTAGGCCCGGAGCCGGTTCCCGAAATCGGCCATATCTTCTTCTTGTAACGGCCAGGCCCCCACCAGGGTCTGGTAAATAAAAAGTTCAGTGTTTTCGTCCGGTACAGGCCGGCCATGTAAAAGCGGCTTTTGGGAATCGTTCCACTGCCGCCAGCGCTCCACCCGCCGCTCCCATGCGGCGGGGATTTCAGACAGTACGTTGATCCTGGCGCGGACATCCTCGCTCCGCTTGGTGTCGTGGGTGGAGGTGGCGTTGATGGCGCAGGGCCAGCGCTCAATCCTGATCTTGTTGCGGCGGTGGAACTCCTCCACCGGTATGCCTGCGGTCCCCGGGCGGCCTCCAACCTCGTTAAGGGAGACCAGCCGGTTATACATATAAAGGGCGGTATCCTCGCAGCCCTTGGCCATAACAGGTCCGGTAAACTGTTGCCAGCGCATGGTAAAGCGCAGCCATGACGCCCGCTGGTCCGGGGAGAGGTAATCCGGAAATTCCAGCAGCAGTACCCGCTTCAAGAACTTGCAGGCCGGGCCGGCAGAAGGATTTCCCTGCATGCCCCCGGCGGCCGCTTGTTCGATGTAAAAACGGTCTTGTGCGGCCACGTTAAAGTCGTTTATATAGGTGCGGTAGACACCGAGACGAGCTGTTATTTCCACCAGCGCTTGTTCCAGTTCGGCAAGTGTGAATTCACGGCCCCAGCGGTCCTCTTCCGCCAGACGGCCCAGCCGGTGTGCCAGGGTGCGCGTGTCGCCGGCGAAAAGTTCGGCTATTACCCGCTTTTTTTGGGTGTACACCACCGTCTCAAAATCCTCCCCGGACCCGGTGAGCCCAGTATAAAGCCGGTCCAGCTCCGCTGCCCCGCACCGGTCCACGAAGATACCGTTCAGCGTATTGAGGAAATCGTAGCCCGTTGTACCGCTAACCGGCCAGGCGGTGGGCAGGTCCTCGTCGTCGCCCAGTATTTTTTCGACCACCACGTAAAAGCTGGAAAGGTCTCCCCTGCAGGACAGGCGGTCTTGAAGGCGGGCAAGGTAGGAATATGGGTCGCGCAGGCCGTCAACATGGTCAATCCTTAGTCCGGTGACCTGTCCGGACCGGGCCAGGTTCAAAATCAAGGAATGCGTGGCCTCAAATACTTTTTCGTCCTCCATCCGGAGAGAAACCAGGCTGCTGACGTCAAAGAAACGCCTGTAGTTTATTTTCTCCCTGGCGGATCGCCAGAAGGCCAGCCGGGAATACTGTTCCGACAGTAATCCGTCCAGCCGGTCAAAACTCTGCGGGACACCTTTTTTTCCGTTGAAAACATCAAGTTTATGGTCAGTGAAGGTTTTTATCCAGGGATAAGTGTTGTACAAGCGCCAGAAAATAACCCACGCATGTACGAAGTCGGGCGCCGGTTTCTCCAGCATATTAAGCAAACCGGTCAGCTGCGGTAAAGGAGGGCGTCCCTGAACTCCGGCCAGCTCCCTGGACCAGCCGGCAAGAATCCGGCCAGAGGAGCCGGGGCTAAGCGGCAGGCGATGATCAAAGTAGCGGATCCATAAACCATCTTCCGTTGCTTCTAGTGTCAGTTCCCGGTTTTCCAGCGCCTTCCCGTAGGGTTCACCCAGGATGGGCAGCAGCACCTTGCCGGCCAGCCCCGGGCTGATTGGGTTCCAGTCGATGTCGAAAAAACCGGCGTAAGGCGAACCGGGTCCGTTACGCATGGTATCCAGCCACCACGGGTTTTCGGCGCCGGCGGCCATGTGGTTGGGCACTATGTCCAGTAAAAGCCCCATCCCGTGCTGCCGCAAGGTTTCCGTCAGGGCCGTGAAATCCTCCTCGCTTCCCAGTTCCGGGTTTAGACTGGTCGGGTCGGTCACGTCGTAGCCGTGAGGACTTCCCCGCCTGGCTTTAAGCAGGGGGGATGCGTAAAGCTCGGTCATACCCAAGTCTTGCAGGTATGGTACCAGAGTCCGGGCGCCGGCGAAACTGAAATGTCGGTTGAACTGGATTCTGTATGTGGCGGCGGGGGGCTGCGGGCTTAACATTTTATTTGCCCCTTCGTATGCGAAGTTTATCACCCAGCGCATTAAAACGGTCTACCCATGCCTTTGCCTCCCCATCACCCTGTGCGGCCTTTTTCTTGCGTTCCTGGCATACCGTTTGAAGCAGTCCGTAATAGATGTTTTGCACCTTCCAGAGGTTAACCTCGAAGGGCAGTGAACGGACCATATCGATAACAGCGTCCAGGTAAGCAATCTGGGAGAGGTCGGATTGCTGGTGGAAATGTTCTCCAATCTCCTCCAGGCTTTGTTCCAGAACATAGCCGAGGCCGGCCCCGTCCAGCGGAATGTTGGACATTTGGGCCTCTCCCAGGAGGGCTTTGATATAATCGATGTCCAGCATATCAGCCGCAAAGGCCTGGCGGAGGCTGGTGTTTACCATTAATTCGGCGGCCGCCGACAGGGCCCTGGGCTGGGGAGTGTCCATATCCTTTAAGAAATGCATCAGGGAGGCGTGACGGTCGAAAATCTTCCTGTATTCCGCGGTTACCTCGTCCAGGGTGGTTTCCAGAATGATGTCCAGGACCACCCGCTGTTTATCCCGGAAAAGCTGCTTCAGCGAGTAGGTGGCCCCTTCAAAGTGCTGATCCAAAAGCCGGATCACCCCTGTAAAATCTCCGCGTTCGAAGGCTCCGGTCAAGTCTTGCAACATCCGGTTATAGGCCTCCTCGTTCTGGAAGGGCCTGACCCCGCAATTCACATCGTGGTTGCCTAAATTAATCACTCCGTAACTGATATGCACAGATTTCTGCGTGATCTCTGAAGTAACACGGGCGTGCCCGGCGCACAGCCTGGCGGATCCGGCCAGGCGGTTCTGGTAGTTTTCCCGGTGGACGTTGTAGCAGTATATCCCGGAATAATCGTCGTACGACTCGAACAGGGAGCAGATGGCATAGTGGGCGCCTACTTTGAGCAGGTCCACCATCGCCGGCTGGACGAACTTTTCATAGATATGCGCGCCGTCCCGGTGATCCGGGATGTTGCTTTTGGCCTTGGCCATCATTTCCAGGAAGTCTGGCTCCGGGTCGCTGTTGAACAGCTCCCGGGCCAGTTGGATGACCCGGGCGGCGTACTTAATCACCTGTACGGTCTCGATGCCTGAGATTTCATCAAAGAACCAGCCGCAGCTGGTGAACATCAACATGGCGTGTCGCTGCTGCTCCAAAAGCTTTAACGCTCTGATCGTTTCCTCCGGGTTCAGCCGGCGGGTGGCGTGTTCCTCCAGGAACTGCTTGATGCTTTCCGGCGACCGCCTCAGGATCACATTGATATAACCGTTTCTGGCTTCCCAGGGATCCCTGAAAAACTGGCGCGCAGTTTCCTGGTACCGGGGGGCCAAGCTGTTCCTGAGCCAGTTCAGTGAGTTCCGCAGGGGAGCCCGCCAGGCCTGACCCCAGCCGGGGTGCATGCCGGAGTTGCAGCCGCAGTTGTTCCGCCAGCGTTCCACTCCGTGGGCGCAGCTCCAGGCGCTGTTCTCCACAATTTCCACCTCGTGGGTGGGCGGGTGCTTTTCCAGATATTCCCCATAGTTGGTGAGCCGGGCCAGGTTGTTGCATTCAATATAGTGCAGGGCGAAGGCCAGGGCCATATCCCCGTGCCGGTGGTGGTGCCCGTAAGTTTCACCGTCGGTGGCGATGTGCACCAGCTGCGGAGCGCCGGAATTTTCGTTGAAAGCGCCGGTCAGCCGCCTGGCAAAGCGTTCACCATTGGTAAGCAGTTTTTCAAATGCCACGGCCCGGGAAATTTCGCCGTTATAAAAGAACACATTGATAATCCGGCCCGAAGCGGGAATACGGACCTGATAGGGCATGGTGGTGTCAATCCCCCCCGGTCCCGGATCATACCACTGCCCGGCGCCCAGGGAGCGGACCCGCCTGGCTTGATAGGGAGCCAGGACGGTAAAGCGGATGCCCTGTTCCGCCATGATGTCCAGGGTTTCCAGGTCTACCGCGGTCTCGGGCAGCCACATTCCCTCGGGCTTGCGGCCGAAGCGGTATTCGAAATCCTTAAGACCCCAGATTACCTGGGTATATTTATCGCGACGGCAGGCCAGGGGCATGATCATGTGGTTGTACGCCTGGGCCAGGGCCGACCCGTGCCCCGAAAAGTTTTGCCGGCTTTGCCGGTCGGCTTCAATAATGGCCTGATAGACCTCAGGTCTTTTTTTCTCCAGCCAGGAAAGCAGCGTGGGGCCGAAATTGAAGCTGATTTTGGAGTAGTTGTTGACAATTTTCCTGATCCAGCCGTCCCCGCTTAGAATACGCGAAACGGTGTTGGGTTCGTAACATTCGGCGGTTATCCGGTCATTCCAGTCGTGGTAGGGATAGGCCGAGTCCTGGAGCTCAACATCCTCCAGCCACGGGTTTTCCCGCGGCGGCTGGTAAAAATGGCCGTGCAGGCAGATATATTTTTCCATTGAGCTTACGCCTCCTTTATGCGCTCAAACAAAAGACAGGCCATGGGACTCAAGGTGATCCACATCTCTTCCGGAGATGTTAGAGCAGCAGGAACTTTGCTTCCCTCTCCCAGCCACTGCTCCTCCGCGGAATCCAGAAGCTTGCGCCAGTTGCCGGCCGGCAGAGGCAGGGAGACGGCGGTCTCCTTATTATGAAAAGAAAAGACAGCGCAGATTTCATCGTCACTGCTCCACCTGCGCAACAAAAGCACCGGTTCATAGCCAACGGCATCAGCTTCCATGTTATTGCCGTTGAGGCCGGACAGGACCGGCAGTTCCCGGCGCAGCCGGAAAAGTTCCTGGTAGAACCGGCGCAGCGCGTGGTGACGGCCCTGCCGGCAAAGGCTATGGTCGAGCCGGGATCTCAGAAAGGTCTCCTTATCCTGGGGGTCGGGGACTCCATTTTCCCAGCCGAAGGAGGCGAACTCCTCCCGCCTTCCTTTGCGCACCGCCTCCACCAGGTCCGGGTCCGAATGGCTGGTGAAATACTGAAAGGGCGCTGTTTCACCGTACTCCTCGCCCATAAACAGCAGGGGTGTAAAGGGAGAGAGGATGAGCACACCGGCGGCCAACTTCAGCCCGTTAAAGGAGACCAGTTGGCTCAGCCTTTCTCCCCGGGCGCGGTTGCCTACCTGGTCGTGATTCTGGGTGAAAACCACGAACTGGGAAGTCTCGCAAAAATGTGCTTGCTGACCGTGCCGCCGCTGCCGGTAGGCGGAATACTGGCCGGTGTAGACATAACCCAGGCGCAAGGCCCGGACCAGGTGCTGAAGCTGCCCAAAGTCACGGTAGTAACCGCTGTGCTCCCCGGTCAACAGGGCATGCAGGGCGTGATGAAAGTCGTCGCTCCACTGGCCGTCCAGGCCGTACCCCCCAACAGCCCTGGGCCGGATCAGGCGGGGATCGTTCAGGTCACTCTCAGCCACCACGTAAACCCGACGGCCCAGTTTATCCCCGGTCCGGTGTAGTGTCGCAGCCAGTTCCTCCAGGAAAGGCAGGGCAGATTTGTCGGTGATGGCATGGACGGCGTCCAGCCGCAGGCCGTCCATGTGGAACTCGGTCAGCCAGTAAAGCGCATTTTCCATGAAAAAGCGCCGTACTTCATCGCTGCCGGGCCCGTCAAAATTAAGCGCCTGTCCCCAGGGGGTAAGATAACGGTCCGTAAAATATGGCCCGAAATCCCTCAGGTAATTTCCTTCGGGACCCAGGTGGTTGTACACCACATCCAGAAAAACCGCCAGTCCGTGCCGGTGGCAGCTGTCCACCAGCCGTTTGAGACCTTCGGGCCCGCCGTATGAGTTCTGCGCCGAAAAGGGGTAAACACCGTCGTAACCCCAGTTGCGGCTGCCCGGGAACTGGGCCACCGGCATGATCTCGACAGCGGTGACCCCCAGTTGACGCAGTCCTTCAAGGTGGGGAATAGCGGACTCAAAGGCGCCCTCCGGGGTAAAAGTTCCCACATGAAGTTCATAGAATACCAAATCCTGTCGGGCCAAACCAACCCAGCGCTGATCCGACCATGCAAAGTCATGAGGGTCCACCACCTGCGAAGGGCCGTGAACACCCTGAGGCTGGTGCCTCGACGCCGGATCAGGACGCTCCTTCTTTCCATCCAGGAGGTAGAAGTAGAGACTGCCAGGCTCGACTCCCGCAACTTCTCCATGATGATAGCCATGTTGACCCCTCGTCAGGGGCGCCAAACGCTCCTGGGGGGACACTATATGTACCGCGACATGCTCGGCCAGGGGCGCCCATACTAAAAACCGGCAGCGGCCGTCTCCCTTATAGATGGCTCCCAGACTAACCTGAGCGGTCATGGTTTCATCTCCTCAGGCCATTGATTTTTTGCAGCTCTTCCAGCACTTCGCGGTTTTGGCTAAACTCCTCCAGGGCCAACCGTGCCTTCCGCCGCCAGTTGGGATAGGCGCCAGTGGCGCCGGGGACGTTCTGTGGTTCTGTCTCCAGCCATAAATCCTCAAGATTGACCAGCAGGACTTCAGCCCGGCTGGCGGCCAGGTGCTCCAGGCAGGCCCTAAAAACTGCCTTTAAATTATTGGTGGGTACCTTGAGACGGCCCCGGTGGTATAGAAAAACCGGCAGGGCGGCCCGGTCAAAGGGTCTTTTCCCTTTGTCCAGCCAGAAAGATGCAAAGGGCGGCATGTCGTGAGTATTAAGGGAAGCCAGGGCGCCGGCCGGGGCGTCGCGAAGAAGCTTTCGCGGTTCCCTGGTGTATTCAAAGGGCAATACATACATGCGATATACATTATGCCTGGCCATAGCCGTACGGACACTGCCGGGTACCAATCCCAGGTCCTCGCCCACCAGCAGCGCCTGGTACCGGTGGGATTCCAGGGCCAGGACGGCGTAGAATTCTTCGGCGTGGTAGCGCACGTAAACCCCTTCGCCGGCCGGCAGCCCCCCGGGCACCCAAAAGAGGCGGTGCAGGCCCATTATATGATCGAGGCGCAGGATACCGGAGTACTGGAGATGATTGCGCAGACCGGCGATGTAGTAGCGGTAACCCTGTACCCGGATTCTTTCCGGGTGCAGGGGAGGCAGCCCCCAGTTTTGCCCCCCGCTGAAAAAAGCGTCCGGCGGGGCGCCGGCGCTGGCTTCCGGCACAAAGGCGGTGCGCTCGCGCCAGACATCGTACCCGTGTCTGTGGACACCCAGGGGGAAATCAAGATACAGGTTTTGTCCGTTTCTTCGGGCCCGGGCCGAGAGATCCCGGAGCTGCCGTTGAGCCAGCCACTGCACATACAGGTGATAGCGCTCAGCCGCGGGGTCATAGTCCCCCTCCCGCAGGATCCCGTCCCGCATCGGGCCGGGCCAATCCGTCCAGCCTGTGCGGCGTTTTTCCGCGGCTGCCCGGAAGCGGGCATAGTCACGGGCTGCGGGGTTTTTTGTCAACCAGCGCTGCAGAGCCTCCTGCCCTCCGGAGTTTGCGGCAAAAAAGGCCTCAGCGCAGTATTCCAGGAGCTTGCGTTTAACTGCCATTGTACGGTGGTAGTCCACCAGGGGCGTAGACCGTAAGCGTGCAAATTCCTCCTGAACTGCCGGGGAATTGAACAGTTCCCGGACCTTTGGGCTGTTTTTAAATTCTTCGGTTTGTTCAACATCAATGTAAAACTCGTTCCAAAACAAGCGGCTGACCGGCTCGTAGGGACTCGGTGAGAAGGGCTGGTCCAGAAAGGCAGCAAGCAATGGCAGAGTACCTACAAAACCTCCTCCCAGATCCCGGACCCAGTTCAGCAGGGCGTCCAGATCGGTGAAGTCCCCGGCGCCCGGACTTCGGGAGGAGTGGAGGGCATAGAGCGGCAGAAAGCACCCCCATACGCGGTGTCCTGTCATACTGGAGGAGGCTAAGGTGAAGGCCCGGCGAGGGGCGCAGATAATTAAAACCTCGTGCCGGCGGGCCGGCAGGTCCAGCGTTAGCCGGTGGTAGCCCCAGGGAAGCCCGGAGGGTAGGGAGAGCCGCCTTACTTCATAATCCATCCCTTCAACCGAAGCTGACTTCAACAGCTGCAGGTCGCCGGGACGGCAAACCCAGCGCGCTGCACCGCCGTTTCCCAACTCCATCCGGCAATCGGCAATGTGTTCCCGCCATGATAAAGGCAGGCGCAGTTCCAGGTGAACCGGTTTTTTATCCCACGACACGGCCACCGGTTCACTTAAACGGTCCCACTGTTCCCGAATTCTTTCACGGAGCGCCCCCGGCAAACCGGACAGGCACATAAGCGGCGCGCCCAGTGCACGCAGCGCCGCCAGCAGCGAGTCCGGCGTGGCCAGCCGGCGGTGTCCATCTATATCCGGGTAACCTGTCTCTATTCCGTATAAACGGCAAAGGCGGTGAAGCAAGCGAATTTCTTTTCCCGACACCATAATCAATCCCTACCGAGCTTTAAGTTATTGCGATAAGCCATTAGAATAGCATTATGGAATTAGCAGGGATTTACAAATCCCTTTTTTGTATTCTTACCTCTAATCCTAAAATATTATCTCCCGCATGTAGTCCCTGTATAATAATTTTTATAACACCTGCCGACGTTACTGAAAGTTGAAGGTGAACTTGTTTATGGTAACCGTTTTTTTAGTTTATATGTTTATATTTTTGCGTTATAATTCAGTCAATACTTATTTATAAGGAGAGGTCAGGATGGGGATCAATGATATAGCCCGTCAGGTCAAGGAAGCTTCCATTAAGCTGGCTGCAATGGAAGCGGAGCACAAGAACAGGGCTTTGGCGCAGATAGCCAGGTCTTTAACTGAACGCGAGAACGAAATTGTCAAAGCCAACCAGGAGGATTTGAAGCGGAGCGTAAAGGAAAACCTTCCGGAGCCTCTGTTAAAAAGGCTGAAGTTCGATCAATCAAAGATAGCGGATGGCGTTGACGGGATCAACAGCCTGATTAAGTTGGAGGATCCTGTCGGCAAGACGCTGCTTTCGACCGGGCTGGACGATGGTCTGGAATTATATAAAGTTACTTGTCCGATTGGGGTAATCGGAGTGATTTTCGAGTCCAGGCCCGATGCCCTGGTGCAGATTTCTACCCTCTGCCTGAAAAGCGGCAACTGTGTGCTGCTTAAAGGCGGCTCCGAGGCCATGGCGACCAACCGGATCCTGGCAGACGTCATTACGAAAGCAACTGAAGAAGCAGGAGTCCCCGCCAACTGGCTCAAGCTTATGGAGACCAGGGCGGAAGTCAGCGAAATGTTGAAGCTGGATGAATATATCGACCTGATTATACCCAGAGGCTCAAATGATTTTGTCAGATATATAATGGATAATTCGAGGATACCGGTAATGGGTCATGCGGACGGCATATGTCACTGTTATGTCGATGAAGCTGCCGGGCTGGATATGGCGGTTAACATTGTGGTTGATTCAAAAACCCAGTATGTGGCCGTATGCAACGCGACGGAAACCCTGCTGGTGCATGAAAAGGCTGCCGCCGGATTTCTGCCCTTATTGAAAGATGCTCTAGAACAAAAACAGGTGGTGATAACCGGCTGTCCCAGGACACAAAAAATTATTCCTGTGGCTCCGGCCACAGAACAGGACTGGAAGACGGAGTACCTGGACTACAAGCTGTCGATTAAAGTGGTAGATGATGTTGATGAAGCGATCAACCATATTAATTATTACGGCTCCGGCCACACTGACAGCATCATTACGGAAAGCGAGGAAAATGCGGCTCGCTTCATGGCCCTGGTTGACTCGGGGAATGTTTTTTGGAATTGCTCCACCCGCTTTAGCGACGGTTTCCGCTACGGTTTTGGCGCTGAAGTGGGAATAAGCACAAGTAAAATTCATGCCAGGGGTCCGGTAGGTCTGGAAGGGCTGGTTATTTATAAATATAAGTTAATAGGCAAAGGTCATGTTGTAGCGGATTACTCTAACAGAGTAAAAACATTCAAGCATAACAAATTGGATAAAAAATTCCCTTTATAAATTAATAACCTGGGGTTAGCTAAATTTTTGTTATAATCGGCTGTTAGATATGTATTGGTTGACATCAAAAGGACGTTGCACTGACACTTTTCGACGTCAACAATTGGTAAACTGACACTTTTGCATTCTTGTACAACCACTCTCCAGTAATATACTTTTATCATCTTTCGGCAGAACCCCCACTTCCAAAGTGGGGGATGAATGCCGGTTACCGCCCCGGAACATATGTTTCAATCGCTGGCATTTTGTGGTACAATGAAAGTGTGACGTAGAGTGCGTGCAAAGGAACACGTTCAGGCGCAATAAGAAAAATCTTAAGCAGAAACGTCATTGTCGCGGATTAAACCAAAAGATGAGCCAATGGCCATTCGGGTTGTTGCTGGCTTATCTTACATATAAGCTGGCTGCTCTTGGTATCGACCTGATCAAGATCGATGAGAGTTACACTACGCAGACATGCCCTGTCTGTGGTCGGAAGAAAAAGCCTTCCGGCAGGACGTATCAGTGTCATTGCGGGTACATATGCCATCGGGATGTGCATGGCGCAAGGAATATCTACGCCAAGCACAAATATGGCGAGATTCGCACACTGGATTGGAGTGTCGAAAACATCAAGTATCTACGGCCTGCTTCGTGAGAAGTAGAAAGTAGTAGAAGCCTGGAACCGGGCCCGATGGGAGGCAAAAGCCGTTTGTACCATTGTTGTCGGGAGAATCGGCAGGAAGGAAAGCATCCTTTGTGGATGAGGCTACCTGAACAGGTTGCTGCCAGAAATTCTTACCGGTAAGCTCCCTGAAGCCCCCACTTCTACAAGCGGGAGAGGTTCACAAGGGGTTTTCGCCAGCCATTATTTTGTTCATTGTCCGCACGGCGCACATCTTGCCACACATGGTACAGGAGTCGTGGTTCTCAGGCATGGACTCCGACCGGTAAAGTCTGGCCTTCTCCGGGTCCAAAGCAAGTTCAAACATCCTCGTCCAGTCCAAGCGTCGCCTCGCATCGCTCATCTCGTCATCCCATTTCCTGGCCCCTGGCACCCCTTTGGCAATGTCGGCAGCATGAGCAGCAATCCTTGAGGCGATAATGCCCTCCTTCATATCATCCAAAGTGGGCAGGCGCAGGTGTTCAGCCGGAGTTACATAGCAGAGGAAATCCGCACCATGGGCTGCTGCCAAAGCCCCCCCAATAGCGCTGGTAATGTGGTCATAACCGGGAGCAATGTCGGTAACCAGCGGCCCCAGCACGTAAAATGGGGCGCCGTGGCACAGCTTCTTTTCGAGCAGCATATTCGTAACAATTTCGTTTAAGGCCATATGGCCGGGCCCTTCGATCATCACCTGGACATCCCTTTCCCAGGCCCGCCTGGTCAATTCCCCCATGTTGATTAACTCCTGGATTTGTAAGGCATCAACGGCATCCCTAAGGCTGCCAGGGCGGCAGGCATCACCCAGACTGATGGTGACATCATAATGCCGGCATAGATCCAATAGATCGTCGTAAAACTCGTAAAAAGGATTCTCCTGGTCATTCATCGCCATCCAGGCGAAAAGGAGGGAACCGCCCCTGGAAACTATGTTGGTAAGCCTCGGGTTTTTCTTTAACCTGGCCACAGCCTCCCGGTTGACCCCGGCGTGGATAGTCATAAAATCCACCCCGTCGCGCGCGTGTTTCTCCACTACTCCCAGGAACTCCCTGGCGGAAATATTTTTAAGTTCCCGTTCATAAAAGCCCACAGCATCGTAAATGGGCACGGTGCCAATCGCAGCGGGTGAAATCTCAACCAACCGCCGCCTGAATTCCCCGGTCTTGCCGTAACAGCTCAGATCCATTATGGCGTCCGCCTGCAGCTTTATAGCCCACCTCACCTTTTCCAACTCGGCTTCGATATCGCAGCAGTCCTTCGAAACCCCCAGGTTGACATTAATTTTCGTCTTAAGGCCCTGGCCAATGCCGCACGGATCCAGGGATGTATGGTTTTTATTAGCGGGAATCACCACCCGGCCCTGCCCGATCAGTTCCCGTAGGACATCTGGACTCACCTGCTCCTTATATGCTACCGCCTCCATCTCCTTCGTGATTATTCCCTTACGGGCTGCTTCCATTTGTGTCGCATAGTTCAAGTGTTAAACCTGGTTTCTGAAAGCTAAACAAATCTGATTTATACAGGATAATCCAGATTTCATTAGATTTCTCTCCCGCCGACTAACGGGAGGCAGTGTCACAGGATTCAACTGCTTAGCTATGGACTTTCGCCCATATTCCGAGTGGCTCGCCTTGCGCTCACCGCCTGGCCCAGGGATGGCCAGTACTGCCCGGAGGGGGTGTTACCCACCGCCTGGTCGTTACTTGCGGCAACAGCCTTTCGCTGCGTGTACTGTGCCGCACCGCAAACTTCATGGCCAAGAGGGTTTACCTTAGCTCACCAGTTGTTTCCTGTAATGATGCCAGGAAACCAGGCTTTTCACCTCCTGTTTGGTATGTTTTTTAACAGCAGCAATTGCTGCTTTCTTGATTACGCTCCACTGCTTCCAGTTGGTTAACAACGTGAAGCTCTCTTTTTTCTTGACGTACTTTTGCTCCAATTGTTTAGGTATCTTTTCGTTACTGAATCCTAAGCCGCGCCTGGCTATTACGTAAGCTGCCGCCTCATGATTCGAGATCCCGTGCTGCTGTTGATATTTCAGAATACCAATGACCGAGGTGAACGGCGGCGGCACTTTTGCCAGGTGTATTCCCTCGCGGGCGGCTTTGCGTTCTACTGCCTGCAGGAATTTCGACCACATAAAACCGTTGATTATCCGGTTAAACTTGGCTGTTACGGACTTGTCGTTTTTAAACTCCAGGTTCTCTACGGCGAGGACGCAGTTTAACCGTTTTGCCAAATCTACCACCATGGCTGCAGCCTCGCCGATCAGCTTATTCCGCCGGTTGCTCCGTGCATATGTCCATTCTCCCTGCGGTATCCAAAGGCTTTCTTTGAATTGCCCTAGGTAGTCTGCATGGGTTATGCCCAGACCATCGGGGTTGGTATCCACTCCGATAACCCCGTTATAGGCTGTGTATTGTACCGGCGCTTCTTCTTCAATGGTGACGTGAATGTAATAACAGCCGTTCTTCCGGATAATTTCCACCTGGTAGGCGCTGCCTGTTATTAAATAGTCTATAACCATCTGCCGGTAGTTGAGCCCGTTGATCAGCCCTGTCTTCTTGGAAGGCTTATAGGCCAGATAGACCGGGACTGTGATTCGGTTGTAACGGATAGACTTTTTTGTCTCGACCGGCTCTGCTGCTATATCCAGGTAGATGATACCGTCTTTGGCATATAGCCGGGTGTTCAGGTTGCCGCCCTTGGTCTTATCACCCCTGGAAAGATAACGGTTGCTCCGGGCGTCCTGCCACGTATCAAGGGTAATGTTGCCTTTGCATCTCTGATGGAAGAGTCTCTTCCCGCCGAATACCACCGACGGAAATGTGCCGGCATCAAGGTGCTTCTGCCAAAATGCCAGTTTCCTTTCTTCTTTGTCCAGTCGCTTTTGCAGGTTGTCTTTCTTTCTGGGGGACCTGGCTTTTTCCAGACGCTTTCGGGTGAATTCCACTTTCTTTGTAGCATTGGCATGGTTTAGCTTTACCAGCTCTTTTTGTGATGAAATAGTTGCCTGGGCATCGTGCACCGTGTCGTTGGCCTGGCGGGAATTTAGGTTGAATTTACTTTGTACGGCCAAGCGTATGTCCTGGGTTTTCCAACCATCCAAAAGCCTTTTAAAGCCCCACCTTACGGCGGCGCAATAGCGTCCCATGAGGTTGTCGAGGAAGGTTTTTTGAACTTCCGTGAGCTGGAGAATGACGCCCCTAACCGTGGTTTTCACAGGCAGTCACCTCCTGCTCAATAAGCCAGGTCAGCTTTTTTGCCACTCTCCAGCCACGCTTACCGTATATCCTGGCGGAAAAACTAGAAGTCATTATTTGTGATTCCTTGTACCGCCTATGGCCGCCAGGTGTAAGCAGTGGTTTTAATTTCCCTTCTCTTTCCCAGCAATGCAACGTATGAGGCCATACATTTAATAACTTTGCTAGCTGGTGAGATGTTAACAGCTTTTCCATTGACACCACCTCTTACCATCACCCTAACAGAAACACTTGTTCGGTGTCAATGGTTTATTGGTTTATTTTTACTTTTGTTTAATTAATCTGTAGCTGCTTCACACCTCCTTGTATGAAAGTAACTTAACAAACAAAAAGCCCACCCGTTAGGGTAGGCCTCTGATATGCTGCTACTGCTCCAAAAATAACAGCTTCTGCTTCCCTACGCTGGTATTACCCAGATCAGGTTCAGAGGGTCGAGATTCCTCTCTCTCAGCCACAAGGCGCCCCTAGCTCATTATTCAATTGTATATAAATTATATCAAATCTGACAACTACTGTCAACAGCTACTCAGCTGGTCTATGACAAGTATTTACAGCGGTATTCCGTGGATGCAATGAACGTTTAATAAGTCTATAGCCGCTTTATTATTCGGTGGATCAAATTTTATACGTAAAAGCAAAGATTCAACCTTAAATGGTTACGATTTTACATTTATTGTTTCCATTTAATTGGTAGAAATGGATTAAGAATGCAATCTATAGATGTTATCTATGATATGTCCTAATATATTAAATTTTAAGAATTAGACTAGTATATATGCATACTTTAAAATTATAAGTAGAGGTGCAGACTTAATATGATAAGACAAAGCCATTGTTTAAGAAGGATAAGGATGTAATGAATGAGTTTATTGCTTATTTTTGTGTTTCTCAAGAAGAATTTATGTTGCAAACCTTTCTGAAAGAAAAACTTGATACGTTGAGGAAAATGATCGTAGCCGGAAAGAAGCTTACAGATCCTCGGTTGTTTGACCAGCTTTAAGGTATTTGTCGCGGTGAAATCCATATTATAACATTAAGAAAACAAAGGGGGTTATTTAATATAGTAATAAAATAAATTATTGCTATCTGAGCTGTAACAAGAATTGCTGTTGATGAAATGCTGCGTATAAGAGGAGGATGATACTTCATGAGAAAATACAAGTTTGAAGCGCCGCAGTCGTTTGAAGAGCTTTTTGAGATTATGCACAGAGCCAATTTCGAGAAGGACGAAATAAAGTTCGTGGCAGGGGGAACGGATTTTGTTCCCCGGCTTAATTTTGAACTGAATATGATCCCAAGCGAACAAAAACAGCCCCTGCAAATCATGTATTTGGGATGCCTTGGCATAGATTCCATTATTGAAAAGGACGGAATAATCTCTATAGGTGCTTGCTGCAAACTGAACGATATAATGAAAAATCCTGTTATTTGTGAAAAACTTCCCGTTCTGGTTGAAACAATTAGTCAAATGGCGGGGCTTACAATTAGAAATACTGGAACGATCGGTGGAAACATTATGAATGCCTCTCCGGCTAATGATAGCATCCCAACCTTTATAGTACTGGATGCAAACTTCATTTTAAAGTCGGAAAAAAAAGAGAGAACAGTAAAAGCTTCAGAATTTTTCACAGGGCCGGGAAAGACTGTCGCCAAACCGGATGAAGTTCTTACAAGGATTGAAATCAATTTGAAAAAAGGACATGCTTCCTTTAAAAAGCTTGGAAGAAGGCAGGCTGAAACGCTTTCTGTTGTTAATGCGGCAGCCTATGTGGAGCAGGAGAATAGTGTATGTAAAACCGTGCGCGTGGCAGTTGGATCTGTGGGGCCTACCGTAATTCGTTGTGAGCGGGTTGAAGTTGCTCTGCGCGGGAAAAAGCTTACGGAAGATGTAATTAAAACTGCCAGCTTAAAAGTGCTGAATGAAATCAATCCCATCGATGACCTCAGAGCAAGTGCATGGTACCGGAATAAAACTGCACCGGTAATGGTTTCCCGCGCGATCAAAGCGGCAGCAGGAATAAGGGGGGAGTAGCCAATGTCAGAGATTCTAAATTTATATGTGAACGGTACAAAAATGCAAGCGATTGCAAAGCCTGAATCGACGCTTCTGGAAGTTTTAAGAGACGAACTGCATCTGGTTAGTCCTAAATGTGGTTGTAACCATGGAGATTGCGGAGCTTGTACGGTAATTCTTGATGGAAAAGCGGTAAAGTCTTGCACTGTTCTGGCGCTTACGGCAGAAGGGAAAAAAGTTGTAACAGTTGAGGGTCTCAGTAATGGCTCCGAACTTCACCCGGTTCAGCAGGCATTTATCAAATATGGCGCTCCACAATGTGGTTATTGCACGCCTGGTATGGTAATGGCGACAGTTGCGTTCCTATTGGATAATCCGACTCCAAAGGAAGAGGAAATCAAGGATGCCTTAAGTGGAAATCTTTGCAGATGCGGTGGATATAAGGAGTATGTTAAAGCTGTTTCGGCTGTAGTAAGCGGAGAATTCGGCCGCCTCCCGGAAGGAAGTGAGATAAATGCTTAATTATGTTGGCAAAAGCATTCCTAAATATGATGTTATGGGGCATGTAACCGGAAAAACAGTGTACCCGAGCGATGTTAAAATGCCTGGAATGCTTATATGCAAAACATTGCGTTCTCCTTACAAGAGGGCCAGGATTCATTCAATTGATATTTCAGAGGCGCTCAAGGTAAAAGGTGTTCATGCAGTTATTACTAAAGATGATGTTCCGTACAACAAATTTGCCATGTACCCGGATCAGGATGTTCTAGCTGAGGAAATGGTAAGGTTCAAGGGGCAGAATATAGCAGCGGTTGCAGCCGATGACAAAGCTACCGCTTTGGAAGCGTTGAGCAAAATAAAGCTGGACATAGAAGAGCTTCCTGCTGTAGTTGATCCGCGTGAAGCTATGAAAGAGGGAGCGCCTTTAGTACGTCCGGAAGGAAACCGCTACCTGTTTGATGGTAAATATCCGACCAGAAAAATTAGAAAGGGAAATATTGAAGAGGGTTTTGCTGAAGCGGATTTCATTGTAGAAGGAAGTTATAGGACGACATCCCAGGAACATGCGCCTTTGGAAACCTGCAGTTCACTTGCATATATTGACGGCACAGGCAGACTTGTTATTCATTCAAAATCTCAGGGTCTGTTTTTTACCCAGTGGGATTTGGCAAATGTATTTCAAATTCCACTGAGCAAATTGAAGCTTGTTGGCGGTACCATTGGCGGTGGATTCGGCGGTATGCTCAGCATTCATACCGACCATATCGCGGGTTTATTGGCTTTAAAGACCAGAAGACCTGTGAAATTTGCGTTCACCCGTGAAGATGAAATGCTTCACAGCTC
Organism: Pelotomaculum schinkii; assembly: GCF_004369205.1. NCBI lineage: Bacteria > Bacillati > Bacillota > Clostridia > Eubacteriales > Desulfotomaculaceae > Pelotomaculum > Pelotomaculum schinkii. The sequence continues at coordinate 990,371 of NZ_QFGA01000002.1, read as the reverse complement.
AGTTCGTAATCCGTGGTTCTTCAAGTATAAGGATGGAATTCGTAAAGATGGTGTCATTACCGTACGCCAGGTAGAACTTATTCATGACTGCGGTGGGTATTCCGAGATGGGGATGTATGTTTTGGAAAAGAGTGTGAATTATATAGCGGGTCCAAATAAAATCAAGAATGTATGGGTTGACGGTACACTGGTTTATACAAACAAAATGCCCAGCGGCGCTATGAGGGGGTTCGGAGTAAATGTTGGGCAGTTTGCGGAACAACTTCAGACCGAAAAGCTCGCCAGGACGGTCGGGATCAGTCCCTTTGATATTCGCTTTGTTAATTCATTTAAGGAAGGGGACCTGGCGCATGCCCAAAATCCACTTGTAGCTGTTTCAGGCATCGAAGTTCTGCAAAAAGTGGCGAAAATGGCAGGTGTAGAACTTCCTGAAAAATATCTTGCCATGAGCTCTAAAGACTCTGGGGAAGGGGGAGTCCGTAATGATTAAAAAAGGAAGAGGGTTAGCATCTGTTTTCTATCCCACAGGTTTTAATGGTGGAGGGGATGCCGAAACCGTTTCCATGCGGGTTAAAAGGGATGGTTGTATTGACATTACCAATACTATTTCCGATCTGGGTCAAGGTCTAAAAATGGTGACGATACAAATTGCCGCAGAAACTCTGGGAATTGGCCTGGAAAACTTTACGCACGATAATACGAACACGGACACTTGTTCCTATAGTATAGGCGCAGCCGGAAGCCGGTCAACCTACACAGTAGGAAATGCAACAATTGATGCGGGAAAAAAACTCATAGAATTATTAAAGTCTTATGGGGCCGGTATGCTGCATTGCGATGTTTCAGAAGTGCAGTATGAAAAGGGCAAAGTGTTTAAAGAAAGCGATCCCTCACAGGCTGTAACATTGAAAGACATTGGAGGAGATGCCAACCCTAGTGGTGTACCGCTGATTGTTGCAGGAGGCTTTCGCCCCCCGGTTGCGCCGTACGATCCGGAAACAGGCAAGGGGCTTCCAAGCCGTACCGTGGGATGGGGTGCGACTGTTGCAGATGTCGAAGTTGACGATGAGACAGGTATTGTAAAAGTAGAAAATTTATATACCTGCTATGATATTGGGACGGTAATTAATCGTCTGTCGGCTCAAGGACAGGTTGATGGCGGTGACATCATGGGTATAGGTATGGCCCTGTTCGAAGACCTTACTCCGAATTACCCGGAGAGCATTGATATGCAAACATCCAATTATACTGACTATATCATACCGACTTTTATGGATATGCCCAAACATAGTGAAGTACAGTTTCATGAGAGCTATGATCCATACGGGCCATATGGGGCCAAAGGACTTGGTGAGATGGTTAACAATACACAACCTGCTGCCATTGTTAACGCGATTTATGATGCAGTTGGTGTTTTGGTGGAATCAATTCCGGCTACTCCGGAAAAGATTTTACGTTTATTAGAGGAAAAAGGGAAATAAGAGTATTCTCACCGGAATACTGAAACAGGCCATAATACGGATAATAAAGGGTAAAACACGCCGGCTTTGTTAGGCAGATTTAGGAGATTTCTATCTCTTTGTGTTACCCGAAATGTGTAGTGACTATAAGTGACAGCAAGCCGTACCAAGGGAAGCTTCACTTTGAAAAGAGATGATGTAAAAAAGATAACGACGAAAATAAGTTACGTAAAGCATCCATGGTAAGTTAAGGCAATGTTGATTTAGTAAAAAAGGAGGATGTCATATGATTTACACCGCGGACAAATTAGGTAAATACAAAGGTGCGGATGTCGTTGCTGAGTATATGTTAAAAGAAAAAATTCCTTATATGATTGGATATGCCGGACATGGGGCGATCGGCCTTTTAGATTCTTTTTATGACAAACAAGATCAGATCAAAATAGTTTGGCCCCGTATAGAAACGGCAGCGGGATTTATGGCTGATGCTTATTACCGTCTTACAAAAGTGCCGCTTCCCGTTTATGTTTCAACTGGACCTGGTCCAGCACTTTCAACATGTGCCGTGGCTAACGCATATTATGATTCTTCCGCGTTTTTGCTGATTACCGGAGAAGTGACCACCGATCAATTTGACACTGGTGCCCTGCAGGAACCCTATCGTCAACACCCGGCAGATTTTCCCTCAGTAGTAAGAAATTATGTGAAACAAAGTTATCAGGCTACTACTGTAAAACAGATTTCAGCATTTCTTCCGAAGGCGTTTAAATTGATGCAAACCGGCAGACCTGGTCCAGTTCATCTGGAAGTTCCATACGATGTTTACCAGACAGAAGGTGAAACAGTAGTTCCGGATCCTGAAAACTGGGCGGACTCCGTTTCCTGGCGTCATGGTACAGAACCTCATGTTATTACAGCCATCCTTAAGAAATTAAAGGAAGCAAAAAGACCTTTGATTTTGGCTGGAGGCGGTGTCCACGTATCGGAAGCCAGAGATGAACTGCTAAAATTTGCAGAATGTATGAATATTCCTGTCTATACTTCCCTCATGGGTAAGGGCGCTATGGCGGAAAGCCATCCGCTTCATTTAGGCGTTTGTGGTTGCTGGGGGCATTATCCCGCTGTTGAAGCTGCCCGCAATGCCGATGTAATTCTGGTTCTGGGGTGCAGGTTCTCCGATTTGCATACTGCTTCCTGGCAGCCTGGTTTTGCTTACAACATCCCGGCTACCAAACTGATCCAGATTGATATTGATGCTTCCGAAATCGCCAGAAACTATCCGGTCGATATGGGAGTTGTAGGTGATATCAAGACCGTTCTTGGTCAGTTAATTGAAAAAGCTAAGGAACTTAATGAGCCTGGTAAATATGATGTTTGGTTTAAAGAATTAAATGGATACAAGAAGCAATGGGATGATTTTGTAACACCGTTTAAAACTTGTGATGACAAACCCATTGATCCAAGACGGTTGATTTACGATATTCGCAAGGTTGCACCGAAGGATGCCATCATGTTCTCAGATGTAGGAAACAACCAGCCTTGGATTGAGGAGTTCTGGGGTTCTGAAGTCCCGGGAACCCACTTTACGGCCGGTGGATTTGCTGCTATGGGATTTGGCGTTTGTGGTGTTCTCGGTGCTAAATTAGCCAGACCTGAAACAACATGTATTAATGTTTGTGGTGATGGCGGCTTCTTAATGATGCCTCATGCTGTAGCAACCGCTGTTCAATATAATCTACCTGCTGTCTGGATTATTATGAACAACTATGCCATCGGCGCAATTCGTGACTTGCAGAGATTCTACTTTGGCGGACGTCAGATTGGCACCAACTTCGAAACCTATGAAGGCACAAAATATCACGATGGTGAACTTTGGAACCCGGATTTCGCAGCAATGGCTAAGTCCATGGGTGGCGAAGGCGTGCGCGTAGAAAATCCCGGAGACATTGCTCCTGCAGTGGAAGCAGCAATCAAGAGCCAGAAGCCCACTGTCATTGATGTGATCATTAACCGGGATATTCCAGTTCCTCTTACCAGTACGTGGCAAATGCCTCCTATTCCTCCCGCATTGCCTACTTTTGGCAAGATTAAAATACGCTAAGTCTGTGAAAGCAGGGACGGTTAGATTCTTTCTGACCGTCCCGTTTTAAAAAACCAGAGGTCATATGGATGTGGATTGAATTTTAAAGATTATAAATAGGAGAAAAATGATGGTTTCTGCAATAACTTTAGTAAATTACCTGAAGAAACGAAACCCTTACCCTTGCCTGAATGTTCTTGAATCGGCCGTCGTTTGCTGCCGGAGAAGCGGGACGAGCATGATACCTGCCCCTCTTTTGAAAGATATAGCTTCCTTGCATGGTAAGGAGGCGACGGAAAAGGAAATAAAAAACCTTGAAGAAATGGTAATTCTTGAACGAACAGAAGAAGGGATTTCTCTTAATAATGAAGTGTTGCCTCTGGTGTCTGATCTCATTAGGCAACTGAAAAAAAACTTAAAGCTGGCTCTAGCCGATAAAGAGCAAACAGCTGGTATATTTCTGAAGGAATTGGTTGCCTATCTAAAACAAAAAGTTTCCGGCTTAGTCGTGGCTGAAGCGATAGATGGAGCAGAGTATCTTTTAGTATGGTCGGGGAAAAAGTACCGGTTGCAATTGGCTTTTTCTCCTGCATGGTTGCCGGCTGCGGCAGAAGAAGCTGCAGCGGAAAACAGCTATGTAGCTATTTTAGGGCCTTTTGCAGCTCAAAATTGGCTAAAAATGTTTCGTTACTATGAATATCCTGAGTTTAGAAACTATACAGCTTACTTTGACCCCTGGTGTTGTCAAAAAATGAATATTAGTAAAGGAGAACTTTTCACTTACATTGATTGGTTTTTCCGGGACAATTATGGACTAAAGTTCTTTATTCCGGATGAGTTTATCAGAGGACTGCAAAATATAGGACTTCTACGTTACAATGACGAGAGATAAGAATTGCCAGGCTCTTTAGAAAAATTCCTTATCTGCTGTTATTACAAAAATTTAGTAGGAGGAAAGATATAAATGCAAGATACTGTAAATGTCTCGCAAAGTCAATCTGGGACACCGCAAAGATGGCAGGTTTTAGCGGCTACATTTCTTTCCTATTTTTATGATAGTTATGACTTGATTATTCTGTCCATTGCGATGCCCGTCATCATCAACGTACTTGGGATTTCATTGTCCCAAGGGGGCTTATTGTCTTCTGTAAGTATGATCGGCGCCATGGTAGGCAGTATTGTACTGGGAGTAGTTGCTGAAAATAAAGGGAGAAAATTCGCCATAATCTTGAGTTTAGTATGGTTTGGAATTGCAACATTCCCTGTTATCTTTATTACGCACTTTGGTAGTTGGATGGTATTAAGGTTTTTTACAGGTTTTGGTATTGGGGGCGTCTGGGGGCCTGCAGTCGCACTATTAACTAAACACTGGAATGCAGAATACCGTGCAAGAGCAAACTCTTTCATGTTAAGTACATTTGCACTCGGAGGAATTGCCGCGGCAATTCTAGGAAGATTTTCTTTAAGTGTAGACTGGCGGATTCTTTTCCTGGTGGGTTCAACATCGATTCTTGTGGCTATTTATTGTTATTTTGCAATCCCGGCTGACGAAACTGATGAACTAAATGCTGAAAAAAACGTAGTAAAAGAAAAAATTGGCGTTGGTGTTCTTTTCAAAGGAGGGATTGCAAAAATCACCATTTTGGCAACCTTGTTGAATGTAGCCAATATGGGAGGTTACTGGGGTGTTAGTTCATGGGTTCCAACTTATTTAAAGACAGTTAGAGGATTAAGCGTTGAGAGAATGGCAAATTTCACAATTGTCATGTACATTGGAATGTTTATAGGTTATCAAGCGTGGTCTTCTCTAGCTGATAAAATTGGTAGAAAAAAAGTTATGGCGATTTGCTTTTTGTTTGATATGGTCTCCGTTATTATGTATCTGATATTACCCAACGAAGTACTATTTTGGTGGGGCGCTGTGGTCGGTTTTGGTTTCGGTGGTGTGTTTGGCGTTATGGGCGCTTATTATGGTGAATTGTTCCCGGAAAGATTTCGTGCACTGGCTGGAGGATTCTGCTTCAATATAGGAAGATTGGGTTCGGTTTTAGCTCCTTTTACAGTGGGTCTTATAGGGCAGTATTATGGTTTGAAAGTTGGGTTGGAAATTACGCCGGCGGTGTTTGCATTGGGGTTAATAGCCGTAGCCCTTTTGCCGGAAACCATGCAAAAGAAAGTGTTGCAAGAAAAAGAAAGTATTGCATGAGAAAGAAAGTGTTGGTTCAAGTAATGAATATCAACCAAGTTTTCCTATCTAAAATAGCCTTGAATACTTCACCGTACATAACCTTATTAGTGAAATTGAGAACATATTTTAGTTGTCCAAAAACAATAATATAAAGATATCCGATAGGCTGGCTAAAAGGGACCCAGGGCGAATATGCTAAGCTTTGCATCCCCCCTCTTATGCAAAGTATCCGTTATGCAAAGCAAACTTGGAAATTATTCATAAATGCCGGATAATACTCCAGTTGCTTTGCATTAACCCCCTGGGAATCTAAAGTAGGAAAGTAATGAGGAGGGCACTGCCGCATCTGGCTTAAACCGATCTCACTATTAGAGTGAGTGGCTAACTGGGTGTGGTAAAATTAGCAGATGGGGTCTGTTTAAACCGTCGCAAGTATATTTTGATATTTATGTTATGTGTAATTAGGGTTCGTAAAGATTAAGGTGGAGATTTTCCTGCATAAACTGCTGGAAAATCTCCACCTTTACTATAATAACAAACTAGTTAACCGAACACTATCAGGTTATTTGACTTGTTCATTATCTGGGTAATAAGACCAGTTTAACCTATTCACACGAAACTTTTTGTTCATGCAATTATTAAGAATATAATTTTTGAATCGCTCAACAGGCAATGTTAGGTGACGATTTTTTATATAGCCAAGATAAATCAGTCTTGTAACCAAAGGATTACTAATTGGACGAATTTTAATATGAAAGCTATTGAAAGTCGGGCTATATGGAACAATGGCTATGCCAATACTGGCTGCAACCAACCCAGCCATAGAGGTTTCATCTTCTACCTCACAGCAAACCTCGGGAACCATATTAACCATTGAAAAAAGACGGTTAATCTCTTGTTTTAACCCATTTTTTGCTGCGTAATGTATTAACTGATAGGGTTTTGTATCCTCTAAATCAATCGTGGATTTACCAGCAAGAGGACAATCATATGGTAGAAGGGCAACGAATTCTTGCTCATATATAGGAATAAACTCTACGTTCAGATCTTTATGTTTTAAAGAAACAAAAATCAGATCGAATTTTTCATCCTTCAAACCGTTGATTAAATCAGAAGTACAGTCTTCCTTCGTAGTCCCGCCTTCATGTAAAAAAATTTTTATATTCTTATGCTCATTAACTTTTAAAAAGTTGGTGATTAAGTTGGGTATGAAATGAGAGCTAATTGTATAGGTAAATCCTATACTAATTATACCGTTTGTATCGCTAGACATTTCTTTAATTTTTTTAGTGCCCTCTTCCACCTCCCTTAATGCATTTTCCACATATGGCAAAAATAACTTCCCATGTTTTGTTAATACAACATTACGACCTTGCTTTTTAAATAATGGAACTCCTAGCTCACTTTCTAAAGCTGAAATTGCATGACTAAGACTGGGTTGGGTTAAGGAAAGCTTTTCGGCAGCTTTTGTGTAGTGCTCTAGCTTAGCTAGAGTTCTGAAATAGTAAAGCTGGTAAAGATTCATTTTGCTCACCCTTTAGCATGAAATTCAGTCTAAATTAAGTATATCAAAATCTATAGATATTGCCCATATAATCAACTGAAATAACCAAGGGGCATGCATATAGCGAATATAAAGAGTTTTATCCATAGATATTATCTATAAATACGTCCATATTAATCCATATAAACCATATAAATTACTATGGGTTATATTAAAATATAGATATTAACTATGAAATAGCCCGAAACATCTCAATAACATGCATTAGAAAAATATGCATAGATATATTATTATTAACTCAACTTTCTAAGAACAAAAGTTAAACTCGTCTCTTTAAGAAGAGGTAAAAATCCATGAAATTATCTTTTAAACCGGTTCAATATGTTTGCAGTTGTTATGAAAAGTTTAACAACAAGCATTTTAAGAATATTAGATTACAGGGAAGGGATATGGTTAAAGAATGAATTTGTTACTGACGGCCGGTCACATTGCCGGGATTGTAATTACGCTTTTAGCAATCATCGCAATCGGAATATACGCCGGTAGTATGGTTAAATCCCCAAAGGATTTTTCCCTTGGTGGAGGCCGGGTTAATGAGGCAGTGGTGGCGGGGACGATTATGGGTACTATGGTCGGTGGTTCCTCTACTATAGGTACGGCACAGTTGGCTTTCAATTTTGGTTTTTGCGCCTGGTGGTTCACCCTGGGTGGAGGTATTGCTTGCGCCGTGCTTGGGCTTGGCTTAGCCTGGAAGTTATATGATAGAAATATAGAAACAATGCCCCAGTACCTTGTTAGTGTATATGGCCATCGTATTGGTCCAATTTCAAGTATTTTATCTTCCGCCGGTATTTTTCTGAATATTGTTGCGCAAGGACTTTCGGCAGTAGCGCTGCTTACTGCTATGTTGCAAATTAATCCGAGCTTGGCTGCCTTGATAAGTGTGTTATTGGTACTAGCTTATGTATTTTTCGGTGGAGTTTGGGGTGCGGGACTAGTTGGAGTGGCAAAATTGGGTTTACTTTACCTGGCTACCATTGTCTGTGGTGTATTTGCTTATAAAATGGTAGGTGGTTGGGCCGGGTTAACAGCTCATTTCCCAATATACCCCTGGTTTTCACTGTTTGGCCGTAGTTTCAACCAGGATTTTGCGGCGGGGTTTTCACTACTGGTAGGAGTACTCTCTACCCAAACTTATATTCAGGCTGTTCTTTCCGCCAAGAGCCTTGCTAAAGCCCGTACTGGAGCATTAATTTCTGCTTTTATGATTCCCCCGCTTGGTATAGGAGGCATATTGGTTGGTTTATTTATGCGGGCTAATTTTCCAAATACACCATCCGAACAAGTCTTGCCTATCTTTGTTATGAATTATCTGTCTCCTTTTTTAGCAGGGGTAGTCTTGGCAACATTATTAGTTGCTATTATAGGTACCTGGGCAGGTTTAACACTTGGTGTCTCCACCATGCTTACCAAGGATATCTATAAACGGTTTATTCGAGTTCATGCTGGTGACCAAGAGGTATTGAAAGTACAACGTATATTAATCTTTGTTATAAGTGTTCTTGCAATCTTTTTTGTTGCCGGCAGTTTAAAGTCTATGATAATGGGTTGGAGCTTTTTATCCATGGGTCTCAGAGGTTGCGCTGTGCTTTTCCCATTGCTGGGGGCGGCGTTCTTCCCCCATCATGTAACGCCGCCGGCTGGAATCGCAGCTGCACTGATAGGCCCACTGGTGGACCTAATATGGCACTTCGCTTTTCCAAAAGGGCTGGACCCTCTATATGTAGGCCTGTTAGCCAGCTTCTTGGCAATTTTACTAATAAGTATGTTTTCAAAACGTAACAAAATTGAATCCACAAGCCCACACGGCTTATAATAAAGATTTTAACTAGAACTTCAAGAAATTTGTTTCAGCGAATTTAAGAGGTGATGGATAAGATGGATGATGATTTAGCTATTTTTTTAAGGAAAAAGAAACAGTTGCAGAAAGAAGGAAAAGAAAAGGTAATTGCTATTAAAGAACTATGTCCTTTGGTAATAAAAGCATTCTTTGAACGTCTTGAAGATTGGCTTTCAGATTTAATTGAAGAAAAAATAATATCAACGTCGTATGAGGTTTTAACAATAAATAAAAAAAATTTGGTTAACTATAAATCCAAGATATTTAAGCTGAAAACAGGTGAGTATGAAATTGATTTCATACCAAAAGAAAGGTTTGCTGTGGGGACAACCGGAAAAATCGAAATGAAAACAAATAAATGCAATATATGTTTTATTAGGGATATTGATGGAATTTGGAAACAAGTTATTTCCAAATCACCTTTGAGTTTAGAAATTTTGACAAGATCTCATTTTAGGGAGTTATTGAAATCTGTCTTAAGTCTGTAAACTAAACTATAATCGTTGTGGTTTAGTAGAGTCTCTGAAAAAACCTCAAAGGAAAAAAGCAAGTATCTGTCGAATAATTAAATAGGACTATTTAAATCCCCACCCGGCCTGCATGGTGGGGATTATTGACGCTCACAGCCATCTAAGTATACATGATTGGGGTTTCACCGAACTTGTGTGTTTTTTTGGTGATTAACATTTCTGCCTATTTAAGGTTAAGCCCCTTTTAGTGTAATATATGTATTAGATACTTAGTTACATCTTTTTCATATCTATTAGGTTTTTTCACCTGGCAACTCTGGCAACAAGGCGCCGAGTAATCAAGTTTCAATAATGCCAAACCATTGATCAAGTGTTTTTGTAATCTTTTGATTAAATACTTAATAGGGAGGATTTGACGTGGATGTAAAGTTTGCCCATACGAATATCGTTGCAAAAGATTGGCAAAAGCTAGCTCAGTTTTATATTAATGTTTTTGGGTGTGAACCCGTATATCCAGAACGGGATTTTGGCGGGGCATGGTTCGATCAGATTACAAACTTAAAAAGTGCCCGCGTAAGGGGTGTGCATTTACGCTTACCTGGATATGTGGATGGTCCGACTTTGGAAATATTTACCTATAACAAGCAAATTGAAAGAAATGAGGCAACTTCTATTAATAAACCAGGGTTTGCCCATATAGCTTTCCTGGTCGAGGATATCAGGTTGATCTGCGATAAACTATTAAAAAACGGTGGCAGCATGTTAGGTGAGATTGCTAAAATAAAAATATCGGGTGTCGGTGTTTTGACTATTGCTTATGCAAGGGATCCCGAAGGGAACATTGTAGAAGTGCAAAATTGGAATTAATTTAATAATTTTATTATTGGGTACAGCTACTCAGTGTGGAAATGCTGATGAATGCCATTAAATACCAAGGTCATCTAGGATGCGTTCTACTGGTCTGCAATCGTTGTTTTGTGTTTCGCTTGATGTTGCTGCAGCAATTGCATCTGGGGGACTTGTTTAATAAAAGATCTTTTTGAAATCAACAACCAGAGTACTCCGCAAGTCAGCCCGACAATGAGATTCAAGATACCCAGGGCTAAAATGATGTTGCTCCAGTCATAAGAAATCAGAAGCATCCCGACACTGCCCATCAAAAGGCTGACGCAGCTCATCAGGGCTGAAGCTGAACCGGTATCTTCCTGCTGCTGCTCCAGCATCAGGTTGGTGCCGGGAGGACGCACGCAATTGGAAGCTATGGTTGAAGGTATCAGGGTGACAGCAAATAGCCAGGGACCGAGATTACCCAGGCTGCCAATTAGTGCTCCGCTCATGGCTACCACTGCAAAACAGGTTATAATGATAGAACCGCGGTTGAATCGCCTGGACAAAATCAGGTATAGCATCGGACTAAGCAGTAAAAACACTGCATTCAGGGCAAAAAAGTAGCTGTATGTCTGTTCACTCAGACCAAATCCATCAATATAGATGTAGGATGATGAGGCCAAGTAAGCAAATGTGGGTATACCGGCCAAAGCAAACACACTGAGCAGGGAAGAAAAGCCAGGATTCTTGAGCACAACTCCCAGCCGGCCCATAGTCTGTCCTATCGTTCCGGTGTAACGCTTCCCTATAGTTTCCTCCAGAGCAAGGGCGCCCGCCAGGGCCAAAATGCCGATACCGGTAAGAGTCCAGAATATACCCCGCCATGAAATGAATTTCAATAGAATCGCTCCTAGAACCGGGGCGGTTATTGGACATATCATGGTCATTGACTGAACCAAGGCCAGAATGGATTCCCGCTTTTTACCATCATAAGTATCCTTAACCATAGCCATTGCAACAGAAGCGGCAGCTCCACCGCCAATTGCTTGAAATACCCGGAATATTATCAGTTGGTATACGTTTACAACACATGCGCTAAATAAGCTTGCCAATATATATACAGTCAAACCGGTGAGCAAAACAGGCTTACGCCCGTACTTATCACTTAACGGTCCCCAGAATAACATTCCGGCGCTGAAAAAGATAAAAAATAGTATTAAAGTGAGGTTGACCAGGTTTATAGGGGCTTTAAAATACACCGCCATACCAGGTAAGGCGGGAAGATAAAGGTCCGTAGACAGTGGTATAAAGGCGCTTAAGAATGTTATAAGCGCTATCAGGCCCTTTTGCCCGAGGTATTTTTGTCTTTTGTTCATATCAACTTCAGCGCTTGTTTTTTGCATTTTTATCTCCACCTTAGAATAGTTAGCAATTATATATATTAGGCTACTCTAATATATAGTTGTTTTTATTTAATTTCAAGCACTCAGTCGGTAAATATTGCACATTAAGAAGAAAAGGCGTCCGTAAATTGCCGGGATGAATACCTTTAGGGAATAGGAACAAATTAATTTACACTTGTTATTGGATGGCACTTTAAAGCGAAAATGATGGGGGTCGCTTTATAATTAAGAAGGAGAACCGGCCCCTGCCTCAATTAACCGACAGGGCAAGTTTTTGCGTTTGTGTCGTGTCTGCGCTGGTAGCCGTATGGGGCGCCCTGTATCTGCCCGGCAAATGGTACATTATTCTTGCCTGCCTGGCGGCCGCTGTTGTAGGCGGAATGATGGGAGGAGAGAGTGAACATGCGCAGTGAGATTTTTTTGATTATTGCCGGCATGGCCATAGCCACCCTTTTCACCCGGTTTGCTTGTTTGGCCCTTTTTCGGCGGAACGGGGTGCCGGTGTGGCTGGAGAAATGGTTAAAGCATGTTCCCACGGCCATGTTGACGTCACTGATTATACCAGTCCTGTTGTTACCCGGAGGAAAGCTGGATTTGAGCTTGAACAACCATTACTTACTGGCTGGTTGTGCCGCTGCTCTGGCAGCCTATAAAACCCGCAACGTGCTGGCCACCATGAGTCTGGGCCTGGCTGTTATGTTATCCCTGCATTATGTGAGTCGATAACGGTTCATTCGAACGCATCTCATTTAAAACGCTTTCACCCTGTGGGTCAAGCAGAAGCTTTTGGCCGCTACAACCTATTCACTCCCACCCTCTGAAGCGGCTGTTTTGAATGGAGTATTTTCGGCAGCCAGGAGATGATAGATCAGGAAACACGACAGGCTTTTACCGAAACAGGAGATGCGCACAACCTTATCGTGTCTGTCCTGCAGGTGCAACTGTTGCTGGCGGTCTAATCGGATTTCATTGGTTGAGATTTTCCGGAATACTTTTTACTGCAAAGGTAATACAATTGTCAAAGAGGGGAGACGAAAGTCTATTTTTTTTGTCTGCTTTGAAAAACGACCTGCTATGCAGGTTGTGGTATATAAATAAACAATGCCTGACTGACTTAGATGGACGGCAGTTGTTGTTATTTGGACCAGGTGATGGAACTGTATTTCAAGAAGGCGTTATACATAGGAAGAAATAATATTAAGGCGAGTTCTTGCTTGCTCTTCACAGACAACGAGCATTATTGTAACATGGTCTTAGAAAAATTTATGGTTTGAGATTTGGGGAGTAGATTAACAAACGGAATGAGTCTCACCACATATCACAAGATGTAAGTGTAAAAGTTACAAGAAAAAAATATAAAGGAGTGATGAAATGATTTGGCAAGAATACTCCAGACAGCTTCAAGAGGTTTTAGCCTTGGATGGTAGTCCTGTAGGAGTATCGTTTAGTGATGTTCCTGCGAGTAACGGTAAAGAAAATCGGATCATGCCCTGTACTGCGATTTACCAAGCAGCCCGAAAAGGTTTCACGTTTAACATTTGTGCTGAAAATTGTACTTGCCCCGGGGGGCTTACATCATTGGGTTTATCTATTCCTACTCCTGAAAAGGCTGCGTTAACGAAAAAATTTCTTATTGAAGGAGAAAAATTTATTTCCTGCAATGCGTCGTTTTTTCGGATGCGGTCCCTGAGTCAAGGACAACCCCCGTTTGGTGTATCAAAATATGTTGTCATTGGTCCATTGGAGACATTCGAGTTGAAACCTGATTTAGTACTGTTTTTATGTAACCCTGGTCAGGCTAGCCGTCTTGTCTTATTATCAACTTATGAAACTGGGATTCCTTTGAAGGCACAATTATCCGGCTCTACTTGTTCAGGAGCAATTACCCAACCTCTTTCTAAAGGTCGCGTTAATGTTACTTTTATTGACCCTTCCAGCCGGCATCTGGTTAAAGGATTTAAAGACTCAGATCTTATTTTTAGTGTTCCATTTTTCAATGTGCGCAGTATTATTGAAAGCATTCCTTTAAGTACAGCAGGTACAGCCCAACCAGGAATGGGCTATAAGGAAATAATTAAAGATTAATAAATTCACCTCTCTTTAACGATAGGATTTCTCATAGATAGCGGCGCAGTCCTTGTTGCTTAACTCAGCAGGGTCGGCTGCAAACAACCCGCCCATCGTGGCACGTGCGTTTTTCGCCAAAGTCATGAATTCGTCCGGCTGGATACCGTATTCGGACATTTTTAGATCGGCAACGCCACAGTCCTCCTGCAATTTAGTAAGCGCCCTGATGAAATCCATTGGCTCTTTTGCCTCCTCGAGTCCTAACGCTTTCGCCATGCGGATGAATTATGTAAAGCTTTACATAATTCGTCAATTTGAGTCTAATTATTTAATAGTTAATATCTGATAATGTACATTTATATTCTTTGACCTCATCCGGCATCTTTTCAATAGGCATATTTTTCGGCACCGTTTCCGTACCGGCTTCCAAAGCAGTATCGTAATACCAGCATTTAAATTTGATCATGATCAGAGCCCTCTCTATTTCTGCCAACTGCTTTTCAGCAGCAGCTTTGCGTTCGTAAAACATATCTCTGCGCTGTTGCAAGGTTGTATCACCCTCTTTGCACCAATCCAGAAACTGTTTGACATCCTTAATCTGCATCCCGGTTGTTTTCAGACATTCAATGATTTTCAGCGTTTCGATTTCTGTATCAGTGAACACGCGAATGCCTCCGCTGCTGCGTCCAACATCGGGAAAAAGTCCTTCACGGTCATAGTAGCGCAGTGTCGATGCTGCGATTCCCATTTTATTGGCAACTTCACCAATAGAGTAGTACATCTATATTGTCCTCCACATTTTTTGAAAACTTCCATGATACCTCTTGACTTAAACCTAACTTTAAGTTTTATTATACAACTTAAAGTGGGGCTGCCAAAGAAAATTTTTCTGTAAGTCGAGGTGAGATTATGAAAAATGCAGCGGCTTTGGCTCTGGCGTTTTTGATGGTTCTTACTCTTTCAGTCTGTACAACAGAACCGTCCGGTTCGGAACAGGCATCCAATATAGAATCACAAAATGTACCATCTACGGGTGAATCCGTAAGGACGCAGGAACCTATCGTTTCTTCTACAGGAGAAACAAAGAATACCGAGATAGTATCGAAAGATACTAAAACAAATGAAACTATGGCTATACCTGATCAAGAGGCTATGTTGACAATTACAGTTAACAATAAGGATTTCACAGCAGCGATTGAGGACAACGATACTGCAAAAGCGTTTCTTGCCAAATTACCGTTAACGCTTGATATGTCGGAACTGAACGGAAACGAAAAATACTGTTACTTATCGGACAGCATCCGTAAGGATACATCGTCCTGCCCCGGTACAATTGAAGCCGGCGATATCATGCTGTACGGCGGTAACTGTGTCGTGGTGTTTTATGAATTCGTCAACACCACGTACAATTATGTGAAGATCGGACACATAAGCGATTCCGGCGAACTTGCCTCCGCACTGGGCAGCGGAGATGTCACAGTTACATTTTCATCAAGGTCTATTAATTAATCATTATCAGGGAGGAATTTCACATGAGTAACTTCAATATGTATGTACCCACAAGAATCGTTTTCGGCCGCGGCAGACTGAATGAACTGCACAAACAAAATATGCCGGGCAAAAAGGCCCTTCTTGTCATCACCAACGGCAAATCCGCAAAGGAGAGCGGTGCGCTTGCCAGAACGGAAGAGGAACTGCATATAGCCGGAGTGGAAACGATCCTGTTTGACCGGATTCAGGCAAATCCCACAAAAACAGTCGTTATGGACGGAGCGGCGGCTGCAAAAGAAAACTGCTGCGATTTTGTTGTGGCGCTCGGCGGCGGCAGCGTTATGGACGCAAGCAAGGCCATCGCTTTTATGGCAACCAACCCCGGCGACGTATGGGATTATATCAATGGCGGCACGGGCAAGAAAATGCCCATGCAGAACCAACCGCTGCCTGTTATCTGCATCACGACCACTGCAGGAACAGGAAGCGAAGTCGACCAGTGGGGAGTTATTACCAATGAGGAGACAAACGAGAAAATCGGATTCGGCGGATATGATTCCCTGTTTCCCGTATTGGCTGTTGTTGATCCAGAGCTGATGAAATCCGTTCCGCCGGCATTCACGGCATATCAGGGCTTTGACGCGCTGTTTCATTCCACCGAAAGCTACATTTCCACCTACGCAAGTCTGATGAGCGATATGTATGCGCTGACTGCTATTGAAAACGTGGGCAAATATCTTGTCCGTGCCTATAAGGATGGCAGCGATATGGAAGCAAGGGAGCACATGGCTTTTGCCAACACGCTGTCCGGTGCAGTTATGACGATCAGTGTAACGACAGCAGAGCATTCCATTGAACACGCTATGTCTGCCTACCACCCGAATCTGCCGCACGGCGCGGGGCTGATCATGATCTCCAAGGCATTCTACGAGTTCTTTATTGAACGTCATGCCTGTGATGATAAGTTTATTAATATGGCGAGAGCTATGGGCATGAAGGACGCTTCCAGGCCGGAGGATTTCATTACCATGCTGGTGCAGATGCAGAAAGACTGCGGCGTTGACAATCTGAAAATGTCCGATTATGGCATCAAACCGGATGAATTCAACAAGATTGCCCGCAACGCAAGAGAAACGATGGGCGGTCT
Source organism: Pelotomaculum schinkii (assembly GCF_004369205.1). Taxonomy (NCBI): domain Bacteria; kingdom Bacillati; phylum Bacillota; class Clostridia; order Eubacteriales; family Desulfotomaculaceae; genus Pelotomaculum; species Pelotomaculum schinkii. The sequence continues at coordinate 973,833 of NZ_QFGA01000002.1, read as the reverse complement.
GTTTACGGCCAATCCCTGTGAGATGAAGCACGAGGATGTTGTAGAAGTATTAAGAAAATCTTTTAAATAAGGAAAATTATATAAGCAACTTGTTTGGGGCAATAGCGTAGAATTGCTGTAGGAATTTCCTTTGGGGAAATGCTGTGCAAGAAAGTTAGCAAACAAAAGCACCTATAAGGGTGCTTTTGTGTTTTATGGAGGTCCTTAACATTGATTTTTTCTAGCTTCAGTGGGTACGGTGAGTCCCAGTTTTTTGGCCGCCTCGTCGATCGTATATGCTTGATTTCACTCCTCAAAAAAATATCAATAAGCTCTTGACTTAAAGTTAACTTTAAGGTGTACGATTATCTACCACAGGCATAAGTCAGCGTCAACATAAAAAATCGGAGGAGTAAACTTCGGAATATTCCTTCCGCTTTGAAAGAAGCCTACGAAATGGGCAATCAATTTGACAAACAGGGGTGTATATAAATGGAAAAAGCAAAAGTCTATTTTACAGATTTTCACACAGTAGCGTATGGCGACGGTTTACCCGCCAAGCTGAAAAAGTTGATCAAGGCGGCGGGCATCGGTCAAATCGACATGGACGGGAAATTTGTTGCCATTAAGATGCACTTTGGTGAGCTTGGCAACGTGGGTTATCTGCGTCCGAACTACGCCAAAGCAGTAGCCGATGTGGTGAAGGAGCTGGGCGGTCAGCCGTTCCTGACAGACTGTAATACCTTGTATCCTGGCAGCCGGAAAAATGCGCTGGAGCATCTTCGATGCGCCTGGGAAAATGGGTTTACTCCGCTGACTGTTGGGTGTCCCGTCCTGATCGGAGACGGGCTGAAAGGTACTGATGATATTGCGGTACCGGTGGTGGGCGGTGAGTATGTAAAAGAGGCCAGGATCGGACATGCCATCATGGATGCAGATGTCTTTATCAGCCTGACTCATTTCAAGGGACATGAAGTGGCAGGCTTCGGCGGCGCCATTAAAAATATCGGTATGGGGTGCGGCTCCCGCGCTGGCAAGTTAGAGCAGCACTGCAACGGCAAGCCGCATGTCGAGACGAAACTGTGCCGTGGCTGCAGAAGATGCCAGCGGGAGTGTGCCAACGGCGGATTGGAATTTGACAGTGAAAGTAAAAAGATGCATTTAAACCAGGATAATTGTGTAGGCTGCGGCCGCTGTCTGGGCGCATGCAATTTCGACGCGATCGTAGTTGATTATAGCGCTGCCAGTAAATTGCTGAACTGCCGTATGGCGGAGTATGCGAAAGCTGTTGTATTTGACCGCCCCAATTTTCATATTTCACTGGTGATGGATGTTTCACCGAACTGCGATTGCCATGGGGAAAATGATGTGCCTATCCTTCCGAATATCGGCATGTTTGCCTCGTTTGATCCGCTGGCTTTGGATCAGGCATGCGTGGATGCCTGCCTGTCGGCTACGCCCATATCGGGAAGCCAGTTGGCCAATAACATGGCAAAACCGGATTTTGTGGATCATCACGACCCCTTTACCAATTCTACTCCGGAATCGGAATGGCGGAGCTGTCTGGAACATGCCGAGAAGATTGGCTTAGGAACCAAGGAGTATGAGCTAATTGTTGTCAAGATGTTCTAACCGGTCCTGTGTAAATCTGACTGAAAAAGTTGTGCCGCCAGGTCCGGTTTCCACTTTCATGTATGCGTTATGACGGTTGGCGATGCTGTAACAAACCGCCAGTCCCAGGCCGGTACCACTATCTTTTGTGGAGAAGAAGGGTGTGCCCAACTTTTCAAGTACATCAGGTTTTATGCCATTGCCCTGGTCCTGTATAGACAGGACAACCTGATCGCCGTCCTGAAGCGTTTTAATTGTCAATTTCCCACCAGGGGACATCGCCTCAATTCCGTTACGTACAAGGTTTAGGATTAACTGGCGGATCTCTTTTTCATCAATTGCGAGGTCTGGAATATCCCCCAGTTCTATTTCAATGTACTTATCTGCAAGCATACTGTCAGCTGAAATTAATGGAAATAAAGCGTCAACGATACGGTTAAGGTTTTGTGGTTTCAATTCCACCTTCTTGTTTTTAGCCAGAGAGAGGAATTCCGTTATGATTGAATTGGCTCTGTCCAGTTCAGATATCATTAAATTATAGAAATCTTGATAATGACTGCAGTCCTGTTTTCTTGCAAGTATTTGTAAGAACCCGCGTACGGTGGTCATCGGATTCCTGATTTCATGGCCGATACCTGCGGCCATTTTCCCCACAAGCTCCATCCGGTCCAGGCGGGCCATTTCTTTTTCAAACTGTTTCCGTTCGGTAATGTCACGAATGATCATGCTTGATTTATCAAGACCGTCTTTGTCTTTAAATACAGCACTGGATAATTCGCCGGTAAATTTAGAACCGTCTTTACGTATAAAAGTAAGTTCTCCTCTAAATTTCCCGGTTCGGATCCGCTCTTGTAAAGCAGCGGTATGTCTGGGATCAGCTGTATCAATAATGGCGTCTATACCGGCTTGGCAAAGTTCATCTTCTGTTCTCCTAAAAATACGGCAGGCTTCGGGGTTGGTTGCATAGATCACTCCATCAGGATCGGCAAGAAGGACTGCATCGATACTGTTGTTAAATAACAAACAATAGCGTTCTTCGCTTTCCCGCAATGCTGCCTCTGACTGCTTTCGTTCAGTTATATCGGTGTGTGTACCGACCATACGTAGTGGCCTGCCGTGTTTGTCCCTCGCTACAACCTCACCGCGAGCCAGTATCCATTTCCACTCGCCAGAACTGGCCAACAGGCGTTGTTCGACTTCATATCGCGTCGTTTGTCTTTCTAAATGCTCGTTGAGCACCTTCATTACATTAGGCTTATCATCGGGGTGAAGCAATTCTTCCCATGTACGTCTGTGCGGTTCAATTTCTTCCGGCGAATAACCAAGCATCTTAATCCAGCCCGGGCTGTAGTAAACCTCCCCAGTCTCAACGTTATAGTCCCAAAAGCCGTCGTTACTCTCCTCTAAAACCAGCCTCAAACGTTCTTCCCGTTCTTTTAAGACCTTATCCGCCGCTTCCAATTGATGTTTACGCTCCAGCCCTATCACACCCAGAAGCTGGGCAAGCTGTGAGTAAAATATCATAACGAATTCTACCCGTTCTTTAGAGATGATTGGAACCCGGCGAAGTGCCTCAATGTAGGCTGTTTCGTCAAAGCCGTACTCTTTCGCCTGACGGCGGAAAAACTCTTCATCGGGATGTTCGTGCAACAACTGCCCGGTAAAGAGTGTAGCCATATGCCGGCCTTCCACGATAATAGGAGTGCTATAATCCATGAGTCCGTTCAAGCACCTATACCCAATGAAAGGTCCCTCGTGCAAATGGTCAGATATGAAGCTGTCGCTTTGCTTACATTTGTACTCGCTCTGCGGGCAGATGCGATGAAACTTGGTGCAGATATCCTGCCAACCTTCTGCGCTTAAGATATTGCCATCGATATCAACGATGGCAGAGAGAATCCCGGTCGCTTCATAAAATGAACTCATCAATTTATGGAGATGATGCATGTCTATAAGATCTGAAAATCGGTAATCCATAATTAAAATATCTTCTCCCATTTGACTTAATTTTTGGGTTTCCTAATATTTGAGTTTTTAATAGTGGCTTTTCTGTTGTAAGAAGTGGAGGTTGTATATTTAGTTGCCGCTCGACATATATCCTTTAGATATGTTGTCGAGTAATGTCATTTTGTAAAAAATTTCCCTTCCAAATGGGGGTACCCGATGAGGTTAACCTGAAAAAAGAAATAGCGTCTCTGGAAAAAATCCATAGCCGAGTGCCAGGACCTGGGTGAAAAAGAGGTTCTTACAAGGAAATTAAGGGACACCAGTATCCAATACCATATTATTATGGGAAAAAGGGCAAGAAGGTAACGGAAATAAGGGCAAGATAAAAGGCAAGGAGCCTGCGCCAACGCGATAACTCTTTGCCTTTTATTTATTTGCAGTGTTATCTAATTCTGAAAATGTAGGTGCGAATTCATTCGCACAAATGCAGCATTGGCTGCCACAAGTCCGGCGCTGGCGCGCCGTGTGCGATTGAAATCGCGCCTACATCGCCGGTGTTTTCATGACGCGTGGCCCCGCGATAGCGGCGTGGGCAACTACTCGCGAGAACACAAAGTTCTCAACCACATTGCTTAGTTTTGTCCTCTACCGGCCAGTGATAAGCGTGAGAAACTAATTTGTATGTTTTGCGCCTGTATCTACTTTATGAGGTCACCTGGGCGTTTGCCTTCCTGCTGAGCCTCTGGCTTATTTTTTTGCCCCAATCATCAAAAATAGTATACACAACGGGCACAAAAACCAGGGTGATAAGCGTCGACAGGGTTAGACCAAAGGCCACCACCACGGCCATCGGCGCCTGTCCTTCGGAGCCTTCACCAGTACCGAAAGCCAGAGGCAGGAGCGCCAGGATGGTGGTAAGCGCGGTCATCAGGATGGGGCGCAGCCTGACCGGTCCGGCTTCCAGAATAGCCTCCCTGAGATCGTAACCCTTTTTGCGCAGGGTGTTAATGTAATCAACCAGCACAATGGAGTTGTTTAGAACAATGCCAACCAGCATAATAGCGCCGATCAAAGCCGGCACGCTCAGGTGGTGTCCGGTCAAGCCCAATCCCAGGACCACCCCGACAAAGGTGGGGGGTAGGGCAAACATAATGATAAAGGGTTGGAACAAAGATTCAAACTGGGCAACCATGAACATATATACCAGCACAATAGCCAGCAGCAAGGCCAGCCCCAGGGAGCCGAACGATTCCGCCATATCCTCGGCCTGGCCGCCAAACTCAACCAGGTAACCTTCAGGGACAGCAAGGTTGTCCAGCTTTGCCTGGATTTCCGCATTAATACTGCCCAGGTCCCGGCCGGCAATGTCAGCGGTAATACTGACCTCCCGGTTTTGGGTGTACCTGGAAATTTGCTGCGGGGCCTTGTCGGTTACGATCTGCGCCACTGAGGTTACCGGCACCCTGGCGCCGGTGGGAGATACAATGGTCAGGTTGGCCAGGGTATCTGATGTGGCGGTTAAACTGTCGGTGGTTTCCAGCCTGATATCCACCTCGTTATCGCCGGTGCGCATCCGGCTGACAACCTGTCCGTCAAAAGAATTGCGGACCGCGGACAGCACCTGGCTGGCGGAAAGGCCATAGCGGGCGGCTTGCTCCCGGTCTACAACCACCTGCAGTTCATAACTGGCATCGGCCAGGGAGTTTACGGCATTTCTAGTCCCGGCGGTTTCTTTAACGATATTGAGCACCTGGTCGCCCAGCTCTTCTAATACCTCCAGGTCATCGCCGCGTATGGAAATATCAATCGCGCTGCCGGTTGACATTGCCGACCCGGTAGTTACATTTATCTCAGCTCCCGGCACCTTGGCCAGAATCCGGCGTAATTGTTCCGCGGCCTCAGTGGTTGTAATCCGGCGTTCGTCCAAGGGCTTCAGTTTTACCTGCAAAGAAGCCTCCCGGGAGCCTCCGCTGCTCATGGAATAGGCGCCGCCGCCGCCGACTGTGGCAAAGATATGGTCGACATCACTGATTTCATGCCTGATCAGGTCTTCAATGTTTTCAGCGAATTGTTTTGTTTCTTCCAGCTTGGTCCCGGCCGGCAGTTTGACGTCTACGGTCAGTTCGCCCTGGTCCATATTGGGTATGAACTCGGTCCCGATTAATGGCGTGGCGGCCAGGCTCAAGGCCAGTGCCAAAACAACTAACCCGACGACTCTCTTTCTGTGGTCCAAAGCCCACCGCAGAAGTTTTCCGTAACGTTCGTTCAGCCTGTGCAAGAGACGTCCAAAATGGACGGCAGGGTTTTTGCTTTTTCCTTCAAAAACCGCTTCAGGCGGGGGGACACTTTGCAATAGCTTTGAAGAAAGCATTGGCACCAGCGTTAAAGCGGCAAATAAAGCGGCGATATGGGAAAAACTCACGGTTAAAGCCAGGGGTTTAAACAATATGCCGGCCAGCCCTTCCACAAAGACGATGGGCATAAAGACAAGTACCTGGCACATGGCTGACGCCGTCACGGCGCTTCCCACTTCAGCCGAGCCCAGCTTGGCTGCTTCAATAATCCCGAAACCGTTTTGCCGGTAGCGATAGATACTTTCCAGCACTACCACGGAAAAGTCCACCAGGGAGCCCAGTCCCAGCATCAGACCGCCCAGGGACATCATATTGATGGTCTGCTTGCCGAAATACAACATGGCAAACGTGGCTATGATGGAAATGGGTATTACGATCATCACGACCAGAGTGCTGCGAATATTACGCAAGAAGAAGTAAAGTACGATCATCGCAAATATGCCGCCCAAAAGACCGTGATGGGTGACACCGTCGATGGAACTTTGGATGAATGTGGACTGGTCCATTACGGTTTCTATCTTCATGCCTGCCGGCAGCACCTTGTTGAGTTCGTTAACTTCCTCGTGTACTTTCCTGGCCACCTGCACGGTGTTGCCGTCCGACGCTTTCATGACGTCAATACCCAGGGACGGTTCGCCGTTGGTGGAAGTGTAGGTGGTCTCGTCCTTAAACGAGTCCTCAATAGTGGCAATATCACCCAGGGCAATGGTGTTTCCTGTACCTGAAAGACTAATCCTGATATTTTTTAAGGATTCGGGAGTATTGTACTCACCTAAAACTCTAATGGTCATCTCGCTGGAACCGCTGTCAACAGTTCCCGCTGAACCTGCAATATTATCCCCGGCAATATTTTGTACCACTTGAGAGACACTCAAGCCATAGGACTCCATTTTGGCCCGGTCCAGTTGGATCTTTATTTCCCGCTCCTTGCCCCCGTTAATTGTAGCCGAGGCGACCCCGCTGATTCTTTCCAGGCGGGGTTTAATAGTATCTTCAGCAACTGTCTTAAGGCGCACCAAATCTTTCCCCTCAACGGAGAGCATGATAATCGGCATATTATTGGGGTCCATTTTCAGGGTCATGGGTGAGCCGGCATCTGATGGCAGCGAGCCTTTAATCATTTCGACCTTATCACGCAAATCATTAACGGAGTTGTCCACACTGGTGCCCCAGTCGAATATTACGATTACCATCGAACGCCCGAACTGGGATATTGACCTGAGTTCCGTAACGTTGCTGACAGTCGCCACCGACGACTCAATTGGTTTGGTGATCAGTTTCTCTACTTCAGCCGGGGCGGCGCCTTCGTAGGAGGTAACAATTGCCGCCACCGGCAGCTCCATATTGGGGAAAAGGTCGACAGCCAGGCGGGGCAGAGAAAACAGCCCCAAAACAACCAGGGCCAAAATCAACATGGTTATGGCAAGAGGGCGTTCGACAGATACATCAGTTATTTTCAATTCGTGTTTACCCCCTTTCAGAATTGACCACTTCAACTGCCTGGCCGTCAGTCACCAGGTGATTGCCCTTGACAATGATCTCCTGTCCTTCCTGAATACCTTCGGTTATTTCAACCAGATCCCCGGTCGAGACCCCCTTCTTGACCGTTATTTCTTTGGCTTTACCGTCTTCTACCGCATAGACATAAAATTGCCCGTTGCGTTCCAACACGGCGTCTACCGGCAGTGTTATCGCTCCCTTGGATATGCCGGTTTCAAGGTCTAATTGGGCCACCATGCCGGCTTTAAGATCACCTTGATCATTGTTTACTTGAATTTCCACGGGGAAAGCCCGGGTGGAAGAGTCAGCTTGAGGCGCTACCGAGACTACGGTACCGGTCACGGTTTTATTCAAAGAGTTAATGATTACTGGAACCTCGACCCCCGGTTTAATGGAAACGACAACATTTTCTGATAGTGGTACTTTAACTTTAACTGTATCCAACTGCACTATTGTTAGCGCGGTAGCCTGAGGGCCGGCCATTTCACCATTTTCTATACTTACCGATGCTATCAATCCTGTTAATGGCGAAGCCACTGTGAAGTTGTTGCAATTTTCCAGTGCGTTTTGATAGGTAGCCTGTGATTGTATAAGTTGCTCCTCCGCCAGTTGCTTGCCGATGAGGGCATTATTGAGCTTGCTTTCCGCCTGCTCAAATTGTGTTTTAGACACTGTTTGCGCCTCATAAAGCGCTTTGATGCGGTCATAGTTCAACTGGGCGTCAGTGACTTCCTGTTCAGCTTTATGTAGACCGGCTCTTGCTACACCCACCCCGGCCTCTGACAGGGTTTTTGCATTGAGGGCTTCTGTGGCGTCTAGCTCGAATAAAACTTGCCCCTTGCTAACTCTATCTCCCACCTTAACATGCACTGCCGTTACCCGGCCGGAAACCTTCGGGGCTACAGCCGCCTCGGCGCCGGGCATAATTTCCCCGCTGGTATTTAATGTGTGGGCCAGATCTGCAACTTGAGCTTTGGTGATCTCAACCGGGAGCAGTACTTCTTCTTCAGGCGTGGTTTTCTTGCCGCAGCCCCCTAGTACCAGCGCAATTAACAATAATATGGCCAGGACTGTTAAACGTTTCAATTTGATATCTTCTCCTTTATAAGCTATTCAATCAATACTAAAAAGCATATTAACTAATTATTTATTTGAAATACCTTCCAAAAAGATATCTAAAGCGGTTTTAGCGGTGTGCTCCAAGACTTTTTTATCATTGTGCTGCTTGAGCCACTGAACGCCGATACCTTCGAAAGTGCCGATAAAGATATTTGCAGCTGTTTCAGGGCCTAATGCTTTAAACTCTCCTTTAGTTATACCGTCCCGTATAACATTCTTGATGATATTGTTTCTATTTGAGTTATTGATATGGGACAAAGCTCTGTTCAATATTTCTTTATCCTTGATATGCAGTAAAAATTCATGGGTTAATGCCAAAAAAGGCGCCGCTATTACTTCAAGGTAGAGATCTACAAATTTGCCAAGAGCCTCCTTCGCTGAATCGTCACTTTTTAACCGGGCCGTGAATTCCCTGTTCCATTCACTCAGGCGTTTTTCAATTATATACAAAAAAATTTCATCTTTGCTTTTGAAATGCCAGTAAATTCCCCCCTTACTGATTCCCGATGCCTTTACAATCTCATCCATAGTAGTACAATTATAACCGGAGGACAAAAAACAAGCTAAGGCAGCATCTGCGATTAAGTCCTTTTTTAATGCTTTATCCACAATTATCAGCCCCCCTAACAAACCGACTGGTCGGTCTGGAACAATTTTACGGCGAATTTTTACTTTAGTCAAGAGCTGGTTACTTTACCTTGACATTAAAAACAATGTCAAACTTCCTATGTGAACGCCCAATAAGGGTGAGGCGGGGGACGGTTCTCTGTCTCACCCTTTTGGATAGTTTGAAATTTTTATTAGTTGGCTTTTTGAGTGGCTCTTAATTGAAATCGATGTTAAGCTAATGCAGGGAGGTATGGGTTGCATGATCAGGCAGGCAGTTGAAAAGGATTTGTGTGAGATTATGGAAATTTATAATGACGCTATATTAAATACTACGGCAGTATACACCTATAAGGTCCAGACAATAGAGGAAAGAAAGCTGTGGTTTCAAAAGAAGAATGAGGACAATTTTCCGGTCATCGTTTTCGAAGAAGACAATACGGTCATGGGTTTTGCCACTTTTGGACCTTTTAGAGCCTGGCCGGCTTATAAATACACGATAGAACATTCGGTTTATGTACATAGGGACTATCGGAAACGCGGCATTGGAACTGCGCTGGTAAAACAAATAATCAAGCTTGCTAATGAAAGAGAGTATGCGACATTGGTTGCCGGCATTGATGCTTTCAATGAAAAAAGTATTGTAATGCATGAAAAAATGGGTTTTCAATATTCCGGCGCAATAAAGAGGGCCGGCTTTAAGTTCGGCAAGTGGCTTGACCTGGTATTTTATCAATTGGATCTGACCGGTCCGGAAGATCCAATTGATGGGTAAGTGTAAATGATTCGGATACCTGGCCGGTGATAAGCAGTTGCGATGAATCAGGTAGTATCGGGATAATTGTTTGTTGACAAAATTATATCTTAACGGGTAATATTAATAAATCTAATTGGTGTACTATATATTAATATCATAGCGAAATACTTGTAGTATTAATAGGCTGGTTAATGAGAATATTTGGAGCCCGGTCTTTTTTTTCAGAAAAGCAGGAATAAGTCAACAAAAAGAAAATTATACCTCAGTGGAGGTATTAGAAATGATCGAGATCAAGAACCTCAGCAAAATCTATGCAACAACGGGTCAACAAGTCCTGGCGCTGGATGATGTCAGTCTCACTGTGAAAAAGGGTGAGATATTCGGAATTATCGGCTTGAGCGGAGCAGGCAAAAGCACTCTGATCCGGTGTATAAACATGCTGGAAAAGCCCACCCGGGGGTCTATTGCGGTCGATGGACGCGAGATTACCTCGCTCGGCATGGGGGAGCTGCGTTTAGCCCGGCAAAAGATCGGCATGATCTTTCAGCAATTCAACCTGCTGTCTTCCAGAACCGTCTTTGACAACGTCATGTTCCCGCTGGAGATAGCAAAAGTGCCGCGCGCGGAAGCAACAAAGCGGGTACAAGAACTCCTGGAACTGGTGGGCCTTACCGACAAGGCCGGGATGCACCCGGGCCAGTTGAGCGGAGGCCAAAAGCAGAGGGTGGGTATCGCCCGGGCACTGGCCAACGGCCCCAAGCTGCTTTTATCCGACGAGGCCACTTCAGCTTTAGACCCGCAGACGACCCGTTCGATCTTAAAACTATTAAAAGATATCAACCGGCAGCTCAATTTGACGATTTTGTTGATCACCCACGATATGAACGTGATTAAAGAGGTTTGCGACCGGGTTGCGGTCATCAGCAATTCCCGGATTGTAGAGACCGGTGATGTTCTGGATGTTTTCTCAAGCCCGCAGACACCTACCTCACACAGTTTTGTCAATGCGGTTATCAGCCATGAGGTACCCGCTGAGTTGCTGCACAGTTCCACGGAGCGAAACGGCGAAACCGCTACCAGGCTTATCAGAGTGTCATTTATCGGCGCTTCAGCGGGCAAGCCCCTGATCTCCTCAATGGTCCGGCGCTATAACGTTGATGTCAACATCATCTACGGTAACATCGACCGGATTAAAGATACCCCGTTTGGCAACCTGACCCTGGAAATAATCGGGCATCCCGGGTTATTGCAAGAGGCGCTTGATTATCTGCGCGGACAGGGCCTGGAAATAGAGGTGTTAACAAATGCTTGAGCTTTTAGGGGATAATTCCTGGATTGTCGGCAAAGTACTGGTGGCTACCTGGGAAACCATCTATATGGTCCTGATATCCACTGTTTTGAGCTACCTGTTTGGCCTGCCGCTGGGCATCATACTGGTAACCACCGCTAAAAACCATATCATGGAAAACAAGGGCTTAAACCGGGTCCTCGGGTCGATAGTCAATACCACGCGTTCCGTCCCATTCATTATTTTCCTGATTTTGCTCATACCGCTTACCCGCTTTGTGGTCGGCACACCTATCGGCACTGTGGCGTCAATAGTGCCGCTTACTCTTGCGGCCATACCCTTTGTTGCCCGGATGGTGGAGACTTCATTAAAAGAAATTGAGTGGGGGCTTGTTGAGGCTGCTGTTTCGATGGGAGCCAGCAATTCTCAGGTTGTATCCAAAGTTTTGGTGCCCGAGGCAATGCCTTCTTTATTGCTGGGGTTTGCCATAACTGCCATTAACCTGGTTGGTTATTCAGCTATGGCGGGAATCGTGGGAGGAGGTGGACTGGGTACCCTGGCCTATTATTACGGCTACCAGCGTTATGAGGACACTGTGATGTGGATTACTGTAATAGTCCTCATCATACTTGTCCAGGGGGTCCAAATGTTAGGCGACAATCTCGCCGGCAAGATAGCGAACAAAAGGAGGTAAAAAGCGTGAAAAGGTTTTTGGTACTCGTAGGTTGTCTAATATTTGCTGCAGGTGTTTTAGCGGGCTGCGGCAGCAAGCCGGCCCAGGAAAACGCCGGGAGTTCAAATACTCCCGCCAAGTTGGTGGTTGGCGCTACCGCCAAACCGCACGCCGAAATATTGGAGATAGTAAAGCCCATCCTGCAAAAGGAAAATGTGGACTTAGAAATCACGGTGTTTACCGATTATGTGCTCTTAAACCCTGCCTTGAAGGACAAGCAGATTGACGCCAACTTCTTCCAGCACACGCCATATCTGGAGGATTACAACGCCAAGAATAACGCTGACCTGACCTATACAGTCAAGGTACATACCGAACCTATGGGCGTGTACTCCAAAAAGGTTGAAAAGCTTGACGCGCTGTCCGACGGCGCCAGTGTAGGCATCCCCAATGATGCGACCAACGGTGGGCGGGCCTTAGCGGTCCTCCAGGAGGCCGGACTGCTCAAACTCAAGGATGGCGCCGGCGTAACCGCCACTGATAGGGATATCGTTGAGAACCCGAAAAAATTAAAGATCCAGATGATGGACGCCGCAATGCTGCCAAGAGCGCTGGAGGATCTGGATCTCTGCGTCATTAACAGCAATTACGCGCTGGAAGCGAACCTCAATCCTGTAAAGGACTCCATCTTCATGGAAGCAAAGGATTCTCCTTTCGCCAACATCCTGGCGGTCAGGCCCGAGGATAAAGACAAGGACAGCATCAAAAAGCTGGGCCAGGCCCTGCAGTCGCCCGAAGTCAAGAAATTCATTGAAGACAATTACAAGGGCAGTGTAGTTCCTGCCTTTTAGATGAGTATGGTTGTTCTGTCAAAAACCGTTGCCGGACATAAAGTCCTGCAACGGTTTTTACAAAGGACAGAGCTCTTTCAATATTCGTACATGCTCTATAAAGCCAAAAGTCTTGGAAGCCCTGACTGTCCTTACCCAGCCGTTTATTTGAATTTTTTTATTTAGGTAGTTTTCCTTCTGTGCGTAGAGTTCTTTTACCGTGGCTATTTCCACTTTGTATCCCCTCCCTTTCCCCTTGATTTGCTACTATTCTTTCACCAACCCGGCATAATCAAACAGAAATGGTCAACTGTAGGAGGCAGGTTTTATAATATATTTTTTAGAGGTCATAAAAAAGATATCAATTTATTATCTTATTCTTGTAACAGTTGAAGTATTCCTGGTGGAAGGTTGGAAAATATAAATTCTGGCACAAAAAGTTTATCTGGTGATGAACTGGTTGAAATTATGCCGGGTATCAATACGGACGATCTTGTGGCGCTTCCTTCAATGACAGGGATGAATGAAATATTTATCAATAAATTATGATATGCAGACGGGAATTGTTTGTAGATTTATTGTGTCAACATCCTGACATCTGTCAGTTAATTAGAATGCGTAAAATTAAACCGTTTTCTTTTTCCTAACAGAGAATGTTACTAATTCCTTTAAACAATAAGAAACCTTCATGTGTCAGTTATCTGACACTTGAAGGTTTCTTATGACAAAATTCGCAAGTCATAAATTTACTTTATGACTTCGTTAAGCCGTATTCAGGTTTGATTAAACGTAAAAGTGGTGTAATTGTTTGTGATGTTTGGCACAAAGTTTGCACTAATAATATTAAAGAAATGCCGGCTTTGTCAAGTTTACTGAAAAACTATAGTAATCTCTTTTGATATAATAAGCATAATAGGCGGCAGTTAGCCAAAATTATTTAATTGAATGTTTTCACAAGAGGAATCATAGCCGCAAATGCTCAAGTATTTCAACAAGCGGCCGGAATATATTCAAGCGAAGCGCTAGGCATCCCTCTGCTTACTGAACCGGAGTACCGGGATATGCGACAAGTGAGGAAGGGTGTTATATGATGAAAGCGGATGAGGCCACTAAAAAAATTGCTGCAGAAAACTTGATTCAGATACGGATGGGGATATCTTTTGAGAAAATCCTGGAAAATGTTAACGAGGCTATCTGCGTAGTAGACGAACATGGCGTCGTTACTTATTGGAATAACCGCTCAGAGAAGCTTTACGGCGTTGACCGTATGGAGATTGTCGGCACCGATGTTGCACAATTTTTCCCCAACGCCTTGTGTCTGGAAGTTTTGCGTAATGGCGATCCCGTTGAATATGTCGAACACAGGCCCCGGGAAGGAAATATGGTTATAATAAGTTCTATCCCGATTTGCGATGGCGACCATGTCATCGGGGCAGTTTCTATTGACCAGGATATTACGGAAATCCAACGAATGAGTTTTGAACTGCAGGAAGCCAAAAACCGGATAAAATATTTGGAGCGTGCCGAAGAGGTCATAAAACAAATTCATGGCAATTGCGGTTTTGAGAGGATTGTATATAAAAGCAAGCAGATGTATGACCTGATTATGATTGCAAAAAAAGTGGCTGAGAGTGACGTGTCGGTTATGATTGTCGGGGAAAGCGGTACCGGCAAAGATCTGTTTGCTTACGCCATTCATGAAGAAAGCATGCGCCGCGACCAACCTTTTGTGGTAGTCGACTGTAGTGCAATTCCATCAAGCCTGATCGAAAGCGAACTATTCGGCTATGAGTCTGGCGCGTTTACCGGCGCGCAAAAGAAGGGAAAGCCCGGCAAGTTTGAAATTGCCGACGGCGGGACTGTTTTCCTGGATGAGATTGGCGAATTACCGCTGGAGATGCAGTCCAAACTGCTCAGAGTTTTGGAAAGCCATGAATTTTACCGGGTGGGCGGAGTCAAGCCTATTAAAGTGGATATTCGAGTTATTGCGGCAACCAATCGTGAGATGGCAACAATGTTAAAAAACGGTACTTTCCGCCAGGATTTATTTTATCGTTTAAATGTATTTTCGCTAAAGCTGCCTGCTCTCAGAGAGCGGCCTGAAGATATACCTATTTTGATTGATTATTACTTAAAAAAACATTCTGTGGTCAATCACAAATTGATTGACAAAATTGCTCCTGAAGTCATGGCTATGCTGCTGCATTATCATTGGCCGGGAAATGTCCGGGAACTTAAAAACGTGGTGGAACGGTTGGTGGTTTTGGCAGATGACAATATGATTACGGCGCAGTATTTGCCATTAGTGATTAAGAATTCTAATCAAAAGCAAGGTGATAATAAAATCACGGCTAATTTTGAAACCTTGACACGGCTGGAAGAAGCCGTCATTGAAGCTGAACGGCGGACAATTATCAATGTTCTGACGCTTACCGGAAACAATAAGGCCAAAGCCGCCAAAATGCTCAGAATACCGCGCAGCACTCTTTATTATAAATTGCAGAAACTAAACATTGCCTATGATGGGCAAATTCATATTGATGATTTAACTACTTAATTAAATAAAAGGAAGGTGAAAATGACTATGTTCGCAGAACAGAAGATTAGAATTGAAGTTCTACAATCACAGTGTAAATTATACCAACCGGGAGATTGCATCACCATTGATGGTCCCATGATCGATTTTGACCGGACCGACCGTGTTTGTGTCACTGCCCTGCATGCGATATATCCTTTTATTTTTGCCATGCGCAAAGGAGTCAGCCCTGAAGCCATGGGGTTTGACGGAAAGGTTACAGTTCAGTGCCCGGATTATTGCGCACCGGTGATTTTCACTGTAAGTCCTTTTACGGAGTAGTGCTCTTAAGAGGGTTAGCATAGCTAAAAAGGTGTTACGATAATACCTCCTAGCGCGATTTGGGGGATGCATATAAGTATAAGGAGGGAAAGTCAATGTCGCATAGTTTTGGCATTATTGCTGCTTCCATATTATACTTAACCGGGATGTTATGGATTGGGGTGAACTTTTCTAACAGAACTGAAAATGTTTCTGATTATATACTTGGCAGTCGTGGTCTGAATAAGTGGGTTACATCTCTTAGCGCTGAGGCATCTGATATGAGTGGCTGGTTGCTGCTTGGATTGCCGGGTTATGCGTATCTGTCAGGGATGGAGGCATCGTGGATTGCCTTGGGTCTTGCTCTCGGTACTTATGCAAACTGGAAATTTGTTGCCAAACGCCTGCGGAACTACACCCAAATTGCCAATGACTCCCTGACTTTGCCTGATTACCTGGAGAACCGGTTCAGGGATAGCTTAAAAATATTACGTAGTGTTGCTGCAGTTTTTATATTAATCTTCTTTCTGATTTATACATCTTCCGGGTTTGTTGCCGGAGGCAAATTGTTTAACACTGTTTTTGGTTTGCCTTATATCTGGTCAATGTTAATTGGAGCTGCAGTGGTTGTCACCTATACATTTTTGGGGGGCTTTATGGCTGTTTGCTGGACTGATTTTGTTCAGGGAATACTCATGTTTTTTGCTATCCTGATTGTTCCTATTACCGGTATGTTTCTGAGTGGTGGGCCGGCTGATACACTGGCTGCTTTGAAGAATATTAATCCTGAGCTTCTTAACCCTTTTACAAGCGTTGACGGAACCGCTCTTTCTCTCATCGCTGTTGTGTCCCTGATGGCCTGGGGCCTTGGTTACTTTGGTCAACCCCACATCCTGGTTCGTTTTATGGCCATTCATTCGGCAGATGAGATCAAGCCGGCACGCCATATAGCAATGGTTTGGGTTATTCTGTCCCTAGCTGCCGCTGTTCTGGTTGGGATGGTTGGACGAGTCTATCTTCCTCAGACACTCGAGGGAGCAGCCAGTGAAACCGTGTTTATGGTTATGACGAATGATATTTTTGCATCTTTTATCGCCGGGATTATCTTATCAGCAATTCTGGCTGCTATTATGAGTACGGCATCTTCTCAATTGTTGGTTACTGCTTCAGCTATCGGTCAGGATTTTTATAAATCCTTGATTCGTAAAGAGGCAGGGGAGAAAGAGTTGGTCTCGATCAGTCGTTGGACGGTGATTGGCGTTGCGATTGTTGCTGGGCTCTTAGCCATTAAACCTGATAATCTGGTGCTGGATCTTGTAGCCTATGCCTGGGCTGGATTTGGGGCAACCTTTGGTCCAACCCTGGTGATGTCTTTGTTCTGGAAGAGAATGACTAAATCCGGAGCTCTTGCTGGAATTATTGCAGGGGGTATTACGGTATTGGTTTGGAAACAATTAGCCCATTTTGGCGGCATCTTTGCATTATATGAAATAGTTCCCGGTTTTATAATGTCCGTTTTTGCCATTATTGTTGTTAGCATGATGAGTAAACAACCGTCTAAGGAAATTATGGATGAATTTGAGCGGGTTAATCGGGCAGAGCTTCGGTAGTCGAGAGAAATTCCTGGAAGAACAAATAAATCAAGGGGGAGACAAGGTGAGACTTTCCAAGATGTTTTTGCCTACATTACGTGAAATACCGACGGAAGCTGAAACCATCAGTCACAAACTAATGTTGCGTGCCGGTTTAGTCAGAAGGACAGCTGCCGGGGTTTACTCCTATTTGCCCATGGGTTACCGTGTTATCAGAAAGATTGAGCAGATCATGCGGGAAGAAATGAACCGTCAGGGTGGTCAAGAATTCCTGCTGCCGGTCTTGAATCCGGCGGAATTATGGCAGCAGACCGGCCGCTGGGATGTCTACGGTGACGAACTTTTTAGGTTGTGTGACCGGCAGGGAAGGAATTATTGCCTTGGTCCGACGCATGAAGAAATTATCACCACGATTGCCCATAACGAGATTAACTCATACCGCCAACTACCGCAACTTTGGTATCAGATTCAAACGAAGTTTCGGGATGAAATTCGTCCACGTTTCGGCTTGATGCGGGCCCGTGAATTTATCATGAAAGACCTGTATTCCTTTGACCGGGATGAGGCCGGCTTACATGAAAGTTATATGAAAATGCATGAGGGATATACGAGAGCTTTCACGCGAGCCGGCTTGACCTTTCGTGTGGTTGAGGCTGACCCCGGTGCAATTGGCGGCAAGGGTGGTTCCCACGAATTCATGGTTATGGCGGATAACGGCGAAGCGGAAATTCTCTACTGTGATGGATGTGAATACGGCGCCAATGTCGAAAAAGCGGTGATTTTACCGACAAAGCATGAGGATATTGATTTCAGGCAATTGGCGGAAAGAGAACTGGTCTATACACCGAATTGCCGGACGATTGAAGATGTTGGACTGTATCTCCATCATACCGCGGATAAGGCTGTAAAATCGGTTATTTATGAAACGGAAAAAGAGGAATATCCTGTAGTCCTCGTTTTGGTGCGCGGTGACCATCAGGTTAACGAAATTAAAGTCAAGAACCTGCTTGACTGCCTCTACCTTAGTTTAGCCAGAGAGGAAGTTGTCAACCAGGTAACCGGAGCCGATGTGGGTTATGCCGGCCCAATCGGCCTCAAGGAAAAAATCAAGATTATCGCCGACCCTTGGGTGTATGAAATCATAGACGGTGAATGCGGAGGCAATAAAACTGACCATCACTGGATACATATTACCCCACTTCGTGATTTTAAGAATCTTGATATTGAGGTGGCTGACGTCCGAATGGCGGCAAAGGGCGAACCGTGTCCGCGCTGTGGGAAAACACTGAATTCGGCGCGCGGCATTGAAGTCGGCCACATCTTTAAGCTGGGGACCAAATACAGTGAATCGCTGCATGCGATCTACACAGACGAGGACGGTAAGGAAAAGACGATTGCCATGGGTTGTTACGGGATTGGAATCGGCCGTACGATGGCAGCTGCCATTGAGCAAAATTATGATCAAAATGGGATTATCTGGCCGGCGCCGATCGCGCCCTATCACGTCATTATTACTCCGATCAGTATTAAAGAGCCCGAACAAAAGCAAATAGCCGGGGAAATCTATACCCGCTTAGGGAAAGCCGGCGTAGAAGTCATACTTGATGACCGTGATGAGCGACCGGGAGTCAAGTTCAAAGACGCAGATTTAATTGGAATTCCGCTCCGGATTACGGTTAGTCCGAAGTATCTGGTGGTAAACAAGGTGGAATTCAAAGTACGCAAGACCGGGGAAGCTTGCCTGGTCGATATTGACCGGGTGGTTGATGAAATTAATGCTTTCATTGAAGCCAACATGATTAAAATCTAAGTTAGAATCCTATAAATATTGGAAAAGCCCTTACAGGAGGGCTTTTCCAATATTGCAGAAATTGATGGGGTCTTCTTTTTGAAATAATGCGTAACAACAGTCAGCCAGAATTATCTGGTTAATTGTCGCTATAATTAGGAGGGAATCATGCATAATTGTCGAATATTGTCGATAGATTGTGAACGTACAATAGCCGCAAGTGCTCAAGCATTTCAACAAGCGGCCGGAATATATTCAAGCGAAGCGCTAGGCATCCCTCTGCTTACTGAACCGGAGTACCGGGATATGCGACAAGTGAGGAAGGGTGTTATATGATGAAAGCGGATGAGGCCACTAAAAAAATTGCTGCAGAAAACTTGATTCAGATACGGATGGGGATATCTTTTGAGAAAATCCTGGAAAATGTTAACGAGGCTATCTGCGTAATAGACGAACATGGCGTCGTTACTTATTGGAATAACCGCTCAGAGAAGCTTTACGGCGTTGACCGTATGGAGATTGTCGGCGCCGATATTGCACAATTTTTCCCCAACGCCTTGTGTCTGGACGTTTTGCGTAATGGCAATCCCGTTGAATATGTTGAACACCGGCCTCGGGAGGGCAATGTGGTTATAATAAGTTGTATCCCGATTCGTGATGGCGATCATGTCATCGGGGTAGTTTCTATTGACCATGATGTTACGGAAATCCAACGAATGAGTTTTGAACTGCAGGAAGCCAAAAACCGGATAAAATATTTGGAGCGTGCCGAAGAGGTCATAAAACAAATTCATGGCAATTGCGGTTTTGAGAGGATTGTATATAAAAGCAAGCAGATGTATGACCTGATTATGATTGCAAAAAAAGTGGCTGAGAGTGACGTGTCGGTTATGATTGTCGGGGAAAGCGGTACCGGCAAAGATCTGTTTGCTTACGCCATTCATGAAGAAAGCATGCGCCGCGACCAACCTTTTGTGGTAGTCGACTGTAGTGCAATTCCATCAAGCCTGATCGAAAGCGAACTATTCGGCTATGAGTCTGGCGCGTTTACCGGCGCGCAAAAGAAGGGAAAGCCCGGCAAGTTTGAAATTGCCGACGGCGGGACTGTTTTCCTGGATGAGATTGGCGAATTACCGCTGGAGATGCAGTCCAAACTGCTCAGAGTTTTGGAAAGCCATGAATTTTACCGGGTGGGCGGAGTCAAGCCTATTAAAGTGGATATTCGAGTTATTGCGGCAACCAATCGTGAGATGGCAACAATGTTAAAAAACGGTACTTTCCGCCAGGATTTATTTTATCGTTTAAATGTATTTTCGCTAAAGCTGCCTGCTCTCAGAGAGCGGCCTGAAGATATACCTATTTTGATTGATTATTACTTAAAAAAACATTCTGTGGTCAATCACAAATTGATTGACAAAATTGCTCCTGAAGTCATGGCTATGCTGCTGCATTATCATTGGCCGGGAAATGTCCGGGAACTTAAAAACGTGGTGGAACGGTTGGTGGTTTTGGCAGATGACAATATGATTACGGCGCAGTATTTGCCATTAGTGATTAAGAATTCTAATCAAAAGCAAGGTGATAATAAAATCACGGCTAATTTTGAAACCTTGATACGGCTGGAAGAAGCCATCATTGAAGCTGAACGGCGGACAATTATCAATGTTCTGACGCTTACCGGAAACAATAAGGCCAAAGCCGCCAAAATGCTCAGAATACCGCGCAGCACTCTTTATTATAAATTGCAGAAACTAAACATTGTCTATGATGCAAATTCATATTGATGATATAGCTGCTTGATAAAATAATTTGTACGACCATATAAGATAGAACCATCATATATAGTTATTTGTATAGTTATTTGCAAATCATTGTGTCCAACATCTTGACCTATGTCAGTTTGTTGGACATGTCATTAGTACCAATAAAAACTATTAAATATGCTTTCCCTCAAATATTATAAAACCTCCATGTGTCAGTAGTTTTGACACATGGAGGTTTTTTGTAATAAAAAGGCCGTAAATCCTCAAATCTAATTCGGAGACAGCATTAGTGTTGTTATTGCTGTATTTGTTTGGTTTTAAGACGGTTAAATGCTAGATAATAGAACGTAATATTAATTGTTAGAAAGAGTTTGTATTCTTTGGCACAATGTTTGCACTAATTATGTTAAGAAAATCGCAAAGGGGGTGAAGGCATGAAAAAGCTTTATAAAATTTTGCTTCAGCAACACTTGGGCGCGCCGGACAGTCCGTTGGTCAAAATTGGTGACAGAGTGGAAAGAGGGGCACTTATCGCCGAACCGGTACGATTGGGAGCTAATATTCACGCCAGTGTATCCGGTACGGTTATTGATGTGAATGAAAAAGAAATCGTGGTTGAGGCTGATGAGGTTCAACCGGATACCTTCCAGCCAATACCCGCAAGTGACAGCATTGTGGAGATGATTAAAGCGGCAGGGATTGTCGGAATGGGCGGCGCCGGTTTCCCAACCCACGTCAAAATGGATATTGACATTAAAGGGGGTGTGGTTATCGCCAACGGCGCTGAGTGCGAGCCGTTGTTGGCACACAACATCAAACAAATACAAGAAAACCCGGCGGTAGTCTATAGGGGGCTGATTTACGCCATGCGGGCCACTAATGCCGCCAGGGGAATTATTGCCATAAAAAGTAAAAACACAAAAGCCATTGCCAGTATGAAGTCAGTAATAGACGACGCACGGATTGAGGTCGCGACTCTGCCTGACCTCTATCCGATGGGTGAGGAACGCGCGATTATTCGTGAGGTGCTGGGACAGCTGTTAAAGCCTGAGCAACTGCCATCGGCGGCCAATGCCGTAGTCTGTAATGTGGAAACCCTCGCGGCTGTTTGTGAGGCGGTTGAATTAAAGAAACCGGTAATGACCAAGAATCTGACCGTAATCGGCAGGTTGAAAAGCGGGCGTGAGGCCAACATTTTTATGAATGTTCCCATCGGCACGCCAATTAAGGATCTCATTGCAGAAGCCGGAGGTATCGAAGGCGACTACGGCGAGATCATAATGGGCGGTCCCTTTACCGGTAAAAGCGTTGATATTGACAGTGTGGTTGAAAAGACGACGGGTGGCGTTTTAGTGACTTTGCCGCTGCCTAAAGAAAAACGCAAAATGGGGCTCTTGGTTTGCGCATGCGGCGCCGGCGAGGTCCGCTTACGGGAACTGGCGCAAAAAATGGGCGCCGAAGTTGTGAGTGTTGAAAGATGCAAACAAGTCGTGGATGTAAAAAACAGCATTAAATGCGAAAATCCCGGTAACTGCCCCGGTCAGGCTGAGAAGGTATTAAAACTGAAAAAAAATGGCGCTGAAGTGCTGCTTATAAGTAACTGCAGCGACTGTTCCAATACTGTTATGGGTGTCGCTCCCAAATTGAAGTTGCCGGTTTATCACCATACCGACCATATCATGCGGGCCGTGGGACATCGTCTG
Organism: Pelotomaculum schinkii; assembly: GCF_004369205.1. NCBI lineage: Bacteria > Bacillati > Bacillota > Clostridia > Eubacteriales > Desulfotomaculaceae > Pelotomaculum > Pelotomaculum schinkii. Next base: position 951,486 of record NZ_QFGA01000002.1, on the reverse strand, counting down.
GTGCGCCGGCTGAAGATTGAATAATGTTAAATCTCAAATTTAAGGTTGATAAATGTCATAAGGAGGGTAAGCAAACATGTCTATAACTCCGGAAACAGCAGCTCGCCATAAAGACGATCCGGCGGTGGTATGCTGTCTGGCCAAGGTGGGAATGGTGATTGCGCCGGCCGATCTGGAAGATCCTGATTTATTGCCTGATCTAGAGGACTCGGGCCTTCTGACGGTACCTGGCAATGTGGTTAAAATCGGTCAGGCATTAGGCGCAAAACTAATTAAAACGGTGGACGCGCTGACCCCGCTGACCCCTGATATGTTGGAAGGGATGCAGACAGTGGAAAGTGAGGTTGTCGCACCGGAAACCGCGACAGAGGAGATGGCTCCGCCAGATACTGTACCGGCAGGCGGCGAACAACCGGCCGTTACAGGCGGTGTGGTACGTATTCGCATCGAAGAGTCAAAAGGCATCAATCTGGAATTTCCGACGGTTGTCGTGTATGGTGGCGCTCCGTCCGTGGCCCAAGCGCCTGTCCCGGTGGTTCCGCCGGCAGCGGTTCCGGATGCGCCGGCGATAGCGGCTGAGGATAAAATCCGCCGCACCCTGAAAAGGCGCGCATACGCAGTGACAAAGGTAGCACTGGGCGAGCAAACAAGTTTTGAAAACGGTGTGCTGACCATTCGCAAAGCGCTGTGTGAAGAAGCTCTGAAAGCCGACCCGCTGGTCAAGAAAATTGAAATGGACATCGTTACGCCGGACAACAAACATGTTTACACCAACACCATTATGGACGTTATTCCTGTGGCTGCAAAAGTTGAAGGCCGGCTGGGCGAAGGGGTAACCAACGTCCTTAGGGGTATGGTCGTAATGCTGACCGGTATGGACGAAAGCGGCCTGCAAGTACATGAATTCGGCTCTTGCGAAGGATATCTTGATGAAAAAATCCGTTACGGACGTCCCGGCTGCCCGGATGAAAACGATATTCTGCTTCGCATCATGACTACCATCGAAGCAGGTAAGGGTATGGAGCGCCGCGGACCCTACGCTTCCCATACAGTGTGCGACGTTATTATCCAGGAAATCCGCGAGGTTCTGAAAAAAGCGCCTGCTGAGGCGGCAGTTTCAGAAGTGGAGTATCAGGATATCAGCCGTATTGGACGGCCTCGCGTAGTCCTGGTGAAAGAAATCATGGGTCAGGGGGCAATGCACGACAACGTCATCCTGCCCAATGAGCCTGCCGGCGTATTCGGCGGCCGTCCTAACGTTGACCTGGGCAATGTGCCGGTTGTCCTTTCAGCGAACGAAGTGCGTGACGGCGGTATCCATGCGTTGACCTGCATCGGGCCTGCTTCCAAAGAAAACACCCGCCACTATTTCCGGGAGCCGTTGGTGAACCTGATGGCAAGCGATGAGGAGGTTGACCTGGTGGGTGTGGTGTTCGTCGGAAGCCCGCAAATCAATAATGAGAAAAACTATGTTTCGGGCCGCGTCGGGGCAATGGTAGAAGCTCTCGGCGTGGAAGGCGCTATTGTCACTACCGAAGGTTTCGGCAACAACCACATCGATTTTGCCAGCCACATCGAGCAAATTGGTAAACGCGGCGTGCCTGTTGTCGGGGTGACTTACTCCGCATACCAGGGCGCATTGGTAGTGGGCAACAAGTACATGGACGCGATGATCGAACTGAACAAGGATGCCAATGGCTTTGAATCTGAGATTTTAGGCGATAACACACTGTGCGAATGGGATGCCAGACGGGCTTTGACTATGCTGAAAAACAAGATGGCCGGCGTGGAACTCAAAGCGCCCGGCCGCAAGTGGGATCAATCGGTCATTCAACACAACCAAAAAGTGCTTGATGACCAGATCGGGTAGGTTGTTCAGCCATGAATATTGATATGACACCCCGGTTGATAAGGGGGAAAATTCTTGAGGTAACAGATGTCGGCGTCAAGATTGCCTTTTCCGGCCGGCTTGGAATTTTGAGTGTTCCCCTTAGAATGGTTTTTACCGATAAGCCTCTGGCTGTTGACGACGAAGTTGAATTGTATTTCAGCTATATTCAAGTTGTGTCCCCCAGTGATAAATAACCCGATTGAAGGAGGTAATTTTATGAAACTCACGGTTGTAGAGGGCCTGCAATCAGAGATTTATGTTCCGATTACACCGCCTGCGGTATTTACCCCGGTTACCAAACCGGTTAAGGACAGTGTGATTGCATTTTTGACTGCCGGCGGCGTGCATTTAAAGACACAAACACCCTTCAACCTGGCCGGCGACTTTAGCTTTCGGGAAATACCCAGCGATACCGCTGCCGAGCAGTTGATGGTTACCCATGGCGGCTACGATAACAGCGATGTGAATAAAGACATTAATTCCATGTTTCCCATTGACCGTCTGCGTGAACTCGCCCAGGAAGGATTTATTGGTCAAATTGCGCCAAGGTTTATCGGTTTTATGGGCGGTGGCGGGAATGTTAAAAAATTTGAAGAGGAAACTGGTCCGAACATCACCAGGATTCTGAAAGAGGACGGCGTCGACATGGCTATTTTAACCGCCGGGTGAGGCACCTGCCACCGCTCTGCCGTGATTGTGCAGAGAGCGATTGAGGCTGCAGGAATTCCAACCATCATCATTGCTGCACTCCCTCCGGTTGCCAAACAGCAAGGATCGCCCCGGGTTGCCGCTCCGCTGGTGCCGATGGGCGCCAATGTCGGCGAACCCCACAATATTGCTATGCAAACGGGCGTGTTGAAAGACGCCTTGAAAGCATTGGAAGAAATCGATTCATTTGGTAAAGTCGTACCGCTGCCTTATGAATACAGGGCAAAAGTGTAATCTGTAACGCGAAGGTGCTGCCCGCAGCCTTAGGCTTTGAAGCAGTGATAATTTCAAATATTAATGGAAAGGGGGGTGAACTTTTTGTTTAAACTGGCCGTGTCCCAGGCCAAAGGGGTCGTGATAGAGGCCCCGGAAAAATTTCTGAAAGCCACACAAGTTCGGGCTATTAAGCAAGCGGCGCCGTCAATTACGGAGGAGCAGGAGCTTCGAACGTTGGAAATCCGGGAGTTTTGCATTAACAAAATTATCCTTGGAGAACGGACGGAAATTAATGGTACTACATTGACCGTTGATATGGCGCTGGCCGAAAAAGCTTTGTCGGTTAGTCCGCTGGTCAAAAAAGTTGCCATGGATCTGATTGAGCCACACCAGCGAAATGTTCCAACACACTCCATGATGGACATACTGCCGGTTGCGGCCAAGGTCAAAGGTACGCTCGGTGAAGGAATAACCAACTGTTTAAGCGGAGTCGTAGTCGTTTTAACCGGTACGGACGAACAGGGCAAACAGATATCTGAATTCGGGTCGTCCCACGGGATACTGGCTGAAAAGGTAAAGTTTGGTATGCCGGGCACACCAGGTGCCCGGGATATCATTCTTCGTATTGATGTTGTTCTTGAAGCGGGTACTGGGATGGAGCGCAGGGGTCCGCTTGCTGCACACCAAGTTTGTGATTTTATTCTCGAAGATATTCGCAGATTGTTGTCTAAACTATCAGCACGGCAGGCTGCGCGGGTTGACACTTTCCGGGACGTTAGAAGGCCTGGTAAACCACGTATTCTGATCGTAAAAGAAGTGGGCGGCCAGGGCGCCATGCATGAAAAATTGCTGCTGCCGGCTGAACCGGGCGGAGTACGAGGGGCTAAATCGATTATCGACTTGGGCAATATGCCGGTTGTTTTGTCGCCAAATGAGGTGAAAGACGGCGCAATTCATTCCATGACCTAGGAGTTGAAAGCATGGGTGTAGGTCCATCAACCAAGGAAACAACCCTGCATCATTTCCGTGATCCGCTGGTGGAAATGATACGGGACGATCCTGAGTTTGATCTCGTGGGTGTGGCGGTAGTAGGAAGCCCCCAGGATAACAGCCAAAAATTTTATGTTGCCGGCCGGCTTGGCATGCTGGCTGAGGCGCTCGGTGTGGATGGGGTATTGATTTATGCCGAGGGATTTGGCAATCAGCATATCGATTTTGCCGCACACATGGAAGAGCTTGGGGAAAGAAGGATTCCGGCAGTTGGTCTTACTTTTACCGCGAACGGTATGGTACTGGAAAATGAATATATGAAAGATGTAATCGATTTGGATAAATCCGGTCAGGGGATGGAAACTGAAATTGTTGAACAGAACGCAGTCAATGCTGCCGACGTGATAAAAGCATTAAAGACACTTAAAAAACGGATTTCTCTAAAACGGAGGGGGTCGTCATGAGATTTACGCGTTCAATTCTGGCCGTTGATTCACATACCATGGGTGAACCTACACGGGTTGTTGTTGGTGGCTTTCCTAATATTCCAGGTAAGAATATGGCTGCAAAAAAGGCTTATCTGGAAGAGAATTTTGACTATGTCCGTACCGCGCTGATGCATGAGCCGCGCGGGCACAGGGATATGTTCGGGTCGATTATGACCAGCCCCGTTAAAGAGGATGCGGATTTTGGCATCGTGTTTATGGATGGCGGCGGATATCTAAACATGTGCGGGCATGGTTCAATTGGAGCTGTTACCGTAGCAATAGAGACCGGTATGGTTACGGCGGTTGAACCTGTAACCCACGTGAAATTTGAGGCTCCGGCCGGTTTGATTGAGGCGTGGGCGAATGTCAAGGAAAAAACGGTTCAGTCGGTAACAATCCGTAATGTCCCGGCATTTCTGTATAAATCCGATATCAAATTAGATGTCCCTGGAATTGGTAGGGTTATGCTGGATATAGCCTTTGGCGGCAGTTTCTTCGCCATCGTGAATGCCAAAGACTTATCCCTGAAAGTTGCAACCTCCAATACTAACCAACTTATAAAAGTTGGGATGGCAATTAAAAAGGCGGCGAACGAACAGATTAAAGTACAGCATCCGGAATTGGAGCATATCAGGACCATTGATCTGGTCGAAATTTTTGATGAGCCAACCCATCCTGAGGCAAACTTCAAAAACACCGTTGTCTTCGGTGACGGCCAGTTGGACCGTTCACCTTGCGGTACCGGCACCAGCGCTAAGATGGCTACGCTTTATGCCAAAGGGAAATTATCTCTTAACCAGGAGTTTGTCTATGAGAGCATTATTGGCACCATTTTCAGAGGCAGACTGGTCGAAGCAACCAGGGTAGGCGAATTTTCAGCAGTTATACCGGAGATTACAGGCAGCGCGTACATTACCGGGTTTAATGAATATGTAATTGACCCCAATGATCCGGTGAAATATGGGTTTATGGTTGGTTAATTAAAACATTAGCTGCCATTATACAAGGAGGAATAAAGATGAGTATAATTAACGCTGTTCAGGGCGCTCTCGGGCTTGTAGCCGTATGGTTTTCATATGTTTTTTTCTCAAATGCCGTCAAGAACAAAGACAAATTTTCAGAAGCCAGCCTGGCAAAGTTATCCGGAACAGGTTTTATCTGCAATTTTTTTGATACCCTCGGCATCGGCAGTTTTGCGACTTCTACAGCGTTATTTAGATTTTTTAAATTGGTTCCTGATCGTCTCATCCCCGGCACCTTGAATGTCAGCATGACGATTTGCGTAATTGTGGAAGCATTAATCTTTATTACCGTTATTAAAGTAGGTATCGTAACTTTGATTGCTATGGTGGCCGCCTCCGTTATCGGTGCTGTCGTTGGCGCCGGTATAGTAGCACATTTACCTGAGAAAAAAATTCAGATGGGTATGGGCATTGCTTTGCTGGTTGTTGATTTTGTGTTTATAGCAGGTCTTTTGAAGTGGATGCCGGTTGGCGGCGAGGCGATCGCTCTTGAAGGTACAAAGCTGATTATCGGCGTAGTCGCCAACCTTATTTTAGGCGCGCTGATGACCATCGGTATCGGCCTGTACGCTCCTTGCATGGCGCTTGTTTACGCTTTAGGCATGAGCCCGAAAGTTGCCTTCCCAATTATGATGGCGTCCTGCGCGTTTTTGATGCCGGCAGCCGGCGTCAAGTTTATCAAGGAAGCTGCTTATGACATCAAGGCCTCTATAACCATCACTATTGCCGGTACGGTTGGTGTTTTGATTGCAGCGTATATCGTTAAAGAGATGCCGCTTGAAATTTTAAAATGGCTTGTAGTGTGTGTAATTCTTTACACCGCTGTCAGCATGCTGCGTTCGGCATTTAAAAATAAGGAATCTGAAGAGAAAACAGTAGAAATAGCTGGTGCTGGAACTTTAAATCCCAGGTAAACCCCATTGGTCAAGACAGGTAATAAAAAATTCGAGGCGATAGAATAGCATGGCCGATTTCTGAAGTAATCAGTAAATAACAAGGAAAATTTTGTTGCTGGATATTATGATCCGGGACAACCAGAATAAGAGGTTGTCCCGGACTCGCGTTTATATCTTCATTTTGCCCAACCACTTAACCCTCTTGCTGATAGGGGGGTTTTGATTCGCCGGACCCCATGCCGAAAATAGCCCCCCACTGGATAATGTTTGCAAGCATGGTTATCGCTCCGGCGAAAGCGGCGGCAATGGTTCCGAACAGCACATTCGGTTTCTTATATGAGCCAGTACTCCTTCCACAACTTTGCTTCTTCCATTATTCGCTTTTTGTCTTTTTATATTTTAGTTTGTGCATAGCGCTTGAGAGGCTTTTTTTATATAATCAAGACAAAAATGGGGTGGTATAGTTACATGGGGGAAAATAAGTATACCTGTCCGGGTTGTGGTTCAAAAAATGTCCGGCAAATGAGTAAATTTAACGTAATATGCACACTGCTGATCATTGCAGGACTGTTTTTCTTGGTGGGTTATCTGTACCTGAAATTTCTATGGATAGGTACGGCGCTATTTCTTTTGTTTGCTTTCGTAAGCCTTTTTAATAGAGGGATGCTGCGATGTACGGATTGTGATCGTGCGTGGAAAATGGAATAACTCCATTGACACCAAACAGGTGTTCTGGTTAGAATATCAGTAAACTAATCCGCCTAATAGAATGGTCCTGAAGAATTTTAACGTTTGTTTTTTCATCTTTTCTAAAACTCCCTTCGATAATTTTTTGTTGGTCTATGGTTAGAATTATAGGCGGCTATTGTGAACATGGTGTGAACAGATAGTGAAGTCTTCACGAAAAATAAATATGATTTCGGGTGTCTCGTTAAGTTCCACCAACATTTTCCAGAAACATTTCGGTGTGCATTTGTCATATCTCTTGATTACATAAATCCACTAAACCGTTGACAATAATTTGTTTCAAATTTATCCTAAAGTTACTACCGTTTCAAACAATGTTATAAACATGGCTTGGATTAGGAGGGAACGGGGTGAAGGATATACTGCGTATGGGCTTGGACGTGGGATCAACTACGGTCAAGTTAGTCATTCTGGATGACAAAGGAACCATAATTTACAAAAACTACCGGCGGCATTATGCGGAAACAAAAAGGTTCACTGCTGAACTCATAATCAATGCATTTGAGCAGGTAGGCAGCAGGCCGCTTACGGTTATGGTAACCGGTTCAGCAGGGCTCGCGCTCTCCTCCTGGTTGGGAATCAAACATATCCAGGAAGTAATTGCCTGTAACAACACCGTGGATAAATTAATTCCCCAAACCGACGTAGCTATCGAACTGGGAGGAGAAGACGCCAAGATAACTTTTTTCCAGGGCGGACTGGACCAAAGGATGAACGGGATCTGCGCCGGCGGAACCGGGGCCTTTATAGATCAAATGGCTGCCCTGCTGGGGACAGACGCCCACGGCTTAAACGAACTGGCCAAACAGTATTCCACCATATATCCCGTGGCAGCTCGCTGTGGGGTTTTTGCTAAAACCGATATCCAGGTACTTTTAAATGAGGGCGCGCGGAAGGAAGATATCGCGGCTTCTGTGTTTCAAGCGGTTGTCAACCAGACTATCAGCGGCTTGGCCTGCGGAAAATCGATTCAGGGCAATGTCGCCTTTCTGGGTGGACCACTATCGTTCCTGTCTGAACTAAGGCAAAGGTTTAAAGCTACCCTGAAACTTAATGATAATCAGGCAATATTTCCTGAACAGGGTCAGTTCTTTGTCGCTATAGGCGCCGCTTTAGCATCCGGCTCCGAAAATGCAATTGATTTACCCGGCTTAATTAACCGGTTAAAAGATTTGGATATAACCGGCTTTCACGAGGTTTCCCGGCTGCAGCCGCTATTTAAGGATGCAGGTGATCTTAATAATTTCCGGAAGAGACATGACGCTCATCAAACAAATAAAAGAGCTTTGGAGTCTTTTGCCGGAGAATGCTATTTGGGCATTGACGCCGGTTCAACCACTACCAAGGCAGCTCTGATAGATGAAAACGGATGCCTCCTGTATTCTTCCTATCATAATAATACCGGCAGTTCCTTGAATTCGGCCGTAAATATATTGAAAGAGCTATACAGCCGTATGCCTGCCGCAGCAAAAATCGCCAATGTGGCTGTAACAGGGTATGGTGAAGGGCTCTTAAAAGCCGCCCTGCATGTTGATGTGGGGGAAGTGGAAACAGTGGCGCACTATACGGCCGCGCAGTTTTTTGATCCCGCAGTAGATTTAATATTGGATATCGGCGGCCAGGACATGAAGTGCCTCAAGATTAAGGATGGAAGCATTGAGAATATAATGCTGAATGAGGCCTGCTCTTCCGGGTGTGGTTCCTTTATTGAGAGTTTTGCTCATTCATTGAATATTCCGGTACAGGATTTTGCCGGGCTGGCCTTGACCGCGGCTGCTCCGGTAGATTTAGGTTCCCGGTGTACCGTCTTCATGAACTCTATGGTGAAACAGGCACAGAAGGAAGGCGCCACAATAGGAGATATCTCAGCCGGGCTTTCTTACTCGGTGATCAAAAATGCCTTGTTCAAGGTTATCAAGATGAGAAACCCGGGGGAACTGGGTGAAAGAATTGTGGTTCAGGGCGGGACCTTCCAAAACGATGCCGTGCTGAGAAGCTTGGAGATCATCACTGGAAAAGATGTGGTTAGACCGGATATCGCTCCCCTGATGGGGGCTTTCGGAGCAGCACTCATAGCCCGTAATCGCAGGCAAAAAGGGCGACATAGTTCCCTTCTGTCAAAAGACCAGTTAAACCAGTTTTCCATTGCGACCAAATTAAACCGCTGTGGCGGGTGCGGCAACAATTGTTTGCTCACCATCAATAAGTTTCAGGACGGCAGCAGATTTGTATCCGGCAACCGCTGTGAAAAAACCACAGGGAAAGACAATAACCATGATTCTCTCCCTAATCTGTATGAGTATAAATATAAACGCCTCCTCAGCTATGAACCTTTGCCGGAAAAAGAGGCCGGGAGGGGTACCATCGGCATCCCTATGGTCCTTAACATGTATGAAAATTATCCTTTTTGGTTTACCTTTTTCACCGGTTTGGGTTTCAGGGTGGCGCTTTCCCCTCGTTCATCAAGGGCTGTTTATGAACTGGGCAGTGAGACCATCCCTTCCGATACGGCCTGTTTCCCCGCCAAACTGGTGCACGGGCATATTGCTTCCCTGATCAAACAAGGAGTCAAGTATATTTTTTATCCCTCAATTATTCATGAGCGTCTGGAACAAAAAGAGGCTAACCACCATTTTAATTGTCCCATGGTCATTTCCTATCCCGACGTAATTAAAAACAACATGGATATGCTCCGGGAGCATGATGTGCAATTGATTAACCCATTCCTCCCCTACGACAATAAGAAGCAGCTTGCCGTGCGGCTGTATCAGGAGTTCAGCGCTTGGGGAATTCCCAAAAAGGAAATTGTTAGCGCCGTCGACAGCGCCTGGCGGGAAGACCGGCGCTTCAAAGAAGATATTAGACAAAAAGGAGAGGAAGTACTGGCTTATCTTGCGGAAACGGGGAAAAAAGGAATTGTGCTGGCCGGCCGGCCTTATCACCTGGACCCGGAAATTAACCACGGGCTGCCCGAGATTATTAATTCCCTTGGAATGGCCGTCCTTACGGAAGACTCGGTTGCCCACCTGGGAAAAGTCGAAAGGCCGATCAGGGTAGTTGACCAGTGGATGTATCATTCGCGGCTGTACGCGGCGGCCAGCTTCGTAACCACCCAAGCCCATCTGGAACTGGTGCAGCTTAATTCCTTTGGCTGTGGCCTGGACGCCATCACCAGCGACCAGGTACAGGAGATCCTTAGCTCCAAGGGCAAGATTTATACCATCCTGAAAATAGATGAGGGTACCAATCTCGGAGCTGCAAAAATCAGACTCCGCTCCCTTATGGCAGTAATGGGTGATAATGGAAAAAATGGGGTGGCAAAAGAGGAGCCTCCTTGCTCTCCGAAGAGAATTGTGTTTACTAAAGAAATGAAGAACAACCATACAATACTGTGCCCTCAGATGTCTCCTATGCATTTTGAATTTCTGCAAGAAGTATTTAAAACAGATGGCTATAATATCGAATTACTGCCCACAGTAGAAAAGCACGCGGTGGATGAAGGGGTCAAATATGTTAACAACGACGCGTGCTATCCCGCCATCATCGTAATTGGACAACTGCTGGAGGCCCTGCAGTCAGGCAAATATGACCTTAACCATACCTCGGTAGTTATCAGTCAGACCGGTGGCGGGTGTCGCGCAACCAACTACATTGGTCTCTTAAGAAAAGCCTTAAATGAGGCCGGGTTTGAAAACATACCGGTGTTATCGGCCAACCTTTATGGCACAGAAAAAAATCCCGGCTTTAAAATTACTGTCGGCCTCATCAAAAAAGCGATTAAAGCGGTTGTTTATGGTGATTTACTGATGCGGGTATTGCACCGGGTCAGGCCGTATGAAAGAGTTTCAGGTGCGGCCGACTTGCTCTATGAAAAATGGGTTAAGCGCTGTAAAGCGCAAATTATCACTGGCAACAAACAGGATTATAAAGACAACTTGCGTGGAATTGTTGAAGAGTTTGACCAGCTCGAAATAACACCGGCGCGAAAACCACGGGTGGGTGTGGTGGGGGAAATACTGGTCAAATATCATCCTGCCGCCAATAACAATATTGTGAGGATCTTAGAAAATGAAGGGGCAGAAGTGCTTTTGCCGGACTTGCTCGATTTCTTCCTTTATTGCGCTTATGATTTAATTTACAAATATCAGTATCTAACCGGGAAAACCAGCCATTTGTTCCTCGGGAAGTTCTTTATTCATTATCTGGAAAACAGTCGCAAGGTAATGAATTCGCTGTTGGCTAAAAGTCACAGGTTTAATACTCCGAGTTCCATCTACCATAAGGCCTCCCTGGCGAGCAAAATCATGTCGCTGGGACACCATTGCGGTGAGGGATGGTTTTTGACAGCGGAGATGATTGATCTGATTAAAAGCGGGGTTTCCAACATCGTGTGTGTGCAGCCTTTTGGCTGTCTTCCCAACCATGTTACCGGCAAAGGGATGATTAAGGAACTAAAGAGGAATTTCCCGCAAGCTAATATAACCGCCTTGGACTATGATCCCGGCGCCAGCGAAGTGAATCAATTAAATCGCCTTAAACTGATGCTGTCAGTTGCATTTAAAAATATGAAGGCCGCAGGCGAGTCTTACCCTGCCCTTAGCCTGCCCAGGACATCTGTATACCAATTACCTGGTGATAACTTGCTTATGCAAGATTAATAAGGTTACATAATCCATTGCGGGATTTTTCAATATAGGTGAAGCACTGAGGACTCCTTAACAGGAACCTTCTCCGGTTGGAAGCATATGCTAATCATATAATTTGCTGTTACGGAGGGGTCTATATGGCTGAGGCATTCACTGCAGAACAGGTTAGGGCTTTTGGTACCTTTTTTTCAACTATAGTTTTCCTTATCACCTTGCTGATCAGAATTAAAAGATTTCTTGGTCCAATAATTTAACTAAAATCATGCGGTTAGCGATCTTGCTGCTGCCCGCTCACTGCCTGATACGTTCTTCTAGTTTTTCCCATAAGTCAGGACGCCTCTTTTTCAGGTCGAAAGGCTTACCCTGATTGTCCACGAAGGCGTGCATTGTTCTTCCCTCGACCGCGACCGCATGGGTTTCCGGTTTGGTAATAACATATTCAAAATTCATGCGGGTACGCCCCAGATGGGTTAGTTTCGTAGTGAGTATGTACTTATCTTCGGGTTTGAGACTGCTCCGGTAGCGGCAGGTTGCTTCTACAGCGACGACCACGATACCTTGTTCGTGAAAGGTTTGTTGATAGGGCAGTCCAATTTGTCTAAGCAATGCCACCCGGCCGTCTGTAAACAAATCAAAATACCTGGCATGATACACAATTCCCGCGGCATCGCAATCTCCCCAGCGGACCTCCATTTCCTGCTCATTGGAGATGCTTTTTCCGGTCTCAACCATTTCATTCTTCATTTATTTTCCTGCCTCCTATATATTAAAAACACCAGTATTTGATAATTCAGGTACTATTTAAGTATATATGACAAGTCAAGAAGTGAAAAGATTACCAGACGGCATTGACACTTTAATTTACAGAAGGACCCTCTAACGAAGAGGGTTTCTTTCTTTTTCAGATGCTGTGTATCTATGAGGTCATAGCGCGTATGAAAGGTATCATTTGTATTACTATTAATATTTTTGTTATAATCGTTTCATAGCGTTGTTTGGGGGAAACTGTCGAATGGCAACAGTTCAAAGCATCTGATGACAGCCAGGCGAAAAGAGAGAATTGACGAGCTTGATGTTTTGAGGGGTATGGCCATCCTGTCGGTAATACTCCAGCATGCCCTTGGTGTTTTTATTCGCAGGCCGGAAATACAATTTGCCGATGCCGCCATGATCGGCATGCTCTTTAATATCACCAAGTTTGCCGTGCCGGCTTTTGTATTCGTGACAGGCGCAGCTCTCGTCTATAACTATTATGATAACCTGGATTATCCAAAATTCTTATGGAAAAGAGTTAAGGATATCCTGCTTCCATACTTAATCTGGTCGATCGCCTACGAAATCTATTCTAATGGTCTTCCAGCAACTAATTATTTATGGTTGAGGGGTTTAGCCAAAGATCTTTTATATGGGAACGCCTTTTACCACCTCTGGTTTGTGGTGATGATATTTCAGTTTTACCTCGTTTATCCTGTCTTTAGATCGTTGTTTAGAAAAGCCCCGGCTATACTTGACAGTAAGCTCCGCTTTGCTGCAGCGGTGGGCCTTCTCGCAGCCATCTATACGTTCATAATGTGGTTTTCCAGCAGCTATATTCCGTCAGCTGATTTACATGCAGGCTCAAAAGCGGTGCAAGTCATTTTTATCGAACTGCGCGACCGGAATTTTATCTACTTTTTCTTTTATTTTATGCTTGGCGGGATAGCCGGTTTGATATTGCCACGCTGGCGCGAATTCGTAGCAAGGTCCTGTATCTGGAACACCTATGTACTGGCGGCGCTTTTCATATGGATAGGTTTCGAGTTGATGCAGGGAGTATCCGGCGGGCTGGTTAACTTAAACTATTCTACATCATTAAAGCCGTCGATGTTCTTTTATACAGTGTCTGAAATCATATTTCTCTACGGAGTTTCAATGGTCATTGCAAATAGCGGTTCGGTTATATTCAAGTTTTTTAACCTGGCCGGGAAATACTCCTATGGGATTTATCTTGTTCATGCGTTCCTGTTGATATATGCTGTGGGAATGGTAGACAGGTTCTCACTAACCTCTCACCACCTTTTGGCCGGCGTTTACTCCTTCATTCTGTGCGCGCTGGGCACAATTGCAGTTGTTATGCTGATAAGCAAGATCCCCGGGGGTAAGTTCTTGATAGGTCCCATACCGGGCAAATAAAGAAAAGTGACTTTTGAATCTTAAACTCAAATAAAAAGGAAGATGCAAACATTGATTAATGCTAAAGAAGTTCATTTTGCCGTTGTCCGCGGCGTATCCGGTAATTATGACCAGTGTATCAAGCCAAAGGGCAATAATGGCAGGATCGATATTCAACTAACCAGGGAACAGCACCGGCGGTACTGTCAAACCTTGCAGCAATTGGGGTTGACATTGCTGCAAGTGGATGCCGACGATAGATTGCCTGACTGTTGCTTTGTTGAAGATACAACCATCGTAGCGGGCGAAACTGCGATTATCACCCGTATGCAAGCCCCATCAAGGGTTTTGGAAACGGCTGCAGTCAAGAAGCTGCTTGCAAGTTATAAAACTACAAGAGAAATTACATCTCCCGGTTTTATCGACGGGGGGGATGTACTGAGAATTAACAACAAACTATACATCGGACTGTCCGAACGCACCAACCAGCATGCGGTTGCACAGGTTAAAGCCCTGGTTGCGGACAATGGCTACGAGGTCATACCGGTTGAAATCAAGGGAACCCTGCATCTTAAAACAGTCTGCACTTACCTTGGGGATGGCTGTGTTATAATGGCCCCCGGCCACTTTGACCATAATATCTTTTCCGGATACAGAAAAGTTATTGTCTCCGGGGAAGAAGCCTATAGCGCCAATTGTCTGGCAGTCAACGGCAAGGTTGTGGTCCCCGGCGGTTACCCCCGTACCAGGGAGTGTATTGAAAAAGAAGGGTTTGCCACGGTCGAGGTGGACATTTCAGAATTCAGGAAAGGAAACGGGGGCCTGACGTGCCTGTCAATCATATTTTAACCAATAGGGCTTGGGAGAGAGAACCTCTGAATGGGAGGTTCTTTTTTGGCCGGCTTCCAGCCTGCCAACTCTAATTGCCATGAATTAAACATGAACCGCCTCACTTCATCAATCGTCTAATTGGTGAGGAAAGGTGGCATACCTCTTTCCCATTAATAAGGAGGTCTTTGAATTGTTCAAAAAACTGACTCCCATCATACTTTGCTTATTAGTTGTTGTTGCCGCCGGATGTACTGCGAAAAAACAGACTGAACCCAAACCACCGGCAGAACCGAAAGCTAATACGGTAATGAATGACTTCCAAATACTCACGCAAGAGGATGCCGGCGTGGAAGAAGTCGCCAATTTCATAAACAACAACATTGCAAGCGTCTCAAAAGAAGATGCTTCAAAGCTGGTAGATGAGTTCGAAAAAATACAGCAGAAAAAACTTCCGCAGTTTGAAAGCATGTTTGCTGAAGACGCCATACAAAGCAAAATAAATACTGAGTATAAATCTATTACTGCGCAAGCGGATGTTAAAGACAATGAGCTGAAAGAACTATTAGCCAGCACAAAAAACAGCGGCTACAAGGTGGAAACTGCCGAAGGTATGTTCTTCCCAATTATTGATTACAGTTTCTATAAAAAGTTTAGCGCCTTTGTAACTCCCGATATGAAAGACTATATTGATATCATGGCTGAAGAATCTGATCAAGTTCCGGCTAAAGACGCAGCTCTTGTTATTGGTTGGGATGAGGTCCTCAGGAGGGCGTTAAACCAGGAGGAGTTCATTAACGCATACAAGGATTCCATGAAAGTTGATGAAGTCAGGGAACTATATAAAAAATACCTTACTTTCACCCTGTATGGCTTAAACAATACTCCGCTTTTCAGCTATGAATCAAAGGCTTTGGATCCCAAGGCCAGGGAGGTTTATGAAAATGCGGCCGCCAATGCGGGCAACAGCGAGTTTCTCAAGACTTTAGGTGGATATTTGGATTTGCTAAAAGATAACAACTATAAGCTAACCAATGAAGTAGAGAAATACCGTGATAACGTTATCAAAGAATTACAATAATTCCAACATTGCTTACCATGTGAAAGGAGCTTTTATCGCCCTTGGGCGTGTGTTCTCAATAGTCACGAGCCTAATGTCGCAAGCCATAGCACTTGGCTTGTTTGTGGCTCCCATCGGGAAATTGTGGCTATAGCGTCATGGGTTTTTTCTGGAGTTTTGATAGTTCTTATCGCTGTGTTTGGGTATTTAATGACACGACAGGGATCATATAGCTTTTAACCATATAATCCGAGGAATTTGTTTATTAAAGGGACGGTGTTCGGCTTGCTTTTGCCGAATGCCGTCCCTTTCTTTGTTTTTCATTAGTTGAAGATAAATAATTATTCTCCAAAAGGGAAATATTTAAACTGTTTCCGGTTTCATCTCCAATGGCAATGATCCTGGATTCCCTTGCAATTTTTGATTCTCTTCGGGGGGACCTTCTGATTTTAAATACTGAACAACTCCAACAAAAAGCTCATGAAATTGCTTTGACCCATGATCCATACCTGAGACGCAGGCCATCCAATCGCCTCTGGCGTGATTTTTATGCAGATGTAAAAGAATTGCGCGCCTTGATACGCTCTTTGCAGGACGGCTCCGCAAGCTGCTCCCAGCCCGCTGAAGAATGGCTGCTTGACCATGCTGAGTTTATCGAAGAACAGGTATTGGTCATCCGGCGCCAGCTCTCCGGTAAATTTTTACGGGATTTGCCGCACCTGCGCAAATCCGGCAAGGCTAGGATGCTGTCTATCTGTGCCGATTATCTTGAACATGTGGACGGGCTGCTGGACGAGGACGCACTGGTTTCATATACCAATTCGTACCAGGAAGTATCTATTTTAACCATTGCCGAGGTATGGGCGATCCCGCTAATCTTACGCATTGCCTTAATCCGGCGCCTGGCCGAAGTCATGGAGCTGGTTCGCGAAAGACGAGAGGTGTGCGTGTTAGTCGAACGGTTATTGTCGCGCATAGAGCCGTCGAAGTTGAGTCCGGATCTGCTTAATGAAGCGCTTGAAGCAGCGGGGCAAGAGATGCCGCTCTCCGGCCCGCTGGTCGTCAATCTGATCAGGAGCCTGCGCGAGTGGGCGGAGGATTCGGCCACCGTGCGGGAATGGCTGATGTGCAAACTGGAAAATGGCCCCGAGAGCCTTGATCAAATCGTCTCTTACGAGTTTCAGCTACAGGCTGCCTATCAAGTTACAACAGGCAACCTGATCGGCAGCCTGCGAAAAATATCGCGCCTTAACTGGCAAGACCGGTTCGAGCAGATTTGCATGGTTGAGAGGACGCTTTGCGAAGAAAGCGCAGGTGTCTACCTCCTGCTTGATTTTTCAAGCCGTGACGTATTGCGAAGGAAGGTTGAAAAATTGGCCCGCCGCTTGCGTGTGCCGGAAAACCTGGTCGCGCAGCACGCTGTCGAGCTTGCGGCCAAGGGGTGCGGGCCGGTCTCTGCGGATCGAGCGCAGGCGGGTGGGGCTGGCGGCTGTCCGGCGCATTTAGAAGAATTGCCCCGCCATGCCTTTGTCTCATACTACCTGCTCGAACCTGACGGGATCAAAGAACTGCAGCGTTCGCTGAAAGTGTGCGGCAGCGCCACCCGTTATTTGCCGGAAATAGGAGTTTTGCGTCGCGCCACCGGCACGTATTTTACCATCCTTGCTGGATTGTTCTCGATAGCCCTGTTCGGTTTTGCAGTGTGGATAGGAGAGGGCGCGAGCTTTTCGACAGCTCAGTGGGGGTTGATAGTGATTGCGCTGTCGTTGCCTGCGAGTGAGTGGGCAATAACCGCGGTCCACTGGCTTATCGGGTGCGTCAGGCAGCCACAGCCGCTGTTGAGATACGATTTCTCGCGCGGGGTTCCATCTGAGGCTGCCACTATGGTCGTCATACCTGTCATCTGGTCCTCAGTCAGAGAAGTGCAGGAAATGGTGGCCCGGCTGGAACTGCATTACCTGGCCAACCGCGACGCAAATATTCACTTCGCCCTCCTGGGGGATCTGGTTGACGCGGCATCGGAGAAACTGCCGGAGGATGCCGCCGTCCTTGACGCCGCCCGGGCCGGCATAGAGGAGTTAAACTGCAGGTACGCCCTCCCTGGCGGGAGTACCTTTCACCTCTTTCAGCGCCGCAGGTTATGGAACCCGTCCGAGGGAGTATGGATGGGTTGGGAGCGCAAGCGCGGTAAATTGGTGGAATTTGTAGATCTGCTTAAAGGACGGGCCGGTACGACTTATGACCTGATAGCAGGGGACAGCTCCGTCCTGCCGGGCATTCGCTACATCATCACCCTTGACGCGGATACGCAACTGCCGCTGGGCAGCGCGCAGCGGATGATTGGTACCATGCATTTGCCCTACAACCGGCCACGGTTAAACCGCACGCAGACCCGGGTGGTGGAGGGCTACGGCGTGCTGCAGCCGCACATCGGCATTAGCCACGGGGCTTCTTTACGCTCGCGATTTGCAAGCCTTTGGTCGGCCGATCCGGGCATCGACCCGTATGCCTTTGCCGTCTCCGATCCATACCAGGACGGGTTGGGGCAGGGTATTTTTACAGGTAAGGGAATCTTCGATGTTGAGGCCTTTGCGAAGGTTCTGTGTGAACGTATCCCGGAAAACCGTGTGCTCAGCCACGATTTGCTGGAAGGTGGATTTTTACGCGCGGGCCTCTTGTCGGATATCGAATTAATCGATGAGCACCCGGCAACGTTCAGCGCTTATCAAAAGAGGATGCACCGCTGGGTGCGCGGTGACTGGCAATTGCTTCCATGGCTGTGGCGCCGTGTTCGCGACCGGAAGGGCATGCTTAGGGCGGTTGACTTATCTCCTTTCACCCGCTGGCAGATGATTGACAACCTGCGGCGCAGCTTGCTTCCGCCGGTCCTGTTGGCGCTGCTGCTGTTTGGTGTAAGCGTGTTGCCGGGTTCTCCCGGGCGCTGGCTTGCTGTTGTGTTGGCTACCTTGTTTTTGCCGCTATTCCGCCAATTGGTGGCGATTAGAAAGACGTTCTGGCGTCCCAAGAGCCTTTTGGCGACAGCCGGTCAAGTTTTAGTAACCATTATTACTCTGCCGTTTCAAAGCGTTCTGTTGCTGGACGCCATCGGCAGGACCCTGTACCGCTTGTTTGTAACAAAACGCCATTTGCTCGAATGGGTCAGCGCCGCGGAAGTTGAACGGCGCAGCCGTGTTGGGCGCTATCCGGCGCTGCTGGGCATGTCTGGAGGTTACGCGCTGATAATCCTCCAGGCGCTGGCAGCGGCCACCGCTGCCGTTCCGGCGCTGCGGTGGGCGCTTTGGACGCTTTGCGCCGGCTGGGCAGCGGCGCCGCTTTTAGTACGCTGGATGGACCGGCCGGCGCAGCGGCCGGAGCGCCCGCCGGCGGCGGCTGAGGAGGCGGAACTGCGCAAATTGGCGGAACAGATTTGGGCTTTCTTCGAGGACTACGTTACTGAAACAGATCACTGGCTGCCGCCTGATAACGTGCAATTTGAGCCGCCTAACGGGATCGCCCACCGCACTTCGCCCACCAACATCGGGCTTTATCTTGCCTGCGCGCTGGCTGCCCGGGATTTCGGCTTTATTGATACACCCGGCCTGGTGGAGCGCTTGGAGCGGACAATCAGTACGGTAGAGCGAATGGAGCAGTGGAAGGGCCATCTTTACAACTGGTACGACACGGCAACTCTCGAACCGCTGCCTCCAAAGTATGTGTCAACGGTGGATTCCGGCAACTTTGTCGGCTGTTTGATGACAGTCAAAGAGGGGCTGGCGGAATGGCTCCGGTCGGACCCTGCCGGGTCCGGTCAGCGGGGTTCCGAACGGGCGAGCATCAAGCATTTGGAAGCATTGGATGTCGCCTTCGCCGTGGAACTGGCGCCTGATCTGAAGGATTCGTCAGAATGTGCCGGAAAGGATTGGCACAGGCGCGGACAAAGGCTGATCGACCGGATCGAGGCGCTGGTTAGCGGGACAGATTTCCGCCCGCTCTACAATCATCAAGCCAAATTGTTCTCTCTGGGCTACCATACCGGGCTGCGTGAAACTGACCAGATCCTGTATGACCTCGCGGCGTCAGAAGCGAGACTCTCAAGCTTTATTGCTATCGCCCTCGGTCAAGTGTCCGTATCTCACTGGCATGCGCTTGGGCGGACCATGACCAGGGTAGGGCGGCGAGTCACGCTGCTCTCGTGGTCCGGCACCATGTTTGAATATTTAATGCCCTGGCTATTCTTGCGTACCTACCGGAACACCGTCTGGGACAGCACCTACCGTGCCGTTGTCCGGCGGCAAATCGCATACGCGCACCAAAGAGGGGTCCCGTTTGGAATCTCCGAATCCGGCTACTACGCTTTTGATTACCGGATGAACTACCAGTACAGGGCGTTTGGCGTCCCCGGCCTCGGCTTCAAGCGCGGACTCGAACAGGATTTGGTTGTGGCGCCGTACGCGACCATCCTGGCCTTACCATTTAATATGCGTCAAGGGCTGGAGGATCTGCGCAAACTGGAGGAGCTAGGCGCCCGTGGCGCATACGGCTACTTTGAAGCCATAGATTTCACCTCCGAGCGGCTGCCCAGGGAGCAGGGTAGCGTAGTCATCCGGAGTTTCATGGCCCATCACCAGGGCATGAGCCTGCTGGCCCTCGCCAACCTGCTGACGCCGCAAAAAATATACGAACGCTTTCACCGTGACAGGCGCGTGCAGGCGGCGGAACTGCTGCTGCAGGAACGTATTCCGCCACGGCCAACAATCATGAAACATCCCGCCATGAGCTGCGCGCATGCTCCTGAGCCGGGGCCGGCGGTGACAGGTGGTGTCCGCGAATTCCTCAGCGTGGACACGCCTGCGCCGGAGGTTTGTATCCTGTCCAACGGGACCTTGACGACCATTTTGACCAACAGCGGCAGCGGGCTTATCCGGTACGAAGGCCTGGCTGTCTCGCGCTGGCAGGAAGATCCGGTGCGGGACAACTGGGGGAGCTACTTGTATATCCGTGACGTTACGCTTGACAAGGTATGGTCGCCGTCGTTTCAGCCGTGCCGGGTGCGTTCTGCACAACAGCGGGCGCAATTCTCTCTTGACCGGGCCACCTTCATGCGTGTGGACGGGGATGTGCAGACGAGCCTTGAAATCTGCGTGTCCCCGGAATGGAATGCGGAAGTACGCAGGCTGACACTAACCAACACCGGGCTTGAAGCGCGGATTATCGAAGTTACCACGTTTCAGGAACTGGCCCTGGCGCCTCCCGGCGCCGACGACGCGCACCCGGCCTTCAGCAAATTGTTCATCAAAACGGCCTATGTGGAGGAGCCCCAGTGTCTCTTAGCCCGGCGCAGGCCACGCCGGGAAGACGAGAAGCCGTTATGGGCGGCGCATTCGCTAATGGTTACAGGCCGGAGTATTGGTCCGGTGGAATACGAGACCAACCGGGCGTGCTTTATCGGCCGGGGCCATACGCTGGCACAGCCGCAGGGAATCCGTTCCCGCCTGCATGGCACGGTGGGCTCTGTGGCTGATCCCGCTTTTGTGATGCGGCGGCGGTTAAGCATCGAACCTGGCGCACAAGCGCAGCTGTTCGCTGTCACAGCCCTGGCAGGCACAAGGGAAGAAGCGCTCGACATTGTCAGCCGTTTTTCTGGAGAGCTGGTGGTTGAACGGACCTTTCAACTGGCCTGGAATCGCAGTCAAATCGAGCTCAGGCACCTGCGCCTGACAGCCGCCGAAGCTACGGTTTTCCAAACGCTGGCGGGCCGGATATTATATACCCCGCCGCTGAGTCAGGAGCGAAAGCTAGGTATCACCGTCAACGTAAAAGGGCAGTCCGGCCTCTGGGCGCATGGAATTTCCGGAGATATTCCGGTGCTCCTGGTAAGGATTAAGGACCGGGCCAATATGCAGTTTTTAGTCAAACTCTTGACCGGTCACGAGTATTTACGCCGCCTTGGGTTGTTTTTCGACCTGGTCATTTTAAACGAATCGGCGGGTGGTTACCAACAGGATTTGCAGGAAACCCTGCGGCGGGCGGTGGAGCATGGCGTTGACCGTCATTGCGCCGGAGCCGGCGGTGTCTTTATCATCAATGCCGGCCAGCTTCCGGAGGAGGACAGAACGCTTCTCATGGCAACAGCCCGTGTTGTTTTGCGGGCAGACGGCCCCAGCCTCAGGGCGCAGTCCAGACTGCCCCGGCGGGCTGACGTCTTACCGTCCCCCTTCACTCCGGCAGCGCCGTTAAACAGGTTTGCCGCGCCTATCCCGGAAGAGGAGCGCCGGCTGCTGTTCTTTAACGGTTGGGGTGGATTTACGGCGGACGGCCGGGAGTATCAGATCTTGCTCAAAAACGGCAATTACCTGCCTGCGCCATGGAGCAACGTCATCGCCAATCCGCGTTTTGGCTGTCTGGTTTCAGAACTCGGTATGGGTTACACCTGGTGGCGAAACAGCCGTGAGTTTAAGCTGACTCCCTGGTCAAACGATCCTGTACTAGACCCGCCGGGTGAGGCGTGTTATCTGAGGGACGAAGAGAGCGGTGAACTATGGTCCGCCACGCCGTCTACCGCAGCCAAAGACCAGCCTTACACCGTTACCCACGGCCGCGGCTTCACCTGCTTTGGTCACGAGAGACACGGTGTATGGGAGGAAATGACCGTTTTTGTGCCCCTTGACGACCCGGTCAAGGTGGTCAAATTGCAATTGCAAAACAGAAGCGCCGGGCGAAGGAGCCTTTCCATCACTTATTATGCGGAGTGGGTGTTGGGTGTGCGTCGCCAGGGAGGCGCATCTTTCATCATCACCGAGTGGGATGAAGAGGCCCAAACCATGCTGGCGCGCAACGCATATCAGGAAACATTTCGAGGAGCGCATGCCTTTTTAGGCGCTTATCCGCAAGAGGATCAGAATTCCACCGGGGTATACGATCTGTCCTGGACGGCAGACCGAAACGAATTTCTCGGCCGCAACGGAACCCTGGAAAGTCCCGCGGCTTTGAGCCGGGAGCGCCTGTCAGGCCAAACCGGAGCTCTTTATGACGCCTGCGGCGCGGTGCAGTCCAAGCTCATCCTGGAGCCCGGCGGCGAACGGACATTATACATCCTGCTCGGTTGCGAACATTCCCGGGAGGCAGCCGTGCAGCTGGCGCAAAAATACCGCCAACCTCGTGTTTGCGACCAGGCCTTTGAACACGTGCGGGCATTCTGGGAGGATGTTTTGGACCAGGTTAAGGTTGTCACACCCAGCCCGGAGCTGGATGTACTGTTAAACGGCTGGCTTTTATACCAGACCCTGGTCTGCAGAATGTGGGCGCGAGCGGCTTTTTACCAGGCGGGAGGCGCGTACGGCTTTCGCGATCAATTGCAGGATGCTCTGGCGCTCCTGCACACCCGCCCCGACCTGGTGAGAAAGCAAATTTTACTGCACTGCGCCCATCAATATCAGGAAGGAGACGTGCAGCACTGGTGGCATGAAGAGACGCAGCGCGGCATCCGCACGCGTTTCTCCGATGATTTGCTGTGGCTGCCGTATACCGTTGGACGTTATGTTGAGCATACGGGGGACGGCAGTATACTGGACGAGGAGGCGCAGTATCTATATAGTGAACCATTGCCGGAGGGTGAAGCCGAACGCTATGAGCCGACGCAAGGCTCTACCCAGAGCGGCTCTGTTTTTGAGCACTGCCTGCGCGCAATGGACAGGGCGCTGCAACGCTTCGGTGAACACGGGCTGCCGCTGATCGGAACCGGCGATTGGAACGACGGTTTGAGCCGTGTAGGCGCTAAGGGTCGCGGCGAAAGTGTGTGGCTCGGCTGGTTCCTCTATGACGTGCTGAACCGGTTTGCAGGTTTGTGCCGGCAGCGCGGCGATTTGGAGCGGGCGGAACGTTACCGGGGTGTATGCGCCCAGCTGGTCTCCTCACTGGAAAAACACGCCTGGGACGGGCAATGGTACCGGCGCGCCTTCACCGACGAAGGCCTTTGGCTGGGTTCTATTTACAATGAGGAATGCCGCATCGACGCCATTGCCCAGTCCTGGTCGGTCATCTCCGGAGCGGCGCCGCAAGAGAAGGCGCTGCAGGCGATGCGATCCTTCGACCGCGAACTGGTGGACCGGGAACTATCCGTCGCGCGCCTCTTGACGCCGCCTTTTGATCATACGGAGCCGGCTCCGGGCTATATTCAGGGTTATCCGCCCGGCATCCGGGAGAACGGCGCCCAGTATACACACGGCGCCATCTGGAGCATTATCGCCTGGTGCCGGCTTGGCAGGGGAGAAGAGGCTTTTGAATTGTTTGAGCTGTTAAACCCGCTCAATCATACGCGCACGATTCATGAAGCGCGGCAGTACGGCGGCGAACCCTACGTCATAGCGGCAGATGTTTACACAGTGGAGCCGCACCGGGGACGCGCCGGCTGGACGTGGTATACCGGCGCGGCAGGGTGGATGTATCAGGCGGGAGTGGAGTGGATCCTCGGCCTGCGCCGCCGCGGCCAACGGCTGTACATTTGCCCCTGTATTCCCGGCGCATGGAGGGAGTTTTCCGTAAGCTACCGTTATGGCAGCGCACGTTACCAGATTACTGTCAAAAACCCGTCGCGCCGGTCCGGCGGAGCGTCCGCACTGCAAATTGACGGGCGGGAAGCTGCGTTTCAGGAACAAGAGTTGAAGGAGGGCTGTTACGTTGAATTGCGAGACGACGGGCAGGTCCATCAGGTCGTGCTGGTGTTGTAATCAACTCCCTTCGTTATATTTTCGCTCGCGAGCATGCCCATAGCGCAATACACACAGATACGAGTCCCGGGGCTTTGAGGTCGCGGTGTGGTTTCTGTGAACCGTTATTGCGTTTTATTTCGTTTTGTAATGGTGGGTGGCTTCTAATCATTTTACTTCTTGACACTGGATCGCCTCGTAACTATACTATAATATATATAACATGATATTCAAATCAAAAGGGTGCTTTGTTTTGCCTCGTTTTGTTTATTTGAGTCTCGAATGCATAACGAAAACAAAGAGAAAAAATGTAGAAAAAATAAGGGGTAGTACTCAAACGAATTGAGTTCGTTTAGCTGCGCTCTCTTAGTGCAGCTTTTTATATTTGTATTTGGAGCCGCTCAACATATCAGAGAAACTTATCGACAGAATACATCCCATTAGAGCTTGGTCTTGGAGGCAAAAGGACGGCCGGGATCGCCTTGGCTGTGGCGGCCGCAATTCAGGCTGTAAAATATCAACGGACTGGTGCTTTTATGAGTAAAAGAAAGCTATAAAAATTTTTAGAGCTAATAAATTCAAGATGAAGTATTACCATATGGTGGACAGAAAATATGCATTCATCGCTGAAGAAATTAATCCTGATTTTACTGCCGGTCACAGCCTTTTTATTTTCCT
Source organism: Pelotomaculum schinkii (assembly GCF_004369205.1). Lineage (NCBI taxonomy): Bacteria > Bacillati > Bacillota > Clostridia > Eubacteriales > Desulfotomaculaceae > Pelotomaculum > Pelotomaculum schinkii. The sequence goes on along the minus strand of NZ_QFGA01000002.1, from coordinate 926,460 downwards.
TTGCAATTGGACGTTATGCCATTTCAATCCCGCAGCTCATGTTAACCTTATACGGCCATTATTTTGGCAGCGTAATGGAAACGAATCTGGAAACTGTCGTCTTTAATATCAGGTTGCCGCGTATTTTTGCCGGTATGCTGGTAGGGGCAGCCTTGTCTACAGCAGGGGCGGCCTATCAAGGGATGTTCAAAAATCCTTTGGTCTCCCCGGATATTTTAGGCGCTTCAGCGGGTGCCGGATTTGGAGCTTGCCTGGCGATTTATCTTTCACAATCCGGGTTGATCATTCAGGTTTCGGCCTTTCTTTTCGGACTTGCCGCTGTGTTTTTGGCCTATTTGATCAATGTCAAACTGGATTATGACCCCATACTGGGTCTGGTACTTGGCGGAATCCTCATTAGTACTCTTTTTTCCTCAGGTACAGGGGTATTGAAGTATTTTGCCGATGCCAACGATAAACTCCCGGCCATTACCTTCTGGCTGATGGGGAGTCTATCTTCTGTGAATAAAAGGGATCTCATAATGGTTTTAATCCCTATGTTGATAGGCTTCACCTCCCTTTTTCTTGTCCGGTGGAGATTAAATGTGCTTGCGTTCGGCGAAGAAGAGGCCCGGGCGCTTGGGATTAATACCAAAAAACTCAGGTTAATTGTCATTATCAGTTCGACTTTGGTGACAGCCGCATCAGTCTCCATCTGTGGCATGGTCGGATGGATCGGCCTGGTTATTCCCCACCTGGCCCGTGCCATCGTCGGTCCCAACTATAGAGTTCTCATGCCGGTGACGTTTATCGTCGGCGCAACTTATTTATTGCTGATTGATGATGTGGCCCGCTGCCTTGGTTCAGTCGAGGTCCCCCTGGGTATTCTCACCTCCTTAATCGGTGTGCCCTTCTTTATCTTTATTTTTAAAAAAAATGTAAGGGGATGGAAGTAGTGCTGGAAGTTGAGAGTGTTTCTTATTGCTATGACCAAAGCAGAATACTTCATGAGATCTCTTTCATGGTTGAAGCAGGTGAACTGGTGTGTGTGTTGGGTCCAAACGGCTGTGGCAAGACGACCCTGCTTAAAAATATCCTCGGACTGTTGACCCCTTCTGCCGGTTCCGTCCGGATCGATGGTGAAGACGTGCAAAAATTATCTCCTAAGAAACTGGCTCAAGTGATGGGCTATATTCCGCAAGCGCATACCCCGCCTTTCCCCTATAAGGTTTTCGACGTTGTCCTTATGGGAAGGACGGCTCATTTATCCAGCCTCGCCCTGCCAAATAAAAAAGACGAAGAAATTGCCTATGAGTCTTTAGCCAAACTAAACATTACTCACTTAAAAGATAAAATTTATACCAAGCTCAGCGGTGGGGAAAGACAGCTGGTCCTGATTGCGCGGGCTTTGGCGCAGCAACCAAAAATACTGATTATGGATGAACCCACAATAAGCCTGGATTTTGGTAAGCAGAATGTCGTGCTTGAACATGTGCGACTGCTTTCCCGGAAAGGAATAAGCATCCTGATGGTCACTCATGATCCGGGGCATGCGCTTTTCTGTGCCGATAAAGTGGTAACTCTAAAAAAAGGCAGATTATTAAAGATTGGTCTCCCCCAAGATGTGATTTCTGAAGACTCGATGAGAGATATGTATGATACGGAGGTGAGAATTGGTAAGTTCAAGCTGCCGGATGAGAGAACAATCTGTGTTTGCGTTCCTGTCCCTAAGCCTTCAGAGATTTGTATGAGCGCGTAGCCAAAGTGCTTGCTTGCCATGCATTCAGGGCAACAGCTTAGCTTAACTTTGTTAGAAAATTCTAAAGGGGTGATGTGCGAAATGATAAAGACCAGGAATTTTGCAATTGCTTTTCTGTTCATCCTTTCAGTCATGATCTGTAGCCTTTTTACGGGTTGTGGCGACAAGAGCGTATCCCAGCAATCGACGACACAAACCATTACCGATCATGCCGGAAGGTCGGTAACCATTCCTACCCAAATCAATAAGTGCTATTATACAAGCCCTCTGGGTATGATCATGATCTATTCCCTTGCTCCGGATAAGATGGTTGGATGGTCTATGCAGTTAACGGATAAAGAAAAGAAATACATACCTGACAAATATCACTCTCTTCCCTTCCTGGGTGGATTGCAAATGAACGGTAAGATTAACACCGAAGAACTGCTTAAGGCCAAACCGGATGTCATATTCGCAGTTGGACCCGATGCCCTTACCGATACCACAAAAAGTGACGCGGACAAACTCCAGGAACAGCTTAACATTCCGGTGATTGTTGTGGACGGGGATATCAAGAGTACGGAAAAGGCTTATACTTTTATTGGACAGCTCCTCGGAGTTGGAGACAAGGCTAAAGAACTTGCGTCTTATTGCAATAAGACTATGAATGAGGTTACGGAAGCAACTCAAGCAATACCTGAAGAAAAGAGAGCAAAAGTATATTATGCCGAAGGGCCCAAAGGACTTGCCACAGAGCCTAAGGGCGGAAGCCATGCCCTTGTTCTTGATCTGGTCAATGGAAATAACGTTGCTCAAGTTGAGGCCAAAGGCGGCAGCGGCATGAGCAGTGTATCCATGGAACAAGTCTTAAAATGGAATCCTGATGTCATTTTGGCCTGGGGCGCGGATGCCGGAGGCGCTTATGATCTTATCCGGACAAGCCAGGATTGGGCAAATATCAATGCCGTTAAAAACAATAAAGTATATGAGATACCGAATTACCCGTTCAACTGGTTTGATCGTCCGCCTTCGGTCAACCGGTTCCTGGGCTTGAAATGGCTGGCGGCAACCCTATACCCGGATATTTATAAGGTGGATATGGTCAGCGAAGTAAAGAATTTTTATTCGTTGTTCTATCATGTTGATCTATCGGATGCTGACGCCAGGGAATTGCTGAAGAATTCAGGGCTAACAGTAAATTAACTAGTAATCCATCTTCAAACTTCGATTATTGTCCGACGCTCGGCGCAAGCATGAACCTTGCATGAAAAGAGAGCAGTATTTGGGGGTGTAGATTAATGGAAATGAACGTGCCGGAGTTCGATAAAATCGCCCGGGAGGTGTTTGCTCCGGTTTATCCGGTCCTTGCATCTCAAATTAAAGAAAAATCAGGCAAGGCCAGGGGGACATGCCTGGATATTGGCTGTGGCGGTGGCTATCTGGGCATCGCAATGGCCGGGATTACGGATTTTAAGGTTTATTTGTTTGACCAGTCGCAGGAAATGCTGCAAATAGCCTCCCAAAACATTGTCAGCCGGGGTGTGCAAGACAAGGTGCAGACCCTTTGGGGGGATGTCCAGGAGATCCCCCTGGAAGATGGGTCGATTGACCTGGCCATGAGCCGGGGGTCGGTGTTTTTTTGGAAAGACCACTGCAAGGCTTTCCAGGAAATATACCGGGTGCTCAAGCCGGGTGGTATAGCTTTTATTGGCGGCGGCTTTGGCTCAAATGAACTCAAAGAGCAGGTGGCTGCCGAGATGCGGAGAAGAGACCTGGAATGGCGGGGCAGGACGAAAAATCATAATAGTGATGATAACCTGGCGCGTTATAGAAGCGCATTGCAGCAGTCGGGCATACCCTCCTATGATGCGGCCAGAAATGAAACAGGTTTATGGGTAACCATAAGGAGAGAGGCTAATGCGTTGTAATATTTGTGAAAGGGGCTGCCTGCTGCCGGAAGCGGGTACGGGCGCATGCGGGCTATACAGCAGAATAGGGCGGGAAATCGTAGAGCTGTATCCGGACAGGTACCTGATTATCTGTCCTATTTCCATAGAAACAATGCCTTTATTGCACTTTTATCCGGGAGGAAAATTCCTCCAGATTAGTACGGCTGGCTGTAATTTTAATTGCGATGGCTGTATTTCAGCAGCCATTGTCAAGGAAATGGATCCGGCCAGCCGGGCGTTTCATCATCTGTCCCCGGAGCAGGTCGTGGACGAGGCCGTCAGAAACGATTGTATCGGAATTACCTTTTTAATGAACGACCCCTTGGCGTCCTTTCTAACCTTTATCAATGTTGCTGAAGCTGCCAAAGCGCGCGGCCTTCTGGTTGGCTGTTCCTCCAACGGTTATTTTACCGAAGCATCCTTGGACAAAATCATTAAGCTCCTTGATTTTGTCAATATAGGTGTGAAGGGGATGTCCGGAGAGGCTTATAGCAGATGTGGAGGGGACACGCCGGCGCCGGTTTTGAGGAACATCGAAAGGTTTTACCAGAGCGGTGTGCATGTGGAAGTATCCTGTATTTGCAGCAAGGGGCATAATCAAGAGATCCTTATTCTGGCTGATTACCTGGCAAATATTTCAGCAGATATACCATTGCAGGTGATGAGGTTTATACCTGTGGAGGGAGCCGAACTGGCTTTAGAGGAATCAATACGCAAGGCCGAAGGCCTGCGGGACATGCTCAGAGAAAAACTAAATTATGTGTATTTATTTAATTCCCCCGGGGCCGAATATCTTAACACATTATGTCCCGGCTGCGGTGAGTTGATATTAAAACGGGATTTCTACGGGCCGATGGGGGCAAAACTTAAGCCTGCAGGACTTGGGTTGGGTGAAAAAAATTGCTGCCCGCGATGCGGGCGTGAGTTAAATATTAAGGGATTTGTGGCAAAAAAAGTTTACCAGGAAGGAGATTTTCAGGGGGGATACCCTTTTACCAGGGCTTTGGAAATGATGGAAGCTATACTAATTGCTATGGGGGTAAGGGAGCAACAAAAGGTTGTGCGAATTTGGGAGGATGTGCTTTGCAACAACAACCTGGGTAAATTTCACGATGACATCCGGACTCCCCGGGCATATATCAAAACCATCCGGCATTTTGGCGGCCTTATTGGGTTAGAGGATAAAGCTGAAGCGCTGGCTAAGTATTTGGAAGAAAAATTGTTGCTCATTGAGAGCGGCCTGCGTACAGTAGACAGGAAACCACGGGTGTATTACGCCATGGGAAAACCCAATTTTTGCATCAAGGGAGGCCGCCTGGAAAACCAGCTGGTAGAAACGGCAGGCGGTACCAGTGTCAACAGGGAAATAGACTGCGAAGGGCGACCGGGCATGTCGATTACCCTTGAGCAGCTGGAAGCGCTCAATCCTGAAATTATTTTCATCTCGTCTTTTATGTCTTCACCGGTTGATGATTTTTACGAAGAATGCCTCAAAGCCTGCTTAGATGTGGAGGCAGTAAAGAATAAAAGGATATATAATTTACCGGCGCCCTGCTGGGACTTCGGCAGCCCCCGGTGGGTGCTGGGCCTGATGTTTATAGCCAACATCATCCATCCCGGCATATTTCATTTTGATGTGCTTGCTGAAGCGAAGGTGTTCTATGATAAGTTTTACGGAATGGAGTTTTCATTGTCTGATACCAACCTCTCCTTTGGCAAGCCCAGCTGCAGCTTTAAGTGGGACACACAACCGGAGATGTTAAAAAAGGGGGGCGAGACTTGCCGGCAAACATTGTCCTTAAGCCCATCGGCATTGTGATATCCCGTTATTCTGATCCCAAGCGGCCTTCTGATACGCATGAAAAAGCTGCAATAGAGATCTACCCGGAATATGAGGAAGCGCTCCTGAGGATTAGAGAACACTCGCACTTTTGGATCTTGAGCTGGTTTCACCTAATGGATCGCCGCGCTCTGACCGCCGCCCCCTGCAGGTTAAATCATCACCTGCCGGAGTACGGTGTTTTCGGGCTCCGCTCGCCGGCGCGCCCCAACCCTATTGGCCTGAGCCTGGTAACACTGGACCGGGTGGAGGGAAGGCGACTATATGTCACTGGATTAGACGCGGTGGACGGGACACCGGTGCTGGATATCAAGCCGTACTTCGAAGATGACATTATCTTTTCACCGCGCACGCCCCATATTTATCCGTTAAATAGGGAGATGCACAGGAGCATATTATTGAAACAGGCCCTGGCGCACCACCAGGAGGAATGTATTGATCTCCTGCTGGCAGTGCGCATGTCCCTGATTGCAACAGAGCGGCTGGGGCAACTGAATTCTCCTGACCTCTATGTTACGGTGGAAGGATCGCCTTGCCTGGCCGACACCATCCAGGGGCTGTCCAGAGCCAGACTGGCTAACCCGCCCCGCTTTACATACCGCCCGGACGCATCACTAGGACGCACGACCTGGCGCCGCGGGGGAAAAGTTCTGATTATTACAGCGCGGCAGCTGCTGGAGAAGGGAGATTTCTTGGCGCTTTCCGATGCGGATATCCTGGAAGTAAAAGAAAGGAAGGATTGAGTAGCATGCGCACTTTGGCAGAGGATATACAAGTGGCAGTTGATTACCATGGACATGTCTGTTCAGGAATCGTACTGGGCGTAAGGATGGCCCACCTGGCCCTTGACAGGCTGAAAATTGACAACCCGTTGGAATATAGGGACTTAATTGTTTATGTCGAGGTTGACCGCTGTGTCAGTGATGCTGTTTACGCGGTAACAGGCTGTACTCTGGGAAGGAGGCGCATGAAATGGGTTGACTACGGCAAGATGGCGGCCACTTTTTATGATTTGGCCACAAAACAGGGCGTAAGGGTGGTTGTTACCGGCAGTAATTTTCCGCCGCCCGGAGAAGATCCTTTGTTGTTTTGGAGGGACATACCGGATTCGGATGTTTTTACTGTGCAGGATGTATCTATGGATATACCGAAGGAAGATTTGCCCGGTAAGCCCCTCCTGAAGATCGAGTGCGAGAACTGTCGTGAGCGTATTATGGACGGAAGAGAAAAAAAGGTTAAGGGCAGGGTGCTGTGTCGCGCTTGTGCCGGGGAGGCCTATTATAAGCGGATATAAAGTGTCAGATTGGAGAATTTGCAATGTGGGAAATCTATGACGAGTTAATTGCGGCAGTGCCGGAAGATCTGGTGGCAACTGAATGTATGATCGGCCTGTATTGGACCTTGGTCCGCTCCGGAGGGGTGGGAGTGTCGCTGACCATGCGCAAGGAGCCCGGTCGCCTGAACCTTGGTAAAATTACCGGTGTTTCCCTCCGTGAGCTGGCGTCAAATATAAAATCCTGGAACAACTTGAGGGCGATGGTTGGCTTAGCGGCAATCAATGCGGCGTTCAATACGCCCGAGCAACTCGCCAAGCTGCTTGGTCATCCTTTGACCTTTCAAGAACATGCTAACGCTTTTTCCCACTACATAGAGCAGGTGCGGGGCAAAAAAGTGGCCGTGGTCGGACACTTCCCCGGCTTGGAAGAGCTGGCCAAGGTGTCTCAGTTTTCTATTTTGGAACGCAACCCAAACCCCGGTGACTTTCCGGATCCAGCCTGTGAATATCTGTTGGGTGAACAGGACTTTGTCTTTATTACCGCCACATCTCTTATCAACAAGACCCTGCCCCGCCTGCTGGAGTTAAGCCGCGGGGCCGTGACCGTGTTGGTGGGTCCCAGTACGCCATTGTCGCCGATCTTCTTCAAGTACGGTGTTGAAACGCTAGCCGGGTTGGTTGTAGTTGAGCCTTCCGGGTTTTGGCGCACCGTGCAGGAAGGCGGTAGGATGGAGATATTTAATAACGGCGGTCAAATGGTCAGGATCAGTAGAAACGACGTGCTGTAGCAGTCCGCTTGCGAGTTAAATAACGGGCAATCATAATCATAAGTAATGTCATATTCTTCCGGGAAGCATGAAATTCCAGTACATATAAGGCAATACATACCGGTCAAGTAAAAACATGCTGTATCTCTCTTTTGCCTGGTTAAAAGGAAAGGTCTCCAGCGGCTTTTTATCATAGTCATACTCCAGGAGCACAACTTTGCCATAGCCGGTTGTAATGGGGCAGGAAGTATAGCCGTTGTAGCTTGCGCCGGGTTGCCCGGAAGAGAGTAAGCGGATTAAGTTTTCGGCAACCACCTTGGCTTGTCGCCGGGCCGCCGCCCCCGTCTTTGGGGTGGGCAAATCCGCAGCGTCACCCAGGGCAAAAATGTTTTTGTAGCGTTGATGTTGCAGCGTGTACGGGTTAACGTCAACCAACCCGTTTTTTTGTGTCAGCCGGCTTTTTTTCAAGAATACCGGGGCCTGAAAGCAGGGTGTTACATGTAACAAGTCATATTTGATTGTTTCTTTACTTCCCGTAACCAGGGATTTGAAAACTGCCTCTTTTTTGTCAGGACGAACTTCCTCCAAGTCATGCTTAAAGAAAATCTTGATATTTTTTCTTTCTATGACTTTTTTGAGAGTACTTTCATACTTTTTTATTTCACAGAGCTTATCCTTGGCAGTAAAAAAAATGACGTTGGTATCCTTGCGTACACCGGTTTTGTGAAAATATTCCTCCGCCAGGTACATTATTTTTTGCGGAGCCGAGGGGCATTTTAGCGGGGTGGCGGGCAGAGTAAAAACAGCGGCGCCGCCCGGAAAATTTTTTATTGATTGCCAGGTTTGATCCAGCTGTTCATAGGAATATATGCTTACAACGCCATCTTTGCCGATAGAACCCTCCAACCCCTTAACCCCGGCCCAATCGACTGTTATACCCGGGGCAAGCGCCAGGTAATCATAAAAGATTCTCTTGCCCTGGCTGGTAATTACATAATTTTCATCGGGATTACACAATTCTGCCGCTTCCTGCAGGAAAAGAACCCCGTTGGGGATCAGTGATTTTTCGCTCCTGGCCGACTTTTCTTTTGCCATAATTCCGGAACTGGCAAACAGCCATGCTGGTTGGTAATAGTGTTTGTCGGCGGAGTCGAGCAGGACAATACTGGCCGCAGGCAGCTTTTTGATTAATTTTGAGGCTACTATGAGGCCGGCTGTACCGCCGCCTATCATTAGAATTTGGCAGTGTTGATGTGGCAGCATATAACACCCTCGTTTAGACAAATTTTTAATACAGTGACAATAAGTGTTATTGCTTCTAATAATTAATATGATAATCCTGCTGCCTGAATAAAAACATTTAGATACTCAATTCGACAATTATTGCACGTCGTGACAAAGCTTAATTGAAGGATGAAAACATAAGTAAAAAGGCAGGCTTGAAGCCTGCCCTTTGATCTATCTTTGTTAATACGAAAAATGTCGGTGCGAATACATTCGCACAAGACCCCAAGGGAATGCAACGAATCCCTTGTGATTAATAATCATGGTTCATATGATACCGGTCAAATGGTTTTTTGCATTAAATGAACGCTGAAGTCCCGGTTGAATTTTCTACCTATGTTATACAGTGTGCCGGAATGCTGGAAACCATTCCGGTGATGAAAGTTTAAACTATTTTCATTCAGTGAGGATATGCATGCCAGGATCGAATCAATACCAATCTTTTGGGCCTCTACAGATAAGTATTCCAGCATTGAACGGCCGATCCCTTTCCCGGTATGTTCGGGTTTAATAAAATAAGTTACTTCAGCAACCCTTTTAAAGACCGGCATTGGATGATAGGGACGCAGCAAGGCAAAACCAATAACCTCCCCATCCTCAGTTTCAGCAACAATTGCTGGATAACCGGCAGTAGCATTGAGGAGCATGTCAAAGTAATTATAACTTAGTTTTTGTTCGGGAAAAGCTGCAAAACTGTTTTCAATGTAGTAATTAAAAATATCGATAACAGGCTTCCTATATTCATCATTGAGCGGAGCAAAAGAATATGACATTTATAATCCCCCAATCCTCGTTATTTTTCCTGTGAAACTTTTATAGCGCAGGCCGCGTCAAACCCCAGTTGAAAGGCCCGCTCATTCATTTCCAAAGCTCTTTCAGGCACTACGGTGTTAATGACGGAGGTAAAGGTCGCCGGTGACAGCGGCAGGTAGCCGGAACCGGCCAGGGCGCCGACCATCACAATATTCTGGACCACGGGATCTCCGGCTAAAGCTGCCAGCTCACTGCTCTCAATGAGTAAAACCTGCGCGGACATATCTTTTAAGGTCTTAATCAACTCATCAGGGTCAGGATAAGCATGCCCGCCGGTCAGGACACCCACCGGGTAAACCGGGCGCGGGTTTAAAATGATCTTTGTACCCGGGTGGCCCAGCGCGGCCGCGGACCGGGCCGCTTCCACCGGTTCAAAACCCACGATGATATCAGCGTGGCCGGCCGGTATTACCGCGCCGTATTGGAATTCCTGCGAGAGACGGATGTGGCTGGATACCGCTCCGCCGCGCTGGGACAGCCCGTAAGATTCACCCACTGTAACTTTGAAGCCTTCAGCCGCAGCGGCCTTGGCCAGAATTTCCGAAACCAGGATGTTCCCCTGACCGCCCACGCCTGTGATCACAATATTTAACGGGTCTTTCACCTAATCCACCTCCTCGACGGCAATTGCTCCGGCAGGGCAGAGTTTAGCGCACACGCCGCACCCCGCGCACACCGCTTCATCTATTTTGGCCTTGCCGGCCGCGGTGTCCCAGATGTTCCCCGGGCAGCCCCAGACGCTAGTGCAGAAGCGGCCGCAGCCGCAGGACTCGCCCCGGCACCGCTCCGGGTCCACGGTAACACGCCGTTTTTTCCGTTCCCTGCGGTACGCCACCAGGGCACAAAGCTGCCGTAAAATCAGCACCTTTACACCGGGCAGGCGGTTCATGGCAAAAATCTTCCCTGCCGTTTCTTCTATATTAAAAGGATCGCTTACATCCACCGCGATGCCGAGACCCCGTACCACTTCCTCAATGGACAGGGCTTCCGCGGCATCGCCGGCGGCGTTGAAGCCCGTGCCCGGGTGGGGCTGGTGTCCGGTCATGGCGGTCGCTCCGTTGTCCAGAACGATGCAAAGGAATTCGGAGCCGTTGTAGCGGGCGTTGATCAGGCCGGGGATGACGGCGTGGTAGAAGGTGGAGTCACCTACCACCGCGATCGCGGGCCTGTTGAAACCGAACTTCTTCAGCTTGCCCAAACCGCAGGCGATACCGGGTCCTGCGCCCATGCAGTGGAGGGTGTCGAACAGCTCAAACCCGGTGGTGAAAGCGCCCAGACTGTAGCAGCCGATATCTCCATTGATAATGCCGTCCCGTCCGTCCACAGCCACCGCGGTCTTGATTGCCCAGAAGGACGCCCGGTGCGGGCAGCCGGGACACATGGCGAAGTCTCTGGGCGGGATCTTTTCTACCAGTTGGTCCAGCAGTTTAGCCGGGTAGCCTGGTTTGGGGTACTCGACCCCTGTTATTTTGGCCAGCGCTTCAAGGAGAATGTCCGTATTCATCTCGCCGCAGGCAGGGCCGCGCACACCGGCCACCTCACCGGACAGCTTGCCGTGAAAGGTGATGTTCCCCAGGTCAGCCGCTTTTCTTGCATATAAAAGCAGGACGCTTTCTTCCAGTACCGGGCGTACTTCTTCAGCAAAGATGACCTGCCCGGCGCCCCGTAAATGGGACAGGATGAAGTTTTCAGGCAAGGGGTAGGTGGTACCCACCCTGACCAATTTCACTTCCCCGGTTAAGTTCAGCAGTTTGAGCGTTTCCCGCGCGTAAAGATAACTGGAGCCGCAGCAAAATAGCACAGTCTTCGCTTCTTGCGGCCCTTCAAAAAAGTTGAAGGGGCTTGTTTCGTATATATCGGCGGCGAACTGCAGCCTGTCCCTGGCCTTCATATGAAATATGGAGAAGGTCTGAAATCGCTGCCCCGGTGGAATTTCTGCCGTTTTTTGAGTTCCTTCGATTTCTTTGAGTTCCACGATGCCGCGGGAATGGGACACCCTGGTAACCGAGCGCAAGATAACCGGCCCGCCAGTCTCTTCGGAAAGAGCAAAAGCCCAAGCGGCCATAACCCTGGCCTCATCCGGGGTGGAGGGTTCAAGCACCGGTATCTGGGCGGCCCTGGCGAGGTTGCGGGAATCGTGTTCTTTAAGGCTGGAGTGCGCCGCGGGATCGTCGGCCACCACCAGGACCAGGCCGCCCTTGCAGCCGGCGAGGTTCATGCTGGTGAGAAAATCCAGGGCCACGTTCAGGCCGTCCGACTTCATGGTGCAGACTGCCCTTAAGCCCGTAAAAGAAGCTGCCGCCGCCCCTTCCAGGGCTACGATTTCGTTGGTCGACCACTCCGCGTAAAGGTCAAAGGCGGCTATCGCCTTGCCCAGTGTTTCCGTGATCTCTGAGGAAGGAGAGCCGGGGTAAGAAGAAGCATAGCGAACCCCCGCTTCCAGGCACCCCCGGGCGATGGCGTCGTTGCCGTTGATGAGGACCTTATCACCCGGATTTCCGTAAACAACGTCTTTCCAGCTCATTCTTCCCCGCCTCCCTTGATAAAGCTCTCTTTTTCCCAGTCTGGAATACCAATATAGGTTGAGTCGGGGCGCTCCAGCACCCTTTTCTTCTTTTGAAAAACCGCCCGGCGGAGTACCGGCAGGCGATCATGCGGGTAAGGCTGCAGCTCGATGATGCCGGCTTTGTTTGCATCTGCCACCAGCTGCCGTCCCCTATTGGAACGAACTACCAAAGTGTTCCAACCGGGGTATTGCTCAGTGGAACCTACCGATACGTCAGCCAGTTCAGATAGAGGGTCGTAGCAGGCCAGGCAGGTGTCCTTGATCAAGGGACGGATTTCTTCCAGCGGCAGGGTAATTTGGCTGCCGTCCTCCTGCAGGAAATTAACACCGTCCCTGGGTATGTCCATGCGGCTGCAGTTAGACAGTCCTTTTTCTTGCAGAAAAGAATAAAGCTCTGCAGACAGGGACCAGAAGCAAAACAGCCCGATAACCAGGGCGATATTCTGCCCGCTTATTTCCTTTACCTGCTGCATTTTGCGGCTGGCGGTGACCTGACAGGGCCGCCCGACTATCCCGACGCGCTGGAAACCGTTTTTGACAGCTTCCTGAAAAAGGCTTAAGGTAGGTACGGCGGTATATTTTGATCCTGCCATCTCAAAAATATCCTGCGAGGTTGAACAAAGAAAAGGCCGCGCGCCGGAGGGGCCACCGCCTGCCATCAGGGCGCTGTCGATAAGTCCCTGCTGCATAGCGAAAAGGGAAAGGGCTGTTACAACACCGCCATACTGGCCTTGAGCCCGGATTTTTTCGCTTTCAGCCCTGGCAAAGTAAAGGGAGGTGTGGGTACCCAAAACCGGGTCAAAGTCCTCAGCGCCAAAAACGCTTTGCCTTAAACCCTCATAATCTGTAAAACTGCGCGGGCACAACCGGTAACAAACCCCGTCGCAGATATTGCAGTCATGGATGACTGCCACCTGTTCCCCGAAAGTCTTGATGTACGGGCAGTAGCCTACGCACGCGCCGCAAACGGTGCAAAGCCTCCGCTCAAGCACTTTCTTTTGCAGCCCGGCCGCCCCGTTGTATTCCACTTTAGAAATCTCCATTTTTAACCCCCGGACAGAAAAAAGAGTTTTGTCAATATATGATGTGATATGTAAATAATTTTCTGTAAACCCGGGTAAAGTCCTTTAATCAAAAAATAAAGAAAAATCTGAAACATCTGCCGGGTTAAGGAATATTACGTGGATATTCAGGAGGTTTTCAGGATATTTTCAACTTATTAATCTAAGATAATTACAAGAGCTCAAATAATGCTTTGTAATTTAATAATAGAAGGGGTGTCTGGTTTTGGGTCAAAGAGTTTGATAATTAACGATAAATCATTAAAACGAAGATTGATCAGGTATGCCTTATCCAAACACGGCTACGAGATCGTTGGGGAAATCCGCAAAGGTTATGAAGCTGTTTCGCTATATAATGAGTGCCGGCCTGATTTGGTCGCCATAGATATCAGCATGCATCAATATTACCAGGGGGCAATGGTAATTTTCCTGATTGATTCCAAAGCCAGAAATATTATTTTGGAAGACACTAAAAATCAGGATTTAAATATCAAAGTTTTAGAACCTGGGGAAATGGACTATGAAGTTAAACCGCCTGATGATAATCAATTTCTTGAGGCAATATAAACACCACCTTATTAATAAAGATAAAACAAATCTTTAATAATGATTTAACACCGATTAATTAAAATGTGACTCATAGGGGGTGCTCGTATTGCGAATTGCCGTGATCTCTGACATCCATGGGAATATAGCAGCGTTGCAGGCAGTTTTGAAACATATAAGCAGAAAAGAGGTGGAAATGATCTACTGCGCCGGGGACCTGGTCGGCTATGCGCCTTTCCCGAACGAAGTGATCGACTTGCTTAAAGAAAACAAAATACCGGTGGTGATGGGAAACTATGACGATGCTATAGGAAACCGGCGCTTTATCTGCGGCTGTGATTATAAGGATGAGCAGGCCCGGGCTCTTGGTGAAGAATCCATCGTCTGGACCAGGGAAAATGTGACGGAAGAAAACGAGGAATATCTCCGCAATCTACCGGCTGAGATTTGTTTCCGGGCGGGGGAGTTTGAAGTAATGATAGTACACGGCAGCCCGCTGCAGTTAAATGAGTACCTTGACGAAGGAACCAAACCTGATTACCTGATGGAACTGTTGAATATATTTCACCGTGACGTGCTTATCTGCGGGCACACCCACGTCCCGTATCACAAGGTTCTCAACCCCGGTAAACACGTGATCAACGCGGGAAGCGTAGGGAAGCCGAAACACGGCGATCCCCATGCTTCTTACGTTATCATTGAATTTGGAAATAATGTGGAAGTGTGCATCCAAAAAGTGGCTTACGATGTGGAAAGCATGGCGATGGCTGTGGAGATATCCGGTTTGCCAAAAGAATTTGCTGAGATGCTTCGCTCTGGGGCGGTTTGATTTTGCGAAAAACAAGAAATTAAGCATAGGCGGCGCTTAACCTTGACAAACATGCCTCAATAAAATAATATGTGCATATACATATATTTTTTTGGAGTGTTAACAATGTCTCGTTCGAATCTATCTGGTATGCGGCGCTGCGCTTGCGGCAATTTAAGAAGGACGACGAGGGCGATCACCCAGTTTTATGATCAACTTCTTCAGCCATGTGGTTTACGCAGCACCCAAATTTCGTTGCTCCTCAATATTTCATTGCATGGCAATATTTCGGTCGGCGAGCTTGGATCTATATTGCTCATGGACCAAACCACGGTGACGCGAAATATCGAAATATTGAGGAAGCTGGGATACGTTAATGTTACAAAAGAAGATAATGACGCGAGGAAAAAGTCCATCTCAATAACAGAGAGCGGCGCAAGAAAGCTTGTAGAGGCTGAGCCATTGTGGGAACAAGCCCAATCGCGAATTGAGCAGGGATTGGGTTCCGAACGATACCGTGATTTCTTAAAAATGCTAAAAGATGTTGCACAATTATTGCAATAACTTTTTTAACTAAATATATGTATATGCATATGCATATAGAATAGAGCTGCTTTGTAAGCGGCTCGTACGCTGACGAGTTTGAGTTCTTGCCCCGTTGGGCTGCGTTCAGATATAGTATACCAATAAGAAGAACCGGAGTGACAACGTTGCTTTTACAAACCATAAAAGAGAAGCTTGACGATTATGTCTTGAACAGTCCCCAGAATATCGTCAATGAGCTTGAAACGATGCGCATATATGATCAGCCTTTGGTTGGCGTGGCCGGCGTTGAGGATGCGCTTTGGAAAAAGCTCAAGGATACGGATGTGGTTGGGCCCCAGCACTTGTCTCCACAAGAATGGCTGGTTGGAGCCAAATCGGTTGTCTCTTACTTTCTGCCGTACACGCAACGTATTCGCCGGTCGAATTGCTCCGAGGGTTTCCCTTCTACCGAGTGGCTTTACGGGCGATACGAAGGTGAAATGTTTAACAATGCTCTATGCAGTTTTGTTGTGGATTTGATTAAAAAAGCGGGCGGCCGCGCAATAGCTCCGTCGATTGATAAACGCTTGACGGTGGTCAATCGGCGGAGTAACTGGTCAGAACGGCACGTCGCCTTCATTGCCGGCCTCGGTACGTTCAGTCTGAACCGTTCGATGATTACGAGCTTGGGATCTGCCGGACGCTTTGGCAGTGTGATCGTAGACTTTGAATTGGAACCAACACAGCGTTTGTACAAAGAGTTTGATGAATATTGTACCAAATGCGGCGTTTGTATTGACCGCTGTCCGCCTCAGGCCATAAGTGAAAAAGGTAAGGATAATGGAATCTGTTCGCATTTTCTTGATGAAGTGCGTGAGCGGTATAAACCCAGATATGGATGCGGCAAATGTCAGACCTCAGTGCCTTGTGAAGATAAGAATCCGAAGGAGAAAGTCTATGAAAGTATGATGGCAGTCAAATAAACGAAGTACATATTGTCAAAAGCAATGATTTATGGGGGTAAGGAGGGGAAAAATGAGTAAAGTATTTGACCGTTCAGAAATAAACGGCATGGTATTGGAGAATCGTTTCGTTCGCTCAGCGACGTGGGAAGGGATGGCTGACAACGACGGAGCCGTTACCCCGCAGCTGATGGCCACAATGGTTGATCTCGCCAAAGGTGGCATTGGATTAATTATCACCGGTCACGCCTATGTCTGCCCGGAGGGCAAGGCAGGTCCCCGGCAGCTTGGTATTTATAAAGATGAACTTATCCCCGGGCTTAAGGAAATGACAGCAGCCATCCATCGCTGTGGCGGAAAGGTCGTAGCGCAGCTTTCCCATGCCGGAAGATTTGCGCCTGAAAAATTGACCGGTCAGGCGCCGCTGGTCGTTTCGGCAGAGGAGGAAGCAGGCAAAACGCTGTACCACGAAATAACAGGGCAGGATATACAGGAGATAGTTACTGCTTTTGCTGATGCAGCACGGAGGGCTAAAGCCGCTAGTTTTGACGGGGTCCAAATTCACGCCGCGCACGGATATCTGCTCAGCCAGTTCCTCTCCCCGGTATTTAACCGGCGTCAGGATACATACGGAGGAGAAATCCATAATCGCTCCCGGATTCATATTGAGGTGTTCCAGGCTGTCAGGGAGGCGGTAGGGAAAGACTATCCGGTATTAATCAAACTAAACTGTCGGGATTTCGTAGAGAACGGGCTGAGTCTGGACAACTCCCTTAAGGTCGGACGCGCGCTTTCTGATGCAGGTCTTGACGCAATTGAATTGAGTGGCGGCCTGCTCACAGGAGGCCAACTGTCTCCGATCCGGCCCGGGATTAAACCTGAGGAAGAAGTCTATTACAGGGATGAGGCCCGTTATTTCAAAAATGCTATTAGTATTCCCCTGATCCTGGTCGGCGGTATCAGGTCTTTTCAAACAGCGGAGCGTTTGGTTGAAGATGTGGCAGCAGATTATATTTCCCTGTGCCGCCCATTAATCAGGGAACCTAATTTAATTAACCGCTGGAAATCCGGGGATCGCTGCAAATCGGAATGCAGGTCTGATAACAGGTGCTTTGTTAAAGGACTGAAGGGAAACGGGATATACTGTGAAATGAGAAACAAGTAAAAGATATGTTATAGCATGTAATAGAATTGTCTGCCGGATAAAGTCACTTTAGAGTGGCTTTTTTGTTTGCAATGCAGGATTTATGTTGGTGGCTGCAATGGTGTTTTTATCAGCGCCAAAAAATGAGTAATAATCAGAAATGATTAATACAATTATAAACAAATATTTAAATTTATTTGCTTTCAGATGTAGAATATGATTGGAAAAACCAATTAATATGATTGGTGTGAATTGAGAATTGAAAAATACTATAATTGACTTTCATGTTCACCTCTCAGAATACGAGTCTTTTGGTGAAGATGCCTTTAATTTCTTTGCAAGTGCCTTCCCTTCCAGAGAAGAATATGTTAATTTTTGCAAAATACATAGCGACCCCCATGCTTTTCTGCAGTTGATGGATCAAAATGGAGTAGATTATTCCGTTATATTAGCAGAAATATCGCCTTTGTCAACCGGTATTTGCACAAACGAAATGGTAGAAGCTTTTTGCAAGGTGAGTCCGAGATTAATACCTTTTTGCACATTAAATCCTTATCTGCACCCGAATATGGGTCAAATGTTAGAGGATTTATGTTTAAATCATGGCTTTAAAGGGCTCAAGCTTCTTCCCCCATACAATTATTTTTATCCCAATGACAATTTTATTTACCCATTGTATGCTGTTGCCGAAAGACTTGGCATACCTGTGCTTTTCCATACGGGATCTTCAATTTTTTCAGGCGTCCGTATAAAGTATGCGAATCCCATTTTTTTTGATGATGTGGCTGTAGACTTTCCTAACCTGAAAATCATTATGGCACACGGTGGGCGGGGCCTGTGGTATAATGAAGCATTAACCGTGGCTCGCCTTCATAAGAATGTTTATATCGAAGTTTCAGGTTTGCCACCTAAAAAGCTTATAGGATTCTTTCCTGATATCGAAAGGTTTGCCCATAAGTTTATTTTTGGTACTGACTGGCCCAGTGTAGATGTAAAAAAGAACATCGAAATAATCAGGAACTTAAATATTTCACAAGAGGCAATTCGAAAAATACTCGGAGAAAACGCTAAACAGCTCTTGGGATTGGTTTGATAGGACAGTCTTATTTTGCACGGTTTTAGTAGCAATGGTAGCAAGTCAAGGAACCCCCTTAACTCATTGCCTTTTTTTATTTTGATAACCAGGTTTTTAGCATGACATTGGAAAAGCGCCGGGATCCGGCGCTTTTGCTGTGAAAGCATATATTCATGGAGTGGTGGGCTGTTGTGTCGCCGAAAGGCTTCGGGTTACCGGGTGGGAGCTTGTGCCCGTCCAGGTCCCCCTGGACCATTCATTCCGCCCATGCCTCCCATACCGCCGCTGACCGCAGAACCGTCATCAGCGATGCGGGTGACCGTGCCGGAGATGGTAATGCGGGTCAATTCGGCGCTCCCGGAACAGTGGCCGCCGGTATACAGCCCGTCGGTGAGTGTGCCGCTGCAAGTGCCGCCGGAGATCAGGGTGTAGGTTTTTCCCTGCTCCAACTCCGGAGTGCTGATCACGATAGACTGATATGCTTTGGCGGGCGCAAAGGCCAGGATAGTTTTTCCGCTTTCATCTGTCAGGGCGGCGAGAGTTCCGGCTTCCTGCGTCTTGGTATAATAGACAGTTATGGAATTCTGTGAAGAGGGCTCTCCGGGGGCCTGCGCCATGCCGGAACTGCCGGCTATGGCCAAAGTACCGCCTGTGACCTCACAGTCGCCGTCGTAGTCCATGGGCCCATTGCCGTTGTTGGTGGGTCCGCTTACCAGCACGGTACCGCCGTTGAAATAAAGAGATCCGTTGGCGTCGATGCCGTCACCGCCTGCGTCGATAGATATATAACCCCCGGTGATGCGGATGAAATAAGATCCACCGGTACGGAAGCTGTTTTCTCCAGGCCTGCCGCCCAGGGAGGAGCCGTCGGCGCCGCCGGCGGCGTTCAGCCCGTCGTCTTTAGCAGTCAAGCGAACCGTCCCGCCATTGATGGTGATGGCCGCGCTCTCTAGACCTTCATAGCTTTGGGAGATGCGGATATTGCCGCCGTCGACCGCCAACGCGGAGTCGGCATGGATCCCGTCGTCCCCGGAGGATATCACAAGTTCGCCCGCCTTGATCACGATCTCACCGTTGGAGTGGATCGCATCATCAGAGGAGTCGATGGCAATTATGCCGCCGCTGATGAGGATGCCGGCGCCTGCCTTGAGGCCTTTGGCGGAACCCGTGTCCTCTTCGGCGGTAGTATCAGCAGCGGCAGTTTCGCGCTTACCCCACTCGGGACGGGGATTGCCATTGCCGTTGGCGCCGGAGCTTGCATTGACGCTGTCGCCACCGGTGGTCAGGGTGACCTTCCCGTCTGTGACCTGCAGCAGAGTGTCTGCCTGGATGCCGTCACTACCCGCGGTGATGTTGAAAACCCCGCCGTCCAGAGATATCCAGCCTTTATCCGCATCTTCGTCATTATTCGCCTGGAACCCGTCACTGCCGGCCTCGACGGTAAAGGCGCCGCCGTTGACGGCAATGGAATCCCTGCCCCGCAGTCCGTCGCCGGCTGCGGTAACGTTGATACTGCCGCCGGTAATAACCAGGTCATCCTTCGTGGCGATCCCGTGCTTGAATTGACCGTTGACGGTCAGGGACCCCGAGCCGTTGATAGTCAGGTCGTCCTGGCTGAAAATGGCCGCGTCCGGCTCGTCTTCCCCCTCGGCCAGGGTGTAGGCGGTTCCGTCCTGCACCGTGTTGCTGGAGCCTTCAGCCAGGGTCAAGATGGTCTTTTTCGCCTGTTTGGCGTAAATGGCTGCGTTGTCTGAGCAGCTAATGGATGTGCCGTTCAGTACCAGCCGTACCAAATCGTCCTTTTTGGCATCCACGACGATCTGTCCATCAGTCAGGGCACCGCTGAGCACGTATGTACCGGCAGCAGTGATGGTGAGCTTGCTTCCTTCAGAGGCAGCGCCGGAGCCTTCTACTTCAATAGAACTCCCTTGCAGGGTGATGTTGGTGGCAGTGGCAGGATCCCAGGCGCTGTCCAGGTCCTCGCTGCTGTATTCCACCGCGATGGCGGCGATTTCCGTTGAAGTACCGGCTGTGCTGGCGGTATTGGTTGCCGCGCCGGTGCTGGAACTGCAGCCGGTTAATCCTGCCAGGGCCACCAGGGCTGCCACCAGCAGGGCTGTGAATTTCGGGGGGGTGTAGGGCATGATGCAATTCTCCTCTCGTCCTTTTATAATTCATCGCTTCTGGTTGTTACCCGACCGATAGCGATGTTCAGGTTTCCGTTGCGGCAGCGGAGCTCGTCCAGGAAGCTTTTTTCAATCTCGGTACCTTTCAGGGCAATATGGTAGCGCAGCTCGTACAGGCTGCCCATATTGGTGGTCTTCACCCGGACCAGCTCTGCTTTTTGCGTGTACTTGCTGAAGAGGTCATCAAAGAGCCCCGCATAGTCCAGGTTTTCCGGGATAGTAATTCTCAGTTCCTTTGCGGTTGTTTTCTGCTCTCCAAAGCTGACGGTGTTTAAAAGCATCGTCATGAGGCCGACGATGAGCAGGAACAGGGCCGCGATTACCAGGTATCCCATGCCGGTGGCGAGGCCGACGGCCATCGCGAAAAAGATGCTGCCGATCTCCCTGGAACTGCCGGGAATGGAGCGGAAACGGACCAGGCTGAAAGCGCCCATCACGGCCACGCCGACTCCCAGGTTGCCGTTTACAATCATGATGACCAGCTGGACCATGGCCGGCATCAGGGCCAGGGTCACCACAAAATTCTTAGTATAATTATTCCGGTACATATAGATACCGGCAACGCCGAGTCCCAACACCAGGGAAGCCAGGGTGCAGAGCAGCAGGTTCCCCATGGAAATGGAAGCGGACGATGTAAGAGCCAAAAGACTGTCAAGCACAGAAGATTCCTCCCTTGGGGCACACCTGGTGGAGCAGGTGATACTTATAAATGTTGCCGTATTTGGAAAATGAGGTCGGGTAGATCTCCAGCTCGGTCAGGAGCCGGCTCAGCCACAGGGGCATGGCTCCGGGGATTTTGATCTCCATCAGGACATTACCCGGCTTCAGCAGGGGTTTCCCCCAATTGCCCTTTGACAGATCCAGGAGAGACTCCCGAAACAGTATGTTCTGGTCGAAGGTGATGCGTAAGCTGGCATCCTCATTGCCGAAGAGGGCCAGTCGGTCATAGGCGATATATATCTTTGGAACAGGCTGGTATCGCTTCAGAAACCAGTCGATTTCGCAAAGGATCTGGCTGGACCTACGGGGCTTTTCATGGCGCAGCAGATACCGCCGGGCTTCCTCCAGTGCGAGAGGTATCCGCCGCTTATAGACGACGCCCTCGAATTTCTTTTTAAGCTCCAGGAACACGGTGTCACCGGGCTTGGGAACACCGTAGCTGCGCAATCGAAGCTTTTCCTTGTAAATAGGCTTTTCAATGGAGTGGCGGATCAGTTCATAGCTTTTGGTGTCAAAATACAGATTGCAGATGGTATGCAGGCCGTGCCGGTCCTGTGTCATATATCCCTGCAGCTGCGGCATCAGAGCCTGATGCTGCTGTGCGCTCAATAGGTATTTTTTTTCAATCCGCTTGAATACATCCTGGTACTGTGCCATATTGGACATCTCCTTCCGTTTGGGCTTTCTGATGCCCTGATCATACAGCCCTGCACTGAAATTACTCTGAAATCCCGGCTTCAGACTAATTTCAGACTTTCTTGATAAAGTAAGATATAAGTTACGGTTTGTTTGGCACGGTATTCGATTTCAAACGGTTCCCGGCTGTGGTATGATACGTTAGGATGAACACATCATGGAAAGGAAGGACTCTCGTGCGTATTCTGGTTGTGGAAGATGAGATCCGTCTGGCGGAAGCGTTGGGCCAGATCATGGCTGAACAGAAGTATACCGTAGACATCGTGCACGACGGCGCGGCCGGGCTGGACTATGCCATGAGCGGCCTGTATGATGTGATCGTGCTGGATGTCATGTTGCCGAAAAAAAGCGGTTTTGAGGTAGTCCGAACGCTTCGGGCAAATAAAAACACCACCCCTGTGCTGCTTCTCACGGCCAAGGACGATATCACGGACAAGGTCACCGGACTGGACTGCGGGGCGGACGATTACATGACCAAGCCCTTTTCGGGCGAGGAGCTTCTGGCGCGTATCCGGGCCCTTTCCAGGAGGCAGGGGGATGTGGTGCTGGAAGAGCTGTCCTTTGCCGATCTGACACTCAATCTGTCCACTTACACCCTGAGCCGCGGTTCCAAGTCGGTGCGCCTGGGCTTTAAGGAGTACCAGGTGCTGAAGCTCTTGATGTCCAATCCGAAGCTGGTGTTTCCCAAGGAAGACATTATCATCAAGGTGTGGGGCATGGAGTCCGGCGCAGAGGACAATAATGTGGAGGCCTATATTTCTTTTCTTCGTAAAAAGTTCTTTTTTCTGGGCTCCAAGGTCAATATCAGTACGGTCCGCAAGGTGGGTTACAGATTGGAGGCAGAGGCGCCATGATCCGGAAGCTGCGGAGGAAATTCATATTCATCAACATGACATTGATCAGTCTGGTGCTGATCATTGTTTTTGCATCCATCTGTTTTTTCAGCTATCAGCGGACGAAGGCAGAAAGCTACGACGTCATGCAGCGTGTCATCAACAGCGATATCGGCATGCCCCCGCCCCCGGTAGAAATCGGCAACAGGCACCCGAAGAAAGCGATGCCGATGCTGCCGGTTTTCAGCGCGCTGTTGGATGATCAGGGTAAGATCATTTCTGCCGCCCGGGAAAATGTGGCCGTATCCGATGAGATGATCGCTGAAGTATCAGAACGGGTCCTGGCTTCAGGGCGCCAGGAGGGAATTCTGTATGATCAGCGGCTTCGATTTCTCCTGAAACACACTCCGGAAGGCGTCCGGATTACTTTTGCCGATATGACACGGGAACTGGAAGCCATGACCAACCTGATGATCACGTTGCTGCTGGTTGGAGCGGGGGGACTGGCTGCGTTCTTCCTGATCAGCCTGTTCCTGTCCGGCTGGGCTCTGAACCCGGTGGAAAAGGCATGGGAACAGCAGCGGCGATTTGTGGCCGACGCGTCCCATGAGCTGAAAACGCCCCTGACAGTGATCCTGGCAAATACCGGAATTCTGTTGGCTCACCGGCAGGACACCATTGACCGGCAGTCCAAATGGGTGGAGTACACGCAGGCGGAAGCCAACCGGATGAAAAAGCTGGTGGACGACCTTCTCTTCCTGGCCAAATCCGATGCCGCCGAGGCGCCGGCGCTGCAAACCAGCATGAATTTCAGCGATGTAGTCTGGAGCTGCTTCCTTCACTTCGAGTCGGTTGCCTATGAACAGGGAATCATCATCAAAAGCGAAATAGCCCCTGACATCACCCTGACCGGGGATGAGGGGCAACTTAACCAACTGGCGGTAATCCTGCTGGACAATGCCTGCAAGTATGCCGGGAAAAGTGGGACAGTCACACTGACCCTAAAACGCCTACAGGAATCTGTCCTTCTTACGGTCTCAAATACCGGCGCCCCCATCCCGGTAGAGCATCTGAACCACATTTTTGAGCGGTTCTATCGCTCTGACAGCTCCAGGTCCCGTGAACAGGGGGGCTATGGACTGGGCCTGGCCATAGCCAAGGCTATTGTGGAGAACCACCGGGGGAGGATCTCGGTGGAGAGCAGTGAAAAAGCGGGGACCACTTTCTCGGTCAACTTCCCTCTCAAGTAGGGGTTGCATTTGAAGCTTTCAGGCTCAATATATATGACGAATTGAATAAATTATTGAAACGGAAAAAGAAAAATATGATCAAGAGATTTGAAGATTCACATGTTAAAGAAGTTATGAGTATTTGGTTGAATACCAATATTACTGCTCATAGTTTCATACCCAAAAAATATTGGGTGGATAATTATAATATTGTTAAAGATGAATATTTGCCTGTTGCTACAAGCTTTATTTATGAAGAAAACAATACTATAAAAGGATTCATAAGTATTATCGACAATTCCTTTATTGGTGCATTATTCGTTTCAGAAGAATACCAGGGGCAGGGAATTGGTAACAAGCTTATTGACTATAGCAAGGAGCTGTATTCACATTTAGAGTTAGGGGTATATGTGGAAAACTATCGAGCAATAAACTTTTATAAAAAATGTAATTTTAAGATAAAAACAGAACAGCCTAATGAAGACTCTGGGTTTATGGAATATATAATGGAATGGAGAAGATGACAAACATCATATAACTCTCTACCAAAGCATTTTAATGAGATAATCTGCATCTCCATGCCGGAGAAATTAGTAAAACAATGTTTATAGTATTTCTATAAAACCCTGGTGTCCGTCTATGCGAATGCGCTGTCCGTCTTTGATAACACTGGTTGCGCTGTCGACGCCGACCACCGCCGGAATGCCGTACTCCCGTGCCACCACCGCCCCGTGGGTCATCAGACCGCCCACTTCGGTGACTAAACCGGCAGCCAGCGGGAAAAGCGGGGTCCAACCGGGATCGGTAAACGGTGTGACTAAAATCTCTCCTTTGCGCATATTGGCCTCTTCCAGCTTCAGGATCACCCTGGCGCGGCCCTCCACCACTCCGGCGGAAACGGGGGTGCCGGTTAATGCACCCGGCGGCACATTTTCCCTGAACAGCCTTCCGGTAATGATCTCCCCGTCACTGGTCATCACCTGCGGGGGTACGAGTTTTTGGTTATGCAGGAACTCCTCCCTGCGTCTTTCAATCAAGGCCAGGTCCGGCTGTCTGGTTTCGATCAGGTTAATGATCTCTTCCAGTGAAAGCCAAAAGACGTCTTCCGGCTGCTCAAGAATACCATCGGCGGCTAGGACCGCGGCTTCGGCCAAAATTGCCTGTTTGACTATGTCAAGATGCTGGACGATAAAATATTTCGGATGCTCCCGTACGACAATGAGCCAGCGGTGCACCTTAATCAGGCGCGCTATGATCCTGGCCTTGAAAAAACCCCACCTGGTTCTTCTGAGGCGGGCGATCAGGCTGGCCGCCGCACGCTCCGCCTCCTTTTTACCTGTGCTGAAGCTGGTACGGTGCTGCTGCGGCGCAGCGCTTTGAATGTGACTTAAGATGGCCGGAACCAGCTGGGTAGGGGTCTCCCGCCACCGGAGGCGGGTTACATCGATCTCACCTGTACCCCGCATGCCGTATAACTCCAAGAACTCCTGCAGGGCCTGCTGTACTTCTTCCCCACCGGTGACGCCCTTTAGCCTGCTGAAGAAGTGTTCATCGCCGGCGCCTTTCAAGTACTCAAGCACTTCCGGATAAAGTCTTACCACGTCCGCAACATCCCCCAGCGCCAATCCCATTTCACTGGTGACGTTACCGACCGGGGATTTACCGATACTCCGCAGTTCGTCTGCGTTACCCAGCCATTGGCGGGACAGCCGCTCAATCAGCTTAATACTGATCACCCCTACCGACAGATACTGGGCTATTAAAGAAAAAGCAGCCGGCAGCAGGGTGGACAGGAGGTCCTGAATCAGCCTGAGCCTGTCTGCGCCGGACACACTGTTAAGCCTGGCTTTGTTTTCTCTCACCTGCTCGGCGATTTGCCCGTTGATGACTGCCACTACGTGGGAATGATTACGGTATAAGATGTTCTTAAAGATATTGATGGCCGTGGGAAAAGCTTTTTTGAGCAGCGAAAATATAAATCCCCGCTGCGCGGGCATATTTTTGAATTCTTCCCTGGTCAGGAAATCTGCCACAGCACGGCTGGTGGACTGGTCAAAAACATTTGACAGCAGGACCGGGAGCAGCCTCCGCCCCAGGTGATGTTCCAGCAGCGAAGTCAAATCCACATATAGCCTTGCGCCGGCCTCTGCCAGCAGGGGGCTTTCAGCCCGCCGGGAACCGCCCTTGCCAAAAGGCGCCAAAGTGCGCAGTACGGATATTCCCAGCGGTTTCATGGCATCGGTCATCATTTGGGCATGCCCCAAGGAAAAAAACAAATGCAGTTTCCCGTCCGTAATCGCGGGCAGCGGATAAAGCGTAGTGATCGGCCTGCTCTGCAGAATATACATGTCGCCGCCGGCAAAACACCATTCAATGTCCTGCGGCCCGCCAAAGTGCTGTTCTATTCTCTTACCCAGCCCGGCCAGCTTGACCGCCGAATCCTCTGACAGCGCCGGCCTGGTTTGATATTCAGCCGGAATATCCTGCTGTACAGTTCCCCCCGCAGGCCGCGCATAAATCGCCACCAGTTTCCGGGCAATCTGTTTTTTGACCAGCCTGCCGCCGCTCACCTGGTATAAGTCAGCCGAAACCAGGCCGGACACCAGAGCCTCACCCAGTCCAAAACTCGCGTCTATGGATACGATGCGCCGGCTGCCGCTCACCGGGTCCGCCGTGAACATAATCCCGGAAACTTCCGGAAAAACCATGCGCTGCACTACAACGGCCAAATACACTTTGCCATGGCTGAACTGGTTCCGCCGGCGGTAAATGATGGCCCGGTCCGTGAACAAAGAAGTCCAGCACCGGCGAACGCAGTCCAGCAGTTGCTCCTGTCCCTGGACATTCAAGAAAGTCTCCTGCTGCCCGGCAAAGGACGCTCCCGGCAGATCCTCAGCGGTGGCGCTGGACCGGACGGCATAGGAATATTCCGCCCCGGTGCGCCGCCAGGCTGCTGTGACCTCCTCCCGAATGGGGGCGGGAACAGGAAGGCTCTCCAGGTGCAGCCTGATTTCCTCTCCTGCCCTGTGAACCTCCTCAACGCTGCCGGTATCCAGCCGGTCCAGGGCAGCTAAAAGCTTTGGAAATTCCGGACTTTTACCCACAAAGTCCATATAGGCCGCTGTGGTGATACAGAACCCCGCAGGGACCTGAATGCCCGGCACATGAAACAATTCACCGAGATTCGCGCCTTTGCCGCCTGCGCTGGCCAGGCTGGACTTATTAAGCTCATCGAAATACATCACATAATTGTGCTCCACCATACGCACCCCCTATCGAAAACCATGCCGGTCTGATATATTATATCCAATGTAAAGAACAGGATGCCGATTCTCCCGTTTGCCATTAAATATTAAGGGGTTGCAAATGTTATTCAACACCAGAAATATTATCGGACAATAGAATAAGATTACTTGAAGAATGGGAATGGACAAATGGTGATAAAAGAAAAGGTAATTCAATAATTGAAGAAATATTAGTTTGATTATTTAAATTAACTTATAAGACACCTGCTGCAAGCTTTATAAAGGCATATAGGGCCAACAAACCGGTTGCGATAATTATCACAGTAATGGTCTTTAATACATAACCCACGCGGTGACGATCAAACCAGCCCCACTTGACAAAGATTCTGTAGAGGCCAAAACCGGCATGATATTCGCCCGCAAAGAGTAATAAAACGTAAAACACGATCATAAAGGGAAAATAAAAGCCGCCAAATGACTGGTCGGCAGGCCCTAAGGCAGCGACACGCGAGGCGCTTGTAAATGATCTGATCGGCCAGGTAGTCATGACGAGCCAAATGTGGATACCGGCCATAATGCCAATAATCAGAGCGGTAATGATTTGACCGATCCAAACCCAGGTATCAAAGTGGTTAATCATGTGCGCAACCCGCCAGGTAATCCTCATATCGCGCAGACGGGTCGGGATCCTGCGCCCAGCCAGCAAAATATGCATAATAATTAACAGAACGGTTCCGGGTATACCAACCTGAGCCAAGTAATACTTGTCAAGCCCTATGGACAGCTTATCGTAGAGTTCGGGGCTGATGATAATCGTACCGACAAACAGCATGTGCATCCATAAGAAGCCAACCAGCAGTATGCCGCTGATAGATTGCGCGATGTCAACATACATCTCTATTTTTGGATTTGTCTTTTTGTTTAATGTTGTCTGTAATGTATTTGAAAATGCCATCTGACTACTCCTTTTCAATCAGGACTGTGTCTACAAGCTGGAGCTGATAAAGGCGGCGGAGGAAACATCATAAAATACCCCCACCCTAAATATTGTTACAATTTTAGTAATGTTATATCACCAGGATTTTAATATTAAAAGAGCTATTTTGTTAATATGTTCTGGTATGATCCATTTTCTCTGTTACTGCTAACACATAATTTTAAAATATTATTGTTTTTCCATAGCAAGCTTCACACCGAACGAAATAAGCATTAGCCCGGTGATTCGCTGGAAAGCGCTTCTAAACATTGGTTTGCTAAACCAGACACGTATGTAGTCAAGAGCGCCAGCCAAAAACAAAAACCAGATCAAAACAATGATTACCGCGGTCAACCCCAATATCGTCAGTTGCAGCAAGGAATCTTTTGCAGGATCGACAAACTGCGGTAGCAGTGTCATATAAAAAATTGCTGCCTTCGGGTTTAATGTGTTTGTAAGCGCTCCCTGGGCAAAGCAGGTCTTAAAGGAGTGTTCCGAAGAAGGGGCTTTTGTTTCAGTATCTGATATTGCGGGTGATATGTCGCCTTGAACACGGGAAAGCAATGTGGTTATACCGATATAGAACAAATAAGCAGCCCCGATATATTTGACAAGTCCAAACAAAAATGCTGATTTGGCGATAATAACAGACAGTCCGAGGACTGCAGCCGTGGTATGGACCATAAGTCCCGACGCAATACCCAAAGCCGTAGCCTGTCCGCCCTTTCGCCCCAGCGCCAGTGTGTTTTTGGTAACCATGGCAAAGTCGGCGCCCGGCAGGATAGCGGCTGCCAATGCCGTAAGGATAAACAAATAGTAGCTGTTCATTATCGGATCCTCCTGCATCAACTTGTATGTAGTAAGTAACTTTCTTCAAGTTTTATGCTAATACCTTTTCCATTCACAGGATTTGTTAACTAGTTATCGAAAGAATAAATATTCCAATTGAAACACGGACGTGCATGTATTATTGAAAAGCATCAATCCAAGAGTTTTTTTTAGTAATAGCAATGGGGTGGATTCATGAAGGCTGATAAGTATTTACTTTTGACGTTTAAAAGATTGCTCTGGATTATTGGAGCCTGGATAGCTGCAGTATTCCTACATAATGCGATATATGCATTATTCTACTCATTCTTTAGTGAGACAAACGGCGACGAACCTGTCTTCTTTATTATTGCAGTGGTTGTTATTCCACTATATTTTGTGATATCACTTATTTATACGGTTTTTCGGAAGTTTAGTAAACACTGAAAATGGGGGTGTGGCTTAATGAGAAAGATAGGCATGATCGGCGGATTTGGTCCTGAGTCTACATTGGATTATTACCGATTAATGATTGACCAGTATCGCGAGCTTCAAGGGGAGGGGAGTCTTCCCGAAATTTTTGTCTATAGTATGGATATGTACACACTCTTGCACATGGTTGGGCAGCAGAGATGGGATGACCTGACAGAATGGCTTGTAAAGGGAATCAATACCTTGAAAAGTGCCGGCGCTGATTTTGGCATCATTTCAGCCAATACACCACACATCGTGTTTGACAGATTAGAAAGCTTGTCTCCTATCCCCCTATTAAGTATCGTTCAAGAGACAAGTAAGAAAGCAAAAGAGATGGGATTTCAAAAGGTCGGGTTGCTTGGAACAAGTTTTACCATGCGGTCAGGTTTTTTTCAGGAGGTATTTGCCGGCGATAATATCTCAGTTGTTGTGCCTCGGGAACAGGAACAAGACTATATTCAACACAAATTGATGACAGAGATTGAATTGGGTAAGTTTTACGAAGGAACCCGTAAAGGTTTGCTCGAGATTGTTAAAAGGATGGTCGATGAGGAGTCTATCCAGGGATTGATTCTCGGGTGCACAGAATTACCGCTTATTCTAACCAGGGACGAGTTTGGCATAACGTTCCTGAATACTACGAAGATCCATGTGGAGAGTGCAATCAGGTATTGTTTAACGGATAGCACAAAACTGCCGGCGCAATGTTGATAAACCACTGCGCCAGCAGTTTTGTGCTATCCATATGACATCAGGTTATCAGCTTGGCAGTTAGTATGAATGCGGAGACGGAGTAACGGTGATACTTTGAAACAGAATGAGGAGAAGCAAATGTATATCGTAAGCGCGTGCCTTTTGGGTGATAATTGCAATTACTGGGGTGGAAATTATAACAATGATAAGGTGAAAGATTTTCTTAAGGATAAGCAATACATTTCCGTATGTCCGGAAGTGATGGCAGGATTTTCTACGCCGCGCGAGGTTACCGAGATCCTTAATGGCAGGGTGATAACTAAGTTGGGGGAAGACGTTACCGAAGGCTATATTAGGGGTGCGCAATTGATGTGGCAGGCGGCAATGGAAAAATCCGCCGAATGCGGTGAAGAAATAGAGGGCGCCGTCTTGAAAACGAAGAGCCCGTCCTGCGCCGCCGGCAAGAATTATGACGGAACTTTTTCGGGGAAAATCATAGACGGATATGGTTTCTCCGCCGAATTTCTGAAAAAAAAGGGTATAAGACTGATGACGGAAGAGGATTTTCAGGATGACTGATTATAAAAAACAGATTGCTTGACTGCTGGATGCTTAGATAGAGGCTGAAACAAAAATAAGTAAAGAATACTATTAAGTGGTGACAATGTGAAAACATATCCAGAATGGCAGTATGATGAAATGAAACAAGTTGGTGTGGATTACACCGATACTAAAGAAGTTCAAGACTATGATTCACGAATGCAAAAATTACGAAATATAAAGAAAGAAACTGAAGACATTATCAATATTGTTGGTCTTACTGCTAAGCAGGTGGTTCTTGAATTTGGCGCCGGGACTGGAGATTTATCGATAGAAATTGCTAAGCATTGCAAAATGGTTTATGCAGTTGATATTTCTCCGGTAATGCTGGAGGTTGCCAATAAAAAGGCTAAAAGTCACGATATAAACAATATAAAATATTACCACGCCGGATTTTTAACTTACGAACACCAGGGGGAGCCAGTCGATGTTATCGTTTCTCAATTAGCTTTGCATCATCTCCCGGATTTTTGGAAGCTAGTCGCTCTTAAACGAATAAATGCTATGCTAAAAAAAGGCGGTAAATTTTTTTTAAGGGATACAGTATATTCATTTGAAGTTGAAAATTATAAAGAGTTTTTTGATAACTGGCTTAATGGTATTAAGCCAGTTGCCGGAGAAGAGCTTGCTTCAGACACGAAGATTGCAATAAGAGATGAATTTTCTACATGCGACTGGATAATGGAAGGGTTAATGAATCGAGCCGGATTTACAATAGATACCCTAAGTTATCATGATGGTTTTTTAGCAGTTTATGTTTGTACAAAGAAGTAAATTAACCACCTGGTTGCATATAATGATATGAATATTAACTAATATTATAATTTAAATAAATTTTTGGGGATGCACATTTTTATGACAAAGGGAAAGGCAATTTAGTATAATTGATAGCTTTCCATGATCCATATTAAAATAAGGGGAACCAGATATTGTCCTGGAATAACAAATATTCAATACCTTTTGCTGATAAGAGTCGCCGCAATTTGCGCGCTGACTGCGAAAGCTGTTTCGGTTTGTGCTGTGTCGCATTGTACTTTTCAGCTTCGGAAGGCTTCCCAATCCACAAAGACGCAGGTCAGCCCTGCCCCAACCTGCAGCCGGACTTTCGCTGTTGTGTTCACAAAAGTCTTAGTGAGCGGGGCCTTAAAGGCTGCACTGCTTTTGACTGCTTTGGCGCGGGGCAAAAGGTTTCCCAAGTTACCTATGGCGGACATGACTGGCGGAAAATTCCAGAATCCGCGAAGCAAATGTATGAGGTTTTTCATATTATGCGGCAAATCCATGAAATGGTCTGGTATCTGACAGAAGCGCTGACGTTACAACCAGCCCGTCCTATTCATGCTGCGCTCAGCTCCATGCTCGACGAGACTAAACGCCTTACTCGCCTCAGCCCCGACGCTCTCCTGGAACTGGATGTAGCGGTGCATCGGGCAGATGTTAATACTCTGCTCCTTAAGACCAGTGAACTTGTGCGAGCCGAAGCTCGTCGCGGGCAGAAGAAGGCGCATTCGGGGCATCGGAAGACCTTCGGTCGAGGAGCCTACCTTATTGCTGCTGACCTTAGAGGAACCGACCTGAGCGGGACAGATTTCATCGGGGCTGATTTCCGGGATGCTGACCTCAGAGGCGCCGACCTTACCAGGAGTATCTTTCTCACCCAAGCCCAAATCAACGCAGCGAACGGGGATAACAGCACAAAGTTACCCTCGTCACTTACTCGCCCTACTCACTGGGGCAATTCCAAACTTTAATGCCACAAATAACGGATAATTTCACTCGCCTTTTATGTTTTGTACTGTCAGGGTGGTAAAATATTGGGATGATAAAGAACTTATTCGGGTGGTGATGACGGTGTCCGGCGATATTCTTCTTTGTGACCTGGACGCCTTTTTTGCCTCTGTGGAACAGCTTGACCATCCGGAATACCGGGGCAAACCAGTCATTATAGGTGGGCGGCCGGGTGAGCGTGGAGTAGTGGCCACGTGCTCATATGAAGCCAGAAAATATGGTGTGCGTTCAGCCATGCCTATGGTCCAGGCGGTAAAACTCTGTCCGGACGCTGTTTTTCTTCCAGTGAATATGGACCGCTATCGTCAGGTATCGGCCCGGGTGTTTGCTGTATACGATCGTTTTGCAGCACAAATAGAGAAGGTTTCAATAGATGAAGCGTATCTTGCTGTACCTTCAGGGGTAGGGTTGGAAACAGCCCGAAAAATACGTGAGGCAGTAAGGCGGGAACTGGGCCTTCCCGTTTCCGTTGGTATATCCGTTAACAAACTGCTGGCTAAAATGGCCTGTGAGCTGGCCAAGCCGGATGGACTTTACCGGGTGGCAAAAGAGGATATGCCAAAAATTATTTGGCCGATGCCGGTAAGTAAACTTCACGGGATTGGGCCCCAAACAAAAGAAAAGCTCAATCGAATTGGGGTTAAGACAATCTGCCAATTAGCGAAGTTTCCTGAACGTGAATTGATTAAAATGTTTGGCGCTGCTGTTGGGGTAATGCTGCACCAGCGTGCCAATGGAAATGACATCCGGGAGATTCAGGCCGAACGGGAAATCAAGTCAATTGGCGAAGAGACTACTTTCCCAAAAGATGTCTACGACCAAGACGCAGTATTAACAACGCTTATGGATTTAGCCGGACAAGTTGGCTACAGGCTTCGCCATAAAGGGCTAAAGGCACGGACGGTCACAGTAAAGATCCGTTCTGCTGATTTCAGTACTATTACCAGATCACAGTCGTTATCTGCTGCTGTAGAAGGTGATGGAGCCATTTACAAGGTAGCGCGGGAACTTTTTGTGACCAACTGCGGCCAGCCACCCTGGAGGTTGGTCGGTGTACAAGTATCAAACCTGGATTCTTATGAACAGCTGTCTTTGTTTCAAGAAAAGGATGAAAAGGTCAGCAGGGTGGTTGATAAGTTGAAAGACAAGTACGGTATGGGAGTAATAAAGAGAGGGAGCCTGCTCCTTTCGGAGGAAAGAAAGAAAAAGCAATAAGTCAGGATGTAGTGTTGCGGCTGAGCACATTTTTTAAAGAAGGTTTTTGGGATGAAGTGCCCGTATTGTGAAAATGAGATGGAAAAGGGAGCAATACAAAGTGCAA
This sequence comes from Pelotomaculum schinkii, assembly GCF_004369205.1. Lineage (NCBI taxonomy): Bacteria > Bacillati > Bacillota > Clostridia > Eubacteriales > Desulfotomaculaceae > Pelotomaculum > Pelotomaculum schinkii. Next base: position 892,559 of record NZ_QFGA01000002.1, on the reverse strand, counting down.
GAGAGATTTTTTGGTCTAATTACAAAAGAAGGCTTTTCTTTAAGCCCAATATAGACAAAGGTGATGTCTCAATAGCTCCGTTTGGTTTAAATGGTACGGGAAAGGAAGCATATCTATGCAAAAATTGCAAAAAGGTGGTGATTGATTTGTATGAAGGCTGATAAATACTTGCTTTTGACCTTTAAAAGATTGCTCTGGATTATTGGGGCCTGGATAGCTCGGTATTTCTGCATAATGCGATATATGCCTTATTCTACTCATTCTTTACTAAGAATAACGGCGACGAAGCTTTCTTCTTTATTGTTGCAACGATTATTATTCCATTATATTTTGTGGTATCACTTGTTTATACGGTTTACCGGAAGCTCAGTAAACATTGAACATTTCTGGGGTTTTTATTTGCATCACCAAAGGAAAACATACAGAATGCTATGCCTTTAATTTTGGAAAAAGGTAGACATATTGTTTTAAACACGCTATACTAGTATTAGTATAGCGATGTGCCGATTTTTTGGGAGATGAAAACTAAGTGCGCCTTGCTTATAAGATTTGGTTAGATAATAACGGGAAGGTTTTTGGCGATGGGCCATATGACTTGCTATTGCGAGTTGAACAGACAGGTTCTTTGAGCAAAGCGGCAGCCGAGATTGGCATGTCTTATAATAAAGCGTGGCGGTTGATACGTTCCATGGAAGACAGATTAGGTTTTCCCCTGCTGAAATGTAAAGCGGGCGGTTCTTCCGGCGGAGGTTCGGAAGTGACTTCCCAAGCCCTTCGACTGATGCAACAGTACAGGGCTCTACGGGAGGAAGTAGAAAATACTTTAGAAATGCTATATACCAAGCATTTTAATAATAAAGAAAATAATGGATAGTATTTTTTTGGGTGCGTAATACTCGGATAAGTATAACGCATGAACTGAACAGATCGGACAAAATGATGTTAAAGAAAGGAAGATTGTTTTGAAAAAACGCTACTTTAAAATCCTGCTTGACTATGGACACTTGGGGAATAAGAATTCACTTGAAGTAGCCCGCTATGTAGAAGCAGAGAATTGTGTAGACGCTTTCACCGCGGGCAACAGAATGCCGGGAGTGAAAAGAAAGGGTGAAAAAACAGGGACAATAAGAGTAGTGGAAATTTCATACAATGAATATTGCATGGGTCAAAAAACCGAAGCAGTTATCTTATACAATACATATAGGTCCAGGAGATGTGGATAAAATACTATAATTTTTTGTAGACATATTCCAATTTTATTGTTTTGCCGGCTATTAGACGTCATCAAATTTACAACCCACGTCATCTTTGTTAAAAATTTTTACATAGATGAGGTGGGTTTTTTACGCTGGAGGCCGTCTTATCGTTTGTCTTGGTTTATTCCGAAACTCGTTAAATAGCATAGACGGGAGAATGTTTTTATATCTGTGGATTATTTTAGACTAATATGCAGGATCTACTAAATTACTGTCGAAAATTAAGAATATTGAGCAATATTTCACTTCATCCGGATTGATTGAAATGAAAACAAGATATGTCAAGCGAAAACCTAACAAAAAATAGCTTCCAACTTGTCGATCAGCTTATGAGCATAATCGCATATTTAATAAGGGATTGTGATGTGTGATGGTAGAAAAGGTCGCCAGTGTAAATAAGGCAATTATAGTAAATATACTGGCTATTATACTTGCAGCATGCATTACGATAATAGTTCATGCTGTTTTGCCCGCTGGGGTAAATCCAGAGAATTTTGATAGCGTATTTGTCAAGCTTTTTGGATTTCCTGTAGTTGCGGCTTCCTACTTTGTTTTGCTATTTACACACTGTGTCGTTGTAATGCGATATTTTGGAAAGCAGTCAAATGTTCCCAAACTGCAAGTTGGAACTCGTTTTGGGTTAGCCTTTGCAATCCTTTATTTCTTTGGAATGCAGGAAGTAGTTGTTGAGGTCTCTCCTTTTAGAGAATGGGGGTTTGCATTCGTTAGCTATCAATTTTTCATGGGCGTGGGCGATGCAATACCCGCACTACTACTATGTGTGACAGTCGCTTATTTTACATTAGGCAATGCGAAAGCTTGTTTACCTGTTCAAACCTTAAGCATAACAGAAAAAATCAAAGCGGTTGCCTTAATTACGGTTGCTTTTTTGACTGAGCGGTTAATTGGCTATGAAACAGGTATAATAACGAGCAATTGCAATACATATCCTATTCCGTGTTATATATGGACAATATTATTTGGCATTGTGCTGGGATGTTGTTATGTGCTTTTATATCCAGTATTAGCCAAAGAACAGAACAAATTATTACTGTCAATCAAACTTGCTGTACTAACTATAGGAGTAAACTGGATAATGTTTAATAGCTTTATGGGGTTGATTCTTAGTGGTATCATGTCACAGATGCTTTTGCGAAGCGGTATAGATGTGGCGATATTCTTTTTGGCTTGCATTGTAATTAGCAAGTACTTTGTAAAACCTGATATGCGCGCATATGAACATAACCTTAAATAAACTATTATGCAACATTTATATTTAGCGACAAACCAAGCAAGGGGAAAACTACCCTGCCCACGGCACAGCACAAGGATGATGTGATAAATATTTAATAAGTAAGGTAATTAATTTACCTATTTCAATACTACAATCCGGAGACACAATAAAAATAAATAGTGTTTATGCATGATGATTGTTGAAAGTGATAGATCTGACTACCTATTATTCATAATTGGCGAATAAAACAATAGCGTGTTTAATATATTTGGTGGTTGGTGATGAATAAATGTCTAATGCAGAAAAATATCTTAAAAGGCTGGAGTTATCTAATATATTGCGGGAATCTGTTATAAGAGCTATAGTAGATACACTGCAGATTCCTCCTGAGAGCAAGGGGCTGGATGCAGGATGCGGAACTGGTTTCTATACTTTGATGCTAGCAGAAGCAGCAGGGGTTCGTGGTCATGTTACCGGTCTTGATATTGAAGAAAAATTTTTAGCAAAAGGACGCTCTTTGGCATCAAAGACAGGCCTGACGGAAAGAGTTTCTTTTATAAGGGGTGATATAAGAAAACTTCCATTTAATGAAAATTTATTTGACTGGGCTTTTAGCATGGATCTCGTTGGCTATCTAAAAATAGATCCTGTTTTACTACTGAAAGAGCTTGCCAGGACTGTGAAGCCAGGGGGTATCATATACATCCTAAACTGGTCTTCGCAAATGCTACTTCCCGGATACCCGGTTTTAGAGGCTCGGTTGAATGCAACTTCTTTAGGGATAGCTCCTTTTGATGAGAAAATGAAACCGGAGTTACATAGTATGCGTGCACTGGAATGGTTTAAACAGGCAGGTTTGAGTGAAACTAGGGCACAAACTTTTGTGAGTGATATTAACCCTCCTTTAAGTCAGGAAATGCGAAAAGCCTTGGTAGATCTTTTTGAAATGCGTTGGGGGGAAGATAATCCGGAATTGTTGGAGGAAGATCAATTAGAATATCAGCGTCTTTGCAGGGATAATTCACCGGACTTAATCCTGAATATGCCCGGGTACTATGGATTCTTTACATATTCGTTGTTTTGGGGCAGAGTGTTATGAAAAAAATGTCTATTAGGAGTACTTATGACAAGGGATAATTCACCCAAAAAAGGGGCCCTTTTCTACCCGCAATGGCAGGGGGCTGGATATTCACCTGAACTTTATGAAGGTACAGTTGCACTTTGGAGTTACTTTTCACCTCAAATGCCTTCTATTGAGGTTCCGGTTGACAGACCAGGAGAGGTAACAAAACACAACGGGATTATTGGATTAAAGCAGATTGATAAACAACTATCAAACTCGTATAAAATACTGCAGGATTTAAATCCCTCTCACATAGCAACAATAGGAGGCGGCTGCGATGTGGAAGTAGCTGTAATCAGTTACCTCCGTGCAACGCATGGGCCACTGGGGATATTTTGGTTTGATGCTCATGGGGATTTAAATACGCCGGATAGTTCCCCAAGTAAGTTATTCCATGGTATGGCATTACGTTGTCTGCTTGAAGGCGGAAGAGGATTTGGCTTACAATTGCCGGTTCCATCCATCTCCTTGCAAGATATTGCGCTCCTGGGGGTTAGGGATTTGGACCCCCCAGAGAGAGAATACATTAAAGAAACAGGTATTCCGGTAATAGCTGTCAGTGAATTAATGGAAAGTATGCCTGAAAAGTTGGTATCGCAGTTTAAGCAATTTGAAAAAGTGTATATACATATTGATCTTGATGTGCTTGATCCTGTTGAGTTTGCCGGTGTAAAATGTCCAACTGAAAATGGCGTACGAATAAAACAGCTTAGGTCGGTTTTACAAGATATTATGGAACGATGGGATGCAATCGGATTGAGTTTAGTGGAAAGCATCGAAACTGATAAGAAGAAGTTAAGTGCTTTAGAACCTATTATTCAGCTGGTAAGAGAACTTTAATTCCATATGATTACGACAAGGCCTATGGCAAATAGAAAATTATTTCGAGAATAAATAAAATGAAAATCATGAAACCCAACATATCAACAGAACCTGATATTCTTGAGGATTTATTGCCTTTAATTAGATCTAAAGCAGAAGAAAATGATATTTCCGGAAAACATATTAAAGGAGTTTCACTCAGTGATACTGATTTATCCAGAGTATGTTTTAAGGAAGTCGTTTTTGAGAACTGCAAATTTTATGATTGTTTATTTTCGAAATCAGATTTTGTAGATGTAATATTTAAGTCTTGTGACATATCAAATAGTAAATTTAGCGATGGATATTTTAACAGATGTCAATATGTTTCGTGCAAAGCAGTGGGCGTAAACTGGCTAAACAGTAAATTGCAACATATATCAATTTTTAATAGCAATTTTGGATATGCAAACTTTGATACCTCAATATTAAGTAATGTAAGTATTTTAGAAAGTGAAATGGGAAATGGCAACTTTTCAGAATGCAAGTTAACAAATTTAGAATTGGCTGATGTAAGTTTTATAAATACAAGCTTTTTCAGAACCCCTCTTAAAGGTATAGACTTTACCCGAAGCCACATAGATGGAATGGTTGTATCTGGTGGGGAATTGAAAGGAGCTATTGTGAGTGCCTATCAAGCATCAGAGTTAGCCAAGTTATTAGGATTAATCGTAAAATAATGTGTATCTAAATATAACTAAAATCCTGGAGGTGTATGTTGGTGAAAAAAGTCTTTCCATTATTATTAGGTGTTCTAATTGGTGCGCTGTTATTTGGAACAATCGGTTTTGCGTCCGGCTATCAAAGGCAAATCACAGTAGATTTCTTACCCCTTAAGTTTTTCTTTAACGGAGTAGAAAAGCATCAGGAGCAAAATCAACCAGCCTTTATATACAACGATGTCACATATGTCCCTGTACGCTTTGTCGCTGAAACACTGGGCCAGCCGGTGGAATGGGATGGAGAGAATTTAAGTATTTATATCGGTGGAAAAAGTTCGGGGAAGCAAAAAATCATTGTTGGCTCAGATGCAACGTACCCGCCGTTTGAATACCAGGATGAGGCAGGAAGATATGTAGGTTTTGATTTAGAGCTGATGTCGGCGATAGCCAAGGTATCAGACCTGGAGATAGACTTTAGGGACATGCCTTTCGACCAATTAATCACAGCTTTAGTAAGCGGTCAATTAGATGCTGTCGTTTCAGGATTATCCATTACTGAACAGAGAAAAACGGCAATGTATTTTACAGAGCCTTACTTTCAATCGGGATTGGTTATTGCAGTCCGCCCGGACAACAGTAGCATCAACAGTTTACAGGACCTGAAAGGTAAATCTGTCGGCGTCATGCCGGGTACTATAGCACAGGAATACGCAAATACGGTGCCGGGAGCCAAGGTGATAACATTTAGTAGTAGTGATAATACTTATGAACAAGACCTAATAGAGTTGGAGAAAGGTAGCGTTGAAGCTGTAATTAGCAGTTATCCAGTAGTCGCTAATTTTATCAATCAAGGAAACAACTTAATGATAGTAGGCGAAAAATTTGCCGTTGAGGATTATGGTATTGCAGTGAACAAAAACAATCCGGAACTCCTTGAAAAAATAAATTCAGGGTTGCAAGCAATTAAGGCAAACGGGCAATATGACCTAATCTATAAGAAGTGGTTTGAAGATCAATAACACCGTTGAATAATTGTGCGGGAGATCCTTCAAGCGACGGTGGAAGCGGCCTTTGTGATAGCCGGTGCTTTTTCAAGTAATGAGGGTGTGAGATCCCTGTTACGGCCTTATCTTAATTGGCGGGTACCTTTGATATGGTTAATAATTGCCATCGGATTATGGCCGGCAATTACACTTGCCGGTAATTTCATCGGAGGAGCAATGGGTCTAGCCTTGCCGGCAATGCCGTTTAAACCGGAGGCGCCTTTGTATCTGACCATACCCGTTTCCTTTATATGGGCAATGTTCTTCAATGGCTCATTAGGGGAAGAAGCCGGTTGGCGCGGTTTCGCCCTGCCCCGTTTGCAACAACGATTCAGTCCCCTTGTTGCCAGTCTCATATTGGGTTTTTTTTGGGGGGCCTTTCACTGGATTTTCTTTTTCGCATACTTAATGTCTATGGGAATATACCGGAGGGACAACCGAATTTCATGGCACAGACTTTTGTCAGTGATATTAACCCTCCTTTTAGTCAGGAAATGAGAAAAGCCCTGGTAGATCTTTTTGAAATGCGTTGGGGGGAAGATAATCCGGAATTGTTGGGGGAAGATCAATTAGAATATAAGCGCCTTTGCAGGGATGATTCGCCGGACTTCATACTGAATATGCCCGGGTACTATGGATTCTTTACATATTCGTTGTTTTGGGGCAGAGTGAGTTCATATTCTACTTGCAGCTAAAGAATGGGAAAAAGAAAAACGTGCCGGTAGGTTATCTATGTTCTTACTAAAGTTGAGGTGTATATGAAAAATAAAAAAATTGTCATTGCGGTATCTTGCCTAGTTGCAATATTTATAATCGGATCCGGATTATTTATCTATCGAACTATCACCTCGGTATCAGAAATGTTCAGGTTAAACGGCCAGCTTCAAGCAGAAGGTTACTTTATGGGCGAATTTGAGTTTAAAATACTTGGTTGTGCCTATTTTCTTGACAAAGGAAAATACATTACCGCCTTTACCAAGTTAAACGAACTGCACAGGCAGTTAAAGACCAGGGAAGGCTTGATCAGGGTACCGGATTTTGCCGACAAAAATGAGGAAATGGATTTTTATTTAAGTCTGCAGAATCCTAAAACCGGCGCATTTATGGATGAAACATACCCCTCCTTTTATTATTTTGAGCCGACATTAAATATAGTGGAACATCTTGAACTCCTGGCAGAAGAGACCGGCCGGCCACTTCGCTTGAAGTACCCGCTGAGATTTTTGGATGAAATCAATAACCCGGAAAGATTAAAAAATATTCTGGATGATTTATCTACGGTAGGATGGATTGGCTCAAAACTACCCAAAACAAATTACATAATGGCATCTTTCTACCATAACTACGATTTGTTGGAACGAAATAAGCTCTATTCCTTTTCGCCGGAGTGGAAAGCAACATTATTACAATGGTTTTACTTGAACCAGGACAGTAAAACAGGGTTTTGGGGGCCAAGACTGCGTAATAGCGGCGAAATGTTGCATGGGGGAGACTTAGGACCAACATATAAGATTGCTGGTTTGTTTGTGGATGAAAAAGGCAACAACCTTCACCAGGAATTCCCTTTACGTTATAAAGATGAGATGCTGAAAACAACACTGGAGAAGATTTCCGAACCAATGCCCGAAGATGCCAGCTTAGCTGAACTGCATGATTGGGAATTGACAAGGACTCAAGGTATTAAACTATTGACCAATTATTTATGGAACGGGATATTTTTAGAAAATAAAAACGCAGCCAGGACGTTTATGGAGAATATTGTAAAGAATAAATATGAGGCTTGCTATCTTGAGGAACAAGGCGCATTTAGTTATTATCCCGGTGCAAAAGATGCGACCTTAGACGGCACAGGCAGCGCAATGTCTCTATTAGATGTTGTTGGAGCGTTATCACAGGAGCAACAAAGGTTATTATGGGGAACTCCAGAGCAAAACATCACTGATTTGGGTTCGCATGAAGTGAAAGAATTTAAGGAAAGCGACTTGGCTGCGCTGAAGAGTTTTCCTAATCTCAACTCCCTTCGTTATTATCTGTCAGATCCGGATTACAACGATTTCACAAAGGGTGTTGTATGTATTGATTACCCCCAGGAAACATGGGTTATTGACGTTATGGAACTGCTGCCCAGAGTAAGACAGTGGGTAAATACAACCCCTCAAAGCATGGGAAACTGGGTTTCGAAACAAGCCATTATCCAAAAAGCAGAATCAGTGCAGATAAATTCTATTCCAGTTAACGGGAAAGCTCTGCCGGTTAACCTCTTTTTAAATGAGGTGTTAAGGAATAATAATGAATTTGTAGTAGTCGGTTTTGACGTACTGCAAGTGCCTATATGTAAAATAAAATTTATAAAGTGCCCAAATTGATGGCTTCGGCATCAATCCAGTACAAGTATTTTAGGAGGGCTGGGTATGGAATATAAAGAAGCGGTTAGGCGGCTTGCTCCGTGCGGGCTGGGCTGCTCCCGCTGCGCCGACTACGCTGGTGGGGAGATCCGGAAACTGAGTGTCCGGTTGGTTGAACTTTTAAACGGTTACCTCCGTGTGGCCAGAGTCAAGGAGGCCATAAAGCCGGTGTTCACTGGCTACCCCCAGTTCGAAGAAGTGCTGAAGTCATTAACCCAGGCTGCTTGCAGTGGATGCCGGGGGGATAACGTGCTCTGCCCCATCGAGTGTGTTGCCGGCGTATGCAGCAAAGAAAAAGGTGTGGATTTCTGCTTCCAGTGTGAGGAATCCCCATGCTCCAAGAAGATAGACACTCAGATACAGGAGCGGTGGCTGAGATTCAACCTGCGGATGAAGGAGATAGGGGTGGAAGATTTCTACCAGGAGCAAAGCAGGCTACCGAGGTATTGAGTTTTGCAAGTGGCGTTGGAGTTTAATTAGTATAGCTTGCGGGTCAGAAGTAATTATACGAGGGGGTTGGGAAATGAAAAATGTAATTATAATCGGCTCGGGCATCGGCGGGTTGATTGCCAGCAACCTCTTGGCAAAGAAGGGGCATAAAGTAACCATATTTGAAGCCTACAGCATGCCTGGCGGCTATACCGCCGGATTTTACAGGAAGGGTTATTATTTTGAGAGCGGCACTCTAACCTTTGAGACTTCAGCATCGGTATTCAAGGCAATGAAGGACATCGGAGTGTTTGAAAAGATAGACTTCGTAAAATCACGGGTGCGGTTTGTTTCGGAGGATTTCGACGGGACTCCTGAGAGTTACAATGATGATAAAAAAATGATTTACGCTGCTTTCCCGTCCGATAAAGAAAGGCTGGATGCGGCTTTTTCAGATCTGGACCAAATATGCGCCCTGATGGGGGACATGGATGAACCCATGCCCTTTCTTTACAGTGGGCTTGCAATGTTAAAATCAATGCTTCCCTACATCCCGAGCGCTCCAAAGCATATGAAACTGTCTAAGCATTTATGAAATAAAAGATAATTGCAGAAAAAACTTAAATAAATACACGATCAAAGCATTTTCTTTCATTCCAAAGATCGATCAGCCGTTAATATTGGACATGGGCTGTGGCACTGGTGTGCCAACACTGGCTTTGCTTGAGATTTGCAATGGTAAAATTTATGCCGTTGATTTAGATAATTCTTGCTTGTTATGGTTAAAAGAAAAAGTAAACTTATTGAACTACTCGGATAGAATTAAAGTAATTCATGCTTCTGTTTTTGATCAAGATTTATTTCATGAAAAATTTGATATAGTATTGGCAGAAAGGTGATTTTTTAGGGTGCCAGTCTGGCTTACTTTTTCAATAGCAAATCCATATGATATCATTTAGTCCAGTGTCCGGTCTTTTTTTCGGAAGAAAATAAGGTAGACAATTTCAAGAATCCCAATGGTATTTACTATTAAAAGCGCAATATACCAGGCCAATTGCCTGTTGCGGGCAGCATGCCAAAGGGCTATGCCTTTCCAGATAACTGCCCAGGCAATTACTAAATAGAATAGAGGATTGTTCGGCTGTAAAATTTGTAATACGTTATTCACGTGAATTCCTCCTTGAATTTGTTTTTAATGTTTCAATTATGCTTTTATACCGTGGCTCTTTTGCTAGAGCTGCAAACGCCGGATTTGACAGGACAGCCTGTAGCATGCTTTCTTTGATTACTTTTTCATTCCGTGGAGCATCGGCGCCTAAATCAAAGTCTGCAAACCAGACATCAATTGCATCAAAGAAAGAATCTCCGTGTAATGAATAAGGGAAGAAGCCCATAGTGCAGATATCTGCATATTTCCGTAGCATGTCAAGGGCTTTCTCAGCATTGCCTTGTAAACTGTACACCTGTGCTGCAGTAAAATAGATCTGTGCCATAGTGTTTGGATGTAATCGATCCAGATGATAGATTGTTGCGACAGATAATGACCGATGCAAAATCTCCTCGGTTTTCTCGCTGTTATCCGCGTTTAGCAGTAAATAGGCCGGCGTAGCTCCAATTAGTGCAAGCAGATGCTGATACATACTGATTTGCGTTACTTCTTTTGCCTTTGAACCATTTCCCAGTATCTGATATGCTCGTGCCACAACCTCATGATCTGTCGGGATCGGTCGTAATGATTCTCCAAGTAAATCCAAAACCTGTTGCGGCTGGTTTAACATCAGATAACAAACTGCTTCTAAAGAAGTTGCATCCTTAGAGAGCCACACGTCGTCACTTTCAGTTTTAATTCTTATACATAACTCGACCGCTTCATTCAGTATAGCTTCTTGCCTTTTCTTTTCTTCTGCGAGCATATGATGATTGGCCAGCAGCACTGCCATCTGAAACAGCAACGGAAAACAGGAATAGTATTTTTTAATTATTCTCCGGCATTCTTCCAAAACATCATCAAATGGACGGGTAGCAAAGGTAGATGACAAACGATGATACAGCTTTTTGATATCTTCTTTTGTCATCTGCGGCGCATAACCTATCAAATCGTCAATGCTGATATTGAAATATGCCGCAAGCTGCGGAAGGAAGGTTATGTCGGGATAACTCTGCGCTGTTTCCCATTTTGAAACAGATGCTTTAGAGACCCCGATATATGCGGCAAGTTCATCCTGCGTAATACCTTTTTCTTTGCGCTTTGTAACAAGCGTTTTTGCAATATTGATTTCTTTCATATTGACCGCCTCCTACATATAATTGTATGGATTATCTCCTCATATAACAATGGATTGGTGGTTGACTATGGTTGAAAAAATCAACCACAAGGAAACTTTCTAATAAGAAACAACCCTCCAGATTTACAAAAATAAAACCCAGGTTATGCTAAAAATGAGGACTCAGGTTATTTCAAATACATCATGTCGTGGTCTATGATGCAAAACAAATGAGACAGAGAACCGTCCCGGCCCCCTGTCTCATATCCGTGCCATTCAAGAGTTGAACCAACTCTAGCAGCTGCTTCAGCCAAAGCCGCCCGCCGCCAGGAACTGTCCCAGGCCCAAAAACACAACTACAGTGGACCAGTTGGACGGTAGTTCTGTAAAAATGCCTGTTAAAATCCCTGCCAGGATAAAAATGAAGCCGGAGATCCTCAAAAGTGTACGCCACTTGTTTGTCATAACGAAAACCCCCCTTCAGGGTCAGTTTAGCATACTATGGCCAAACATGCCACATTATGTGTCAACAACCCCGTCCCCTTGTCAATCCCTCTTATCAACCCAAGATGCTAAAATATCCTCAGTCATGATGCGGATCATAGTTCGACGCCTTGCAGGATCCCCTTCCAGGTTTGCGAGAGGATGCGCTGCATGATAGGCCAATTCACCTGCCTCTTTAACCAATGCATAGTTAAGCTGCTTTCCTTCTATCATTTCTCCAGGGATGGCTACTAAAACCGGGGAGGAGGCGACCCCAGTAAGGCAAACCTGGAGATCCTCTGCCAACTCATGGTTACTTTTTAGAACAACAGCTACCCCGGCTAGAGGAAAATCTATCCCGTTTCGCAGGCGATATTTCTTGTAATCAGACTGACTGCCTAATGAACTTTCAGGTATGGTGAAATGTACGATAAGCTTCCCGGCGATATCTGCAAAAGGCTCCACTCCATTATTAGAGAACAAGGAAGCTAAGGGGAGCTCTTTGGCTTGGTCCTGAGAAACCATCATGGCCGTTGCTTTAAGAGCTATCAATAAAGGCGCCAAATCCCCCTGGTATACTGCAAAGCACCGCTTGCCCCGGGGAATAATGTGGCAGAGTGTGCCGCCCCGCTTGAAACAAGGGGCCACCGCCTTACCCCACTCACTTGAACGGTTATAATATTGGCACCGTGTGTTCTGTAATACATTTCCACCCAGAGTGGCCACATTTCTAATCTGTGTTGTTGCTACAAGCTTCGCTGCGTTGGCAATAGCAGGACATTTTTCTCTTACGACGGGACTTGCAGCAAGACCGGCCAGGGTAACACCTGCCCCTATGGTTAGGCCAGTTGTGATTGTCGGTGCAGACTGTCAAAGAAGGCTACGTTTTCAGTATTTGAAAACATAGCCTTCTAAGTTTTAGTTATTCAGTTAAATTCTTGTAAAGCTCGGGGTATTTTTCTTCTAAAACAAATGGTTTTGAATTTTCATCGCATGTTACCTGCTTGGTAAAACCTGTAGCAATAAGCTTAGCTGTTTCTTTATTTATAATTTCGTAAGTAATTGTAATAACTTTGCCTTTTACTTCTTCCACAGCTGCAGTTATTTCCAAAAGATCGTCAAATGCAGTAGAAGCTTTGTACTCGCAATGACACACAACTAAAGGCAGAAGAGTATCTGAAGCTTCCCACCTCTGCATCTCAAACCCTGCCTCGCGGAGGAGCTTTGTCCGCACAAGATCAAACCACTTAATATGATTTGTGTGGTAAACAGCTCTCATTCCGTCAAGGTCGGCAAAACTTACTCTCAATTCTATTGTCGCTTTTTTCAATTCTTTCAATACCTCACTAAATAATAGATTAACTATATATTCATTTCATTGTCATTATATATTACCATTAATTTTAAGGTCAATTTAGAAAAGTAAGAATCAGATGACGGATTCCAACCTTATGTGCTCTGCCCAAAAATCTGCACAGCTCAACTGCTGCACAATGCGGGGCATCGCGGTAGTAATAACGGTAGTATCAATGGCTACCAGTAAATCGATATGCCTGCTTGCCGAGTGAAAATAACTGCGTTGTAAAGGACGATCTTGGATTCTTACTAGAAAAAATAAAGGCAGCTGATGCTGTGGTCATCTCTACTGCCTGTTATACCCTGGGCCCGCATACCAGTATCAAGACTGTCAATGACCGGCTTCTCTCAGTTCAGGCGAACGGTGATGATTTTGCCGGTAAACCGTGTGTGACAGCAGTAAGCTACGGTGTGCTGGGTTGGGAAGGCTATGCTCGGGAAGCGGTAAACAATTTTGCCCGCTTTCTGCATCTTAAGGTTGTCGGCAACATGCTTGTGCAAGCCGCGATGCCTGGAGAGGTAATACGGGCAGACGTGTTGGCTGAGGCAAGAGAAATGGCAGGCCGGCTCATCTGTTCGTCTCCGGAGGACAGCACCCTGCCGGGAGTGATCAATTGCCGAAACTGCGGTAGCGGTCTATTGCAAATTTCGCCGGCTGGGCAGGTACGATGCGTGATGTGCGGTGCTAAGGGGAGTCTTGAAGCTGTGCCCGGCGGGTTTGCCGTGGACTTTTCAAACGCAGGGCAAACCCGTTATTCCCCTGAGGGAGTAGCAGAGCACAACCGGACTCTGGCGGAGATAAAACAACGTTTTATCGCAACCAGAAATGAAATTGCCCGACTGCGTAAACCATATGACGATTATAACTGGTGGGTAGAACCCAATAGCTGTAAATTAAAGTGAAAGATGCTTCCCATATAAGTTCAATCCCATTCTACGAACTGTGGCATTATGAGGTTAGCATGTAATGTTTTTATTGCCGCCTAAGACAGTTTAGCCGTTTATTTTAACGGGTATATGTGACAACTACCCCGTCCCCTTGTCATCCCCTGTCATAAATTTGCAGTTCCCTTAAAGTATATCATCAACCCCGTCCCTTTGTCCGTCCCTTTGTCATACTAAGGCGGTCGAAACGGTGGAACAAATATGATACCACGGCAGCCAGGGGTTGCTGATAGAGCATGGCCAGGGTTACCGGAATTGCAACGGCGGGCGGGAAATATGTTACCGCCAGCACCGAACCGAAACTGATGTTGCGCATACCCACGTTGTAGACCATGGTGGCCACCGTGTCCCTGCGACGCTCCTTTAAGGCGTATGAGCCCGCGTAACCAAGGTAGTAGCCGCTTACCGATATGAACAGGATGGTCAGGAGCATTTTTAGCAGCGATGAATTCCAGTTGATTTCGGGAGCTATGGCGCTGGCGTTAATTAAGATCACCCCGAAGAGAGCCAGTTTGGAAGTGAAACCCCCGGCAGAACGGGTAAATCCGGCCAGACTGCCGTGAGTCCAAGCATTTACCGCCATACCCAGAAAACTGGGGATAGTCACCATCAATAACAGCTCCATCATCATCTGGCCGTAATAAACGTGCACCGTTTGCCCGGCCACCAGTAAGATAAACACAGGCAGCAATAAGGGGCTGATCAGTGTATCCGCAGTAACTGCTACCAGGGCTTGGGACACATCCCCCCTTGTTATCGAGGTCCAGATGACGGAAGTAACTCCTATCGGGACGGACGCTCCGATTAAAAAGCCCAGGCGCGTTAATTCGCTTTGCGGGTAGAACAACAGCCCGATCAGCCATGCCACCAGGGGCATTACACCGTGAATCAGCAACAGCATCCAGAGGGTGACCCAGGGTCTGGTAAGCACGTGGAAAAAGCTTTTGTAGTTGGTTTCCAGGGCAGTGACGAAAGTCATATAGGCAAACAGGACCACTGCTATTGTGTTCAAAAGCGGCGCCTGCGGTAAGGGTGAAGTGAAGCCGAACAGCAGGGCGGACAGCACCACAAAAAACATGTGCTGTGACAGCCAGCTGTTACAACGGGCAAATATTTCCAGCATGTATGGCGACCTCTTTTGCATATATTGTCGGTTGGTTTTATGCCAAGCTAAATAACTTCTACAGTAGGTTACTTAATCCTTTGGGATTTGTCGTAAAAAAGCATGAAATATTTTCAAGGACGGCAGTCATGTAAAATGAAAGTCGACCAAAACCACATCTGTACGACAATGCTTGACAAGGAAGTCATTTTAGCCATATAATCAGTAAAAAGCATATATATGGACTTGAAGGGCAAACTTGCTGAAAAGCAGGGACGCAAAGCCAAGGATCTAAGTCGCTGCAGAGCGATACGATAGCCTGGTTGCTAAAGATCATACCTTAAAATTCCTCCAAGGTATGGTTTGCAAAACATACTTAAGGGGGTCTTATTATGCTTAGATTAAATCGTCTGGTATATGTATTAACTTTTTTCATTTTGAATTTGCCTAGTTTTTCTGGAACCCAAAATATTGTACAAAATGCTAATTTAAGAAGTCCAATTATATCGAATCCATTGAATAAAGGAGAGTATGAACTTAAAACCAGTTTTCTGAATTGGCCTTTAAAAAAGCAATTTCTTAGGCTAATAGTGCTTCTGCTCATCTATTCTTTGGTTTTGTGGAAATATGACTATTTATTTGGCGTTTAGTATGCCGAATATGATTGGAAGAAATTGTTAGGAACGCAGCATGTCAAAATAACCGTCCCCTGACATTTGAAAAGCAAAAAGCCACTCTGATGCAAAGAGAGTGGCTTTTCTCTTTAAAATAGAGAATTCTCTTGAATAACAGGTTGTCAAACACTTTTTCTTTTTAATAGAACGCTCCCGAAACGCCACTTTAATATGAAGGGTATGACAAATAGGATAAATAAGAGGCGGAACATTTGATACGCGGTCACCAGGGAGACATTGGCACGGACCAGGACCGCCGTTAATCCCATTTCCCCCATACCGCCGGGAGACGTGCCCAGGAAAGCGCTTATTAAATCTAAAGAGTGCAGGCGCGTCAACAGGTAACCAACTCCCAGGGAGAAGAATACCACCGAGATACTCCCTCCAATGGCGTATGGCACCAGCTTTTTCCAATTTTCAAGACTGGTCGGGTTGATGGTTAGCCCCAGATACGTACCGATACATAGCTGTGAGATAAAAACAAGGAACGACGGTGTGTCCGGCGCCTGGAAACCGGTGAGGACCAATGCGGCGGCGCCAATCAGAGGCCCCAGCAGGAAAGGGGTGGGCAGGTTGAGCCTTACCGCAGCCCACGCGGCAAGGAGGACCACGCCGGCAAATAATAAGGCATTCCAGGGTGTATGGATTACGCTGTTGTAAACTGCTGGAACATTGGCGGCAACGGTCTGATGGCCGTCCCCGGCCAACCCGTGGATGACAACGAAGGGTACAATAAAAACCGTCGACAGCAAGCGCAGGGTCTGCATAAAAGTGACAACCGTTAGATCCGTATCCGCAATCTCTTCACTTAAGACCACCATCTGTGTCAGTCCGCCGGGAACACTCCCAATTATGGCGGTTGCAAGGCTTATCCCCGTACGGCGGTAGGTAATATATCCGACTAAGAGACTAAACAGGATTATTGACGAGGTCGCAAACGTCATGGCGGGAAGTTGTTTGATGATTTGCAGGCCTGCCTCAACGGTGAACGAACTACCCAGCATATAACCAAGGATGATCAGCCCGGAGTTGCGAAGTTCTATTGGCCAAAATAAGTTTCTTTTGGCAATCAGGTTCCAAATCATGGAGGCTGTTAAAGGCCCTAACAACCACGGTAAGGGCAAGTGCAACAGGCGGAATAGCAGCCCGCCGGTTAGAGAAAGCAACAATGTTTCCACAAATCGCAACAACATTAGGATACCTCTTTACTGTCTGCGCTAAAATATTTGGATTGGCACAGGTCTACGTTGCCTTTTCGATGCAGTGATAATGATATAAAGCCCATAAGACAGCCGTTATTGCTGGTAAAGGAGCCTTATTGTTTGTATAATTAATTATACAATATTGGGCGGCGAATTATATGGATAAAATGATGTCATACTGCGGACTGATGTGATTGCGCTGCATATAAGGCCACGGTCAGGGGGTTGGGCAAGAATGCGGAAGCCTTTTAAAATCTTTCATCGTGTCTACATGGTTGGGGGGCCGGAGATAACCGATGAGCGAGATTGCTGTGTATACCTGGTGGATGGAGGGGACGAGCTTGCTCTGGTGGACGCCGGGGTTGGCGACTCATGCGGAGCAATTTTAGAAAATATCCGGAGCCTTGGCCTTGACCCTGCATTATTAAAGTATGTGGTGGCTACCCACGGGCATATTGACCACATCGGGGGGCTTCGTTACTTTCAGTCTAAGGGAGCAAAAGTGGTGTGCCATGAGCTGGAAAGAGGGGCTGTTGCCGAAGGCAGGTCCGAACTGACGGGGGCAAGGTACTACGGTGTAAAATATCAGCCGGTAACGGTTGATGTAGTACTGAGTGGTGAATGTCCGGACCTGTTCGTGGGGGATGTGGCGCTCTATTGTCCCTTCACTCCCGGGCATACCCCCGGTGGAATCAGCCCGTATCTGGATTTAAAAGGAACCAGGATTTTATTTGGCCAGGACATTCACGGCCCCTTTGACCCGTCCTGGGGGTCGGATATGGATCAGTGGAGAAAATCAATGCAGAGGCTTCTTGAACTGAAAGCCGACATCCTTTGCGAAGGGCATTTCGGTGTATACAAACCGGCTTCCCAGGTAAAAAGCAACATCGAATATTATCTCAAGCAGTATTAACTTGGTGCAAAAACATGCGAGTTAGTTTATGTTATTTTCAAGGGATTCTATATCAGGGCATTCCACTTACTATAAAGCCGTTCGACTTCATTCAATAATTCACCATATTCATTATACTTTTCCCTGGGGGTTGATATATCAAATAGGGCTTCCATCTCTTTGATCTTATCCTCAAGATCCATAATTTGATCCTCAATTTCCTGCCTTTGCTTTTCCAGGCTTTCGCTTTTAGTGACGGCAGGTTTTTTGTTGATAGTATTTTTGCTTGAGCGTTCAGCCGGTTTAGACTCTTTCTTTTCGGTATTCTCCTCATCAATGCCGTATTTGACCTTTTTGTAGAAATCATAGTTGCCTTCGTAGGTAGTTATCTTTCCATTTTCGATTTCAAATATTTTTCCGACACAATGCGTCAGGTAGTATCTGTCGTGGGTAACTGCTATAATGGTGCCCTTAAATTCCTTTAACGCGGCTTCAACCGCATCCCTGGCCGGCATGTCAAGATGGTTTGTAGGTTCATCAAGGATCAGGCAGTCTGCATCCTCAAGCATTACACATGCAAGATAAAGCCTTACACGTTCTCCACCGCTTAAAACCTGTATGCTTTTATCAACCTCATCACCATAAAATTGAAACCGCGCCAGGTAGTCCCTGGCTTCCCTCTCTTGAATTTCCCTTTTGGATAATATAAGCTGAAGCATTGTCAGCTGATCATTTTCAAATAATACTTCCTGTCCCATGTAGGAGTATTTGACCCATCCGCCAAGCCTCAGTAAGCCTTCATAGTTCTGGTCATTGCCAAGCAGCAAATTGACAAGTGTTGTCTTACCGCATCCATTGGGGCCGATTATACCTACCCTTTCCCCGCCTCTGATGTGAAAGCTGGCGCCTGAGAACAGGGTTACGTCTCCAAAGGATTTCCTCAAGTTGTCGGCCCACGCGATTTCCTTGCTGACATGCCTTATTTTTTTAAATCTAATTTTTGGGCCGTCTGCCTTGCGCAGATGCTCCTGTTTTTTCAGCGCTCCAAGGCTTTTGCGCAGCTCGTCATTAAGCTTTTTGATCTCCTTTTCCCTGCTCTTTGATGCCTTTGACTTGCCCTTGCTCTTAAGCCCCTGCACTATTTCATTCGTGTTTCTTATCGTCCATCTTAAGCGTCTTTGCTCATTTGCTACAAACTGGCTCAACTGTTTTTTATGCGCAAGATAGTTCGAATAGTTGCCGCTTCTCACGGAAATGCTGCCTTTTTCAAGCTCAGCGACTCTTGTTGCTACCCGATCAAGAAAATAACGATCATGGGATACGAAGAGTATGCCGCCTTTAAAATTTTTAAGAAAGCTTTCAAACCATTCAGTTGATTGGATATCAAGATGATTGGTAGGCTCGTCAAGTATCAAAAGGTCCGGTTCCTCTAAAAGAATCCGGGCAATCGCGACACGCATTCTTTCTCCTCCGCTCATCCTGTTGAGCGGAGTACTGAGAGTCTCCTGGCGCAGGCCAAGGCCAAGCAGTATTTTCCTTATTTTCGTTTCAACTGTATACCCATCCATGGCCTCGTACCTGGTAATCAGTTTTGCATACTCATCCAATAAACTCTTATACAAAGACGAGCCTGAGTTTTTGCTCTGTTCGTCCATTTGTTTTTCCAGTTCCCTGAGCTTTCTCTCCAGTCTATAAACTTTTTCATAATGAAGAGCGGTATCTGTTTTATTATCAGTGGTTTCAATATCCTTTAAATCCTGACTGAGATGTCCCACCTTGATATTACGTGCTGTGACGGCGCTTCCTCTATCACTATGCTCAAGCCCCATGGCAATATTAAGCAGCGTGGTTTTACCGGCCCCGTTAGGACCTACCAGCGCCACCCGCTCTCCTCTTTCAACCCTTAAGCTCACACCATTTAATACGCATTGATTTCTATATTCTTTGACGATATTCTCAAGCACTAACAGACTCATTTTTATTCCTCTTTCAATGGATTAAACCTTTACATTTTTCAAATTAGCTGGTATGATAATTATAAGAACTACGTGACTAAAAGTCAACAACTATTCACCAATTCAATTAAAAGGAGATTGGGAATGTCTAAATTCAATGAAAATGAAAAGGAACAAATAAGGCAGTGCCTCTTGACCAAAGGTAAAGAGCTTTTTATTCAGTATGGCCTCTCTAAGACGAGTATCGACGACCTGGTGCAGGCCTGTGGGATTAGCAAGGGTTCTTTTTATAAATTTTTCACCTCAAAAGAAGAACTCTTTTATGTGATCCTGCAAAACCAGGAAGAGATTTCAAACCGGTTAATAGGGGAGCACCTGCGGAAAAATCTGCCCCCCAAGGAATTGATCTCTTCCTTCTTTCATATGGCTTTTCAAATGGCCGATGAAAACCCTTTGCTGCAGCAGTGGTTTGAAGATGGCGAACATGAACGCATTATCCGTAAATTACCCAAGCATCTTGTTGATGACTTTGCGCAGGATAATGATAAAAAGGGGATTGTTTTCGTTCAGGCTTTAATCGAGCGGGGTGTACTGAAAGAACAAGATCCGGAAGTGATTAACGGGGTCATGCGTGCCATTATGATGCTTCGCTTGTACAAGGAGAAGTTTGGCAGTGATTTGTTCCCTAAAATTATGGACGTAATTATCGATTATATTTCGGAGGGATTAACGAAGCCTGTTTAGCTTCCAGCAACCAAGTCGAATCCAGATTTCCACTAGTGGAAATCTGGATTTGTTATATTCTGCTTGCCCTTACTTAGCTTGAAAGCGGTAAACATAATGCTGATTTGTTTGCATTTAGACTAACATGAATGCTTGGTGTTTTGCAAATGAAAATTTCATTTGCATAAAAGTTAAATTCTAATTAAATGTTCACAGGCAGAATGGTTGAATCCTTTCGTCAAAAAGATTTTACTCTGCATTCCCACATATGATCTTTCTTCGGCAGGGATTTCTTCCCATTAAGGATAATACTACATAATAAGTGGCTGTTCGAGCCATCATCAGTTTTCATTTGAGAGGATGGGAGCAAGCTTGACGCCTGAAGAGCAAACTACCGTTGAATACCTGCTTCCTGAGTCCGGGCGGTGGATTAGCCCCGGGCTTGGCCTGCGCGCCATGTTGGGACCTCAAACTATCTTCGTTGACGCCGGGGCGCCTTGGGTCAGTATCAGTTCCGCGGTAGTCGGTGGCGGCCTGGGGCCAAAACGGTATTTTGTCAACCGGCAGGTTGAGCCCGGTTACCACACTGCCCACCCGGCGGATGAGGCGGCGTCTTTTTTGGCTGACACGTTTCCAGAATACCATGCCTCGGATAGCGGGCAGTGGTTGGCGCTTATGACTGCGGCTCGGGTCAGTGACGCTTGTTGGGTACGGCTTTCAAAACAGGGATGTCAAGCGCTGGTGATAGTTTCTGCCGGTGTCAGTAATGCCTGCGCCGCAGGCATTACGCCGGATTGCCTGCTGGACACTGTGACCCCAAACCCGGGAACGATTAACATCATGGCTTTTTTGTCCCATGCCCTGTCGCCCGGCGCCCTGGTCAACGCCGTGCAGACAGCAACGGAAGCGAAGACCCAAACGCTGCGCGAACTCGGGATTAAATGCCCGGACACCGGCGCCTACGCCAGCGGGACGACCACTGACGCGCTGGTGATTGCCGGGGCCGCTCAAACACCGGCCGCACCTTATGCCGGACCAGGGACCCTGGCGGGTTACCTGCTCGCGCGCGGGGTCCGCCAGGGGTTGTCGCAGGCATTGCGCCGCTACCTGACGAGGGCGGCCGAAGAATCTGACAGGACATAACTCAGTAAGTTAATAAGTTAGGTACCCGGTACCACAGGAGGGTGAAATGGTGATAGAAAAAAAGAGCAGGTTGACTTTTAAAGCTGCCTGTTGTGTTTTGGTGGCGCTGGTTGTGGCGGTTTTGCTGCAGGGCTGCGGGAAGGCTGAACCTATTGCAAGCGGTTCTGGTTTCCCCATGACCGTAACTGATGACCTGGGCAGGCAGGTGACTATCAACAAGGCGCCGCAACGGATCGTCTCACTTGTTCCCGCCACTACTGAGACCCTTTTTGCCCTGGGTTTGGGGGATAAGCTGGTAGGGGTTACTGAATATTGTGATTACCCGGCCGAAGCCCTGGCCAAGCCCAAAATCGGTGGCTTCAGTACTCCCAACTCGGAGTTGATCGTAGCCGCGCAGCCGGACCTGGTCCTGGCGACGAATATTCATAAAGAATATATCCCCCTGTTGGAAAAGGCCGGCCTGACCGTGGTTGCCACCAATCCTTTGAACCTTGCGCAGGTGGTGGAAACAATCAAGCTTATCGGGCGGATCACCGGCGCGGCCACTGAGGCGGACAACCTGGCCTCAGACATGGAGCAGCGGATTAATATGGTCCACGCCAAGGTAAGGGACCTGCCTGATGATAAGAAACCTGATGTCTTTTTTGAAATATGGCCCGATCCACTCACTACGGGCGGCGCCAAAAGTTTTATCAACAGTCTGATCGTCACGGCGGGCGGTAAGAATATCGCCGGCGACGTAGATCAGGACTGGGTGACCTTTAGTCCTGAGATGGTTCTGTCACACAATCCGCAAGTAATCATCTTTTGTTACCACGGCGCCTCACTACTGACGGCAGAGCAAATAAAAGGACGGATTGGCTGGGAAAAGGTCGAAGCGATCAAAAATAACCGGGTGGAATTCCTGCCAGATCAAGACATTGTTACGCGCACTGGACCGCGCGTGGTGGAAAGCCTTGAACTTGTGGCCAAGTCCATTCATCCGGAGCTTTTTGACAAACAGTTATAAGGGGGCTTTGCTCTTGGATCCTCAGGGTCGGGTTTGGCGTTGGAGGGCTATCAACAGCGCCTTGCTGCTGGTATTGGGCGTAACCGTCATCCTGTGCACGACCATCGGCCCGGCGCCGATCAGCCCCGGTGATGTTTTGTTGATGCTTCTGCGCAAGGCCCCCGTGTTGGGCAGCTGCATTCCCCGTGGGGATTGGCCGGATAGCTTTGAAACGATTGTCCTTCAGATGAGACTGGCGCGGGTGTGTCTTGCAGTGCTGGTTGGCGCCGGGCTTGCCGCTTCCGGGGTGGTGCTCCAGGGACTCCTGCAAAACCCCATGGGAGACCCTTATATCCTCGGCATTTCCTCCGGCGCCGCCCTGGGCGCCACGGCAGCGATGCTTTTTGGCCTGGGAGCCAGTGCCCTGGGGATCTATACAATTCCTGTTTTCGCTTTTCTGGGAGCGGCGGTGACAGCTATATTAGTATACGGATTGGCCAGGGTGGGGAACCGGGCGCCGATGTCAACCCTGCTCCTGGCCGGCATCGCGGTGGGCTCGTTTCTTTCGGCTTTGACCTCATACGCAATGATCACGAGCGGCGAGAATATTCACCAGGTCATCTTTTGGCTGATGGGGGGCCTTGCCGGCCGCGGCTGGGACTACGTTCTGGTTTTGTTGCCCTACTCTGTGGTCAGTTTTACCCTGATGTACGTCTTTGCCCGGCACTTGAACGTGATGCTCCTGGGAGAGGAACCCGCGCAACACCTGGGGATAGATGTGGAGCGCCTGAAACAAATCATGCTGGGAGCCGCGACTTTGGCGGCGGCGTCCGCTGTGGCCGTCAGCGGCGTGATCGGTTTTGTGGGCCTGATCATCCCCCATGCCGTTCGTCTTCTGGTAGGACCCGACCACCGTGTACTCCTCCCCGCGTCTATTCTCACCGGCGCTATATTTTTGGTCGCCGCAGACGCTCTGGCCCGCGTGGCTGCGGCTCCTGAAGAAATACCGGTAGGCGTTATTACGGCATTGTGCGGGGGGCCCTTTTTTATTTACCTGTTGCGTAAAAAAGGATCTGCCGGGTTTTGACAGCGGGTGGCCAGGCGGCGCATGACACTGGAGGTAAGAAAGTGGCGGTAACCCTAAGAATAATCGATCTCGCATGTTCCTACGGCGCAACCAGGGTTCTGGACGGTTTGACCTTTTCATTTGCCAGAGGAAGTTTTACCGGGATCATTGGTCCCAACGGCTCCGGCAAGTCGACCCTTTTACGCTCCATCAGCCGTGTGCTTAAACCTACCGGTGGCGCCGTGTTGCTGGATGATCGGGACCTTTACGAGCTTCATGCCCGTGAAGTGGCCAAAAAAATGGCCGTGGTGCCCCAGGAAACGGCAGTTAATTTTTCTTTTACCGTCGAAGAAATAATCATGATGGGCCGGTCACCTCACCTGGGCCGCTTTCAGGGGGAAAGTGAAAAAGATTTTGCGCTGGTCAACCGTGTGATGGAACTGACCAACACGCGTCACCTGGCCCGCCGGCCGATCACCGCCATCAGCGGCGGCGAGCGGCAAAGGGTAATTGTAGCCAAGGCTTTGGCCCAGGAACCGGAAATAATTTTGCTGGACGAACCCACTTCCCACCTGGACATCAACCACCAGGTCGAAATCTTGAATCTGCTAAAGCGGTTGAACCGGGAGGAACATGCAACCGTTGTGGTGGTCTTCCACGACTTAAACCTGGCCGGCCAGTACTGCGACAGCTTGCTCCTGATGCAAAAAGGCCGGATTTATATTATGGGGAAACCGGAAAAAGTATTAACAGTTGATCACATCAAAGAAGTCTACGGGACAAGCGTTATAATCAGAAAGCACCCTGTCACCGGCCGGCCTGCCGTTATGCTTCTGGCCCGGGGCCTGCAGGGCGCCGCAGCGGAGGGTAAGCGGGTTCACGTGGTTTGCGGCGGCGGGGCTGGCGCGTCTCTGCTTGAGCAGTTGGCAAACTGTGGTTACGATGTGACAGCCGGCGTGCTCAACACCGGCGATATTGATTGGGAAACGGCCAGGTCTTTAGAGCTGAAGACGGTGGAAGAAGCTCCTTTCAGTTCGATCACAGAACGAAGCCATAAAGAGAACCTGGAGCTTATTAAAAATGCAGATGTCTGTGTCATGGCCAGCATTCCCTTTGGCCGTGGCAATATCAAGAACCTGGAAGCGGTTATACTTGCCCTTGACTGGGGTAAACCGGTGCTTTTGATGGAGGAACAAAAAATTGAGGAGCGGGATTACACCGGAGGCCAGGCCGTGCTGCTCTACAACGAGCTGAAGAACAAAGGCGCGGTTGTTAACCAGGATGCGACGGCTATTCTTGAAACGCTTTCCTTGTTAAAGTAACGTTCCGGGCTTTCTTTAAAATGGTGCGAATTTATTCGCACAAAAGTTACATTAGTGCCTACAAGTGTGGCGCTGGCGCGCCGTTGTGCGATTGAAACGGCGCCTGCATCGGCCGGTATTTTCATGATACGTGGCGCCGCGATAGCGGTACTAAAATCCAGCACTCCACTAATCGGAATCTGGATTTTTTTATTTTACAGATACCTCTTGCAGTAGTTGACAAACAACAAACAATACATTAAAATGTTTGCAATTAAACAATCATAATAAGGTTGTGTTTGTAAATGAAAATATCAGATCGGTTTTGGAGTGCTTCACCGGAGGAGCTCAAAAAGGGATATATAGAAGAAGAGGCTCAATATATATGCCTTATCTGTGGTAAAAAGATTGAGAAGGGGATGATCTACCCCGGGGAAGGCATACTGTATGAAGCAGGGAGGTACATCCGTGTTCATATAGAGGAGGCCCATGGCTCGGTGTTTGAGTATCTGGTTCAGCTGGACAAACGAATCACCGGTCTTACCGATCACCAGAAAAGCCTTCTGCAGCTTTTTTATCAAGGGAAAAGCGATGGAGAAGTTCAAAAGGAAATGGGCATCGGCAGCGCTTCCACCATCCGCAATCACCGTTTTGTATTAAAGGAGAAAGAACGCCAGGCAAAAGTATTTCTGGCTTTGATGGAACTCTTGAAGGATAAGAATAAGCGTTCACCGGGCTATTTACCTCCACATAAAACGGCCGGGATGATCGATGACCGTTACAATATTACGCAGGAAGAACGCGAGAAAGTCCTTAAGACGTACTTTCCGGAAGGTACGGATGGTCTATTGAAGACTTTGGACATGAAAGAAAAAAACAAACTGATTGTCCTCAGGGAAATGACCAAGAGATTCGAAGATGAAAAATTTTACAATGAGAAAGAGGTTAACGAAATACTCAAAACTGCCCATGAGGATTTTGTAACTTTACGCAGGTATTTAATCGAGTATGGATTTATCGACAGAAAACCGGACGGGAGCCGGTATTGGTTAAAAGAGGGTTTACCTGAGATGGAGGAAGAGAATATGGATCGTAAAAAAGAATTGAAGCAACAATATAAGGAAATGAAAACCCAGGGCGGGGTTTTTCAGATCAGAAACCTAAAGAATCAGAAGGTGTTTGTGGATTCCATACCCAACCTGAAAATGAAGACTGGAAAGCTCATGTTGCTGCGTAGTGGAGGATATAAAAACAGACAGCTTCAAGAGGATTGGAATCAATTTGGAGAAGATGCCTTTGTGTTTGAAGTGCTTGAGGTGTTGGAAGAAAAGTCGGACGGCTTCTTCGATAAAGCGGATGAGTTGAAAAAGCTGAAGACAAAGTGGATTGAAAAGCTGCAGCCATTTGGCGAGCGCGGCTATAACCAACCAGATAAAAGAAAATAAGCCAGGCATTAAATTGCCTAATGCGCTTGGGACAGATTCTTAAAAGTCCGCAACCCAGGTATAGCAAGTGGTTGTGGACTTTTTGCGATCCACTGCCACAATTAAGAAAAATCAGAATAAGAATTTAGGGGAAAAATAAATGTTGGAATTCAAAGGGGAGCAAACAACTATGGAGGAAACTCTCAAAAATACTTCTTCAATGCTGAAATCGCCGCCAGAAATAAGCAAGGCGGTCATTAATTCTCAGCAACATTTAGGCAGTCAACAGGTCTGGCGTTCAGCGTCTGATCCATTAATGGGGAAAATGATATCACGGGGTGCCTTAAAATCTTTCAGCTTCTGTTGGTGCAGCTCGTGTCATACGGAACTACCGCATAGTAATTTTGTGTAGTAATTTGGTAGTGAACGGGCAAATGAAAAGTTGTATAATTATGGCGTGCTGTATTCGGCAAAGCGCGCCATAATTTTAAACTTGACCCATAAGGAGATGACAGAAGTGGAGAGACCCTGGTATGCCTTTTATGACAAAGAGGTACCCAAAACATTAATTTATCCAATACCATTACCAAATGAACTATTCAACCGTAATGCCAAGAGCCATCCGGACAAACCATTTCTGATATATCAAGACGAAAAACTCTCCTACCAGGAGTGCAACTCTTTGGCCCGCAGGTTGGCCAACGGACTGCTGCGGCTGGGGGTAAAAAAGGGTGACCGGGTGACCCTGATGATGCCCAACATCCCCCAATACCCGCTTATACTACTGGCCTGCTACAAAATAGGAGCGATCGCCGTACCGACCAACCCCCAGTTTACCGTTCACGAGCTTACCGGCCAGTTCAAGGACAGTGGTACTGAGACCGTGGCGGTAAGGGCTTCTTTTGCCGATAAGGTGATTAAAATCCGGAATGCGGGAAGCACCCGGGTTAAGAGAATAATCATCGTGCCTGACCCCGGAGCCGGCAGCAATTTGGAGAGTATGCCTGAGACATACGGATTTGATACGCTGTTAGCGGAAAGCGCAGACCTGGAACCGGATATCGTTGTCGAGCCGGAGGACCTCGCGGTGCTGCAGTATACGGGCGGGACTACCGGGATTCCCAAAGGCTGCATGATCACCCATGCCAATATGGCCGTCGCCGCGAAACAAGTCGGCATCTGGTATGGCGCCGGGATCCCCTCCGGCCAAATCCGGACCCTGGCCACCATCCCCCTGTATCACTCTTACGGCAGGGCTTGCAATATAGATT
Source organism: Pelotomaculum schinkii (assembly GCF_004369205.1). NCBI lineage: Bacteria > Bacillati > Bacillota > Clostridia > Eubacteriales > Desulfotomaculaceae > Pelotomaculum > Pelotomaculum schinkii. The sequence goes on along the minus strand of NZ_QFGA01000002.1, from coordinate 864,757 downwards.
TGTCCCTTTTTTCAGCCGGGACCATAGTCCTGGTGACTCAGCCCACAACGGATAATATTCTGGCGGCAATCAATCAGCATCAGCCAAACATCTGGGCGGCGGTCCCCGCGATGATCCACGGTATTATTAACCACCCCGATACCGGCAAGTCAAAAATCAGGTCTGTAAAAGAAGTACTAAGCGGAGGGTCGCCCCTGGCCTTAGAGATTTTGAGGAAGTTTGAGGAACTGTCCGGGGCTCCTATTATTGAGGGGTTCGGCCTGTCCGAAGTCCCGTATGGGATTGCATACAACCCTGTCAATGGGGTCCACAAGCCTGGCAGTGTGGGTGTGCCCATGCCCAATGTAGATGTCCGTATCGTAGATGTGGAGACAGGGACAAAAGATATGCCGGCCGGTGAGCCTGGAGAAATGATTTTTAAGACACCGCAAGCAGTGTCCGGTTATTGGAATAACCCGGAAGAGACCGCCTGTGTCCTGCGGGATGGCTGGCTGTACACGGGAGATATTGGTTATATGGACGAGGATGGTTATATCTTTATTGTCGACAGGAAAAAAGATGTACTACTTTGCAGCGGCTTCAACGTATACCCCAGGGAGATTGATGAAGTTCTGTACACCAATCCCAAGGTCCTGGAGGCTTGCACAATAGGCGTTCCGGACGAAAAACGGGGTGAGACGGTCAAGTCATATGTGATCTTAAAGCCCGGCGAAAGCGCGACTGAGCAGGAACTGATTACTTACTGCCGGGAGCGGTTGGCTCCTTACAAGGCGCCGAAAATACTGGAATTTATCGGCCAGCTGCCGAGGACACCCCTGGGCAAGCCCGACCGCAAGGCTTTAAGGGTCCTAGATGAAGCAAAGCGAAAACAATCGTAGACACAAATGAGACAGGGGGCGTCCTCTGTCTCATTTTGCATAAAAATTTATGCTGGAAACTCAGCAATACAAGGTGCGATTTCAATCGCACACGGCGCGCAACGCCGCACTTGGGTATCTGATGTAACCACCTGCATTTTTTTAGGATTCAGAAATCCCAATTAAATTTGCGACAGAGAAACGTCTCCTGTCGTATCCTTACAGTATCTGAATTGCGTCGTCAAGCGCGGGGATGAACGGCTCCAGGCCGTTTTCCGTCACCAAAAAGGTGTCTTCAATGCCTACCGTTCCTTCATCCGGGAAGATGAACTTTGGTTCCAGCGCTATAGTCATGCCCGGCTGCATCTTGATCGAATAATTTCTGGCTATGACCGGCAGTTCGTCCAGTTCCAACCCGACCCCGTGTCCGATGAAACTAACACCATAGCCCATGAAATGTTGGGCAAAACCTGACTGCTCCGCCATGCCAATGGCAATATCATACAGGTCTTTGCCGTCAAGGCCGGGCTTTGCTTCTCTGGCAATCCTGCGTTTGATTTCGAGGGCGGTGTTATGGGCTTCCATCAATTTGTCAGATAATGGCCCGAAAGAATAAATCCTGGTATGGTCCACCATATACCCATTGAGAACAGGACCGTAATCAATCAGGATGGGTTCGTTGCGGCCGATTTTTTTATAGCCGGAGCCAATAGGTGAAGAAGAATTGACTCCACTGCCGCCGGTCGGCCCGTCAAAATAACTGGGATAGGCCGCGTTCCACCCCGACAAAATGTGGATGGAGAGCTCCTGGTTAAAGGCCCTTATGCGGGGGTACTGGTTTCCCCTGACTCTCAGGAACAGTTCAATTTTTCCCGACAGCTCTATTTCGGTCATGCCTTCTTCTATAAAATTAGGAATCTCTGCGAACATTTCAGCGGTCAGACTGGCGGCGTCTCTTAGACAGTCTATCTCATACGGGGTCTTAATCATCCTGATCTCTCGGATTACCCCCGACACATCAACAATTTCCAGCGGCTCAAGCATCTTTTTATACCTGGAAAAAAGATTGACCGGCAAAACATCCAACTCCATCCCTATTTTGCCATTGCCGGTGAGCATGCCGGCTATGTTGCTGCCAATATCTTTGAAGCTCCGCACGGCAATAATCTTTTCCAGGGCGCTATCCTCAAGCGCTCTTTCATAGCTTTTTCTGACCATCAAAAGAGGTTCTCCCTGGGTTGGAATCAAGAGATGGGCATCCTGGCAGGTGCCGCTGAAATAAAACAAGTCGGCTTTTTGCACGACCAGGGCTGCCTGAATACCGGCTTTACGCAGGCGTTCCTGGAATTTCCCAATCCTTTCGTAAAGTTCCTCCCTGGGTGTGCAGGAAGTTTGTTTTTGCTCAGTCATGTTGTGCCCTCCTGGTAAAAAGTTGTCCTGTAAGAAAGTATAAATCAAAAAAAAGGTTCTTGCAAAAATAATTGATTATGGTTAAATTTTAGTGGCTGAAGATAAAAGAAAGAAATTAATAACAAAAAAGATTTTGTTGCCGGAAGGAAATATTTTAAAGCTGCCGAATATCAATATTTATGTAGAACAGCTAGTATGGCAGAATGGTTAGGAACGGCAAGACAGTTAAGAAGTAGAACAGTAGGACGGTAGGTAAACGTGGGCGCGGGTTTACCGGGCATTTCCTTGTGGATGTGTCTGCAGTATTTTCGCTCTCAGGTATTGCTCCTATGGTTGAAGAGGGGCTTTATCGATCTTTGAACTAAACTCCTACGGGAGTTTTTTTGTTTTTCAAATAAGAAAAGGAGGTAATTTAAGAATTGAAAGGATTTTGTAGTTGGCATCATTGCAGGGAAGTGGTAAGGACGAAGAAAAAGCTATTATTCATATCGCTGTTATTGTTGATGGTTGTTGCTGTGACTGCTTGTTCGTCCACGGAGCAGGTTAAAAAACAAGGGACTGTAGAACTTAAACTGGCCCATTTCTTTCCCAGCACCCACCCGGCTGAAACACAGTTAATCCAACCCTGGGCAAAAGCCATTGAGGAAGCTACCGGCGGCCAGGTGATAGTAACCAGTTACCCCGGTGAAACCCTGCTCAAGGCGGATGGGATCTATGACGGGGTGGTCAGTAGTGTCGCTGACCTGGGTCTGTCCTGTTTCTCTTATACCCGCGGCCGTTTCCCGGTGCTTGAGGCTTTCGAATTGCCTGGTGTTATATATAACAACTCCAAGGTAGCAAGTTTGGTCGCCTGGGAAGGGGTTAAGCAAATCAACCCCAAAGAAATCCAGGATACCAAGCTCATGATGGTCTTTACCACCGGACCTGGCGACTTGTTTACAAAAGTGCCGGTTCGTAGCCTGCAAGACCTGCAGGGACTGGATGTGAGAGCTACCGGGTTGAGCGCTAAAACTCTCAAAGCATTAGGAGCAAATCCCGTGGCCATGCCCCAGTCCGAAGCCTATGAAGCCCTATCAAAAGGGGTCGTCAAGGGCAACCTTGGTCCCGTTGAGGTACTGCAGGGCTGGAAGAATGCCGAGGTCACCGAATACTTGACCAGGACGCCGTTTTTGTATAACACCCTGTTCTTTATCACCATGAACCTTGATAAGTGGAACTCCCTGTCCCCGGAGAACCAGGAGGCGATTGAAGAGGTCAATAAAAAGTACTTTGAAGAGGTGGCCGTCGGTTTATGGGACAAACAAAACGAAGCTGCCTTGAAATATGCCGTGCAAGAAAAGGGCATGAAAGAAATCAAGCTTTCGGAAGAAGAAGCAAACAAGTGGATAGCAGCCGTTAAACCGATCCAGGACGAGTTTGTCGCCGGTATGAATCAAAAGGGATTGCCGGGCCAGCAGGCTTTGGATACAGTGAAAGCGCTGGCCGAAAAGTACAATAAGGAATATAAATAAGGCTACCGGAGGTACTTCAAATGAACAAGTTTACAGGTTTGGTAACGGGACTGAGCCGGTTGCTGGACCAAATAGCCGGGTTGTGCCTGGTAGCGATCATGGCGCTGATTGTGGGCAATATCCTGCTGCGCGCTATCTTCAAAAGTCCCATTGTGGGAACTATTGATTATGTGACCTTTTTAACTGCAGTGATGATTGGGCTGTCTTTAGCCTACTGCGCGGTCCAGAGCGGCCACATCGCGGTGGATTTTGTGGTCGACCGCCTGCCGTTAAAAATGCAGGCGGCGGTAGATATGGTGACGGGTTTGCTGTCCTTGTCTTTCTGGGGCCTTTGTGTCTGGCAAACCGGTATTTACGCCAACAGGATGGCGGTTACCGGCGTAGCTTCCCCTACGACCCAGACGCCGGTCTATCCTTTCATCTATCTCGTCGACTTTGGCCTGCTGGCGCTTTCCCTGGTATTGCTGGTCAGGACAGTGGGGGCTTGCCGGAAGCTATTTTCGCCTTCTGCTGTGTCATTTGGTACGCCTAAGGTCAGGGCGATTGAAACTATACAGAAGGCGGCAAGTTGATAAATGAGTCCACTCAGCATTGGTTTACTCAGCATCATCGGTTTTTTTGGGCTTTTGATTTTACGTGTACCTATAGCCTATGCCATGGCCCTGGTGGGGTTTGCCGGGTTTGGTTACCTGGCCTCACCGGCTGCGGCCTTCAGCATGGTAACCAAGGAAGTCTACTCCACATTTTCTTCGTATTCGCTGGGCGTTATCGCCATGTTCGTCTGGATGGGGTTTTTGGCCTATTATTCAGGTATCGGCTCCAGGTTGTTTGTTTTTGCTTATAAATTGATCGGGCACTATCCAGGCGGTCTGGCCATAGCCACTCAGGCAGCCTGTGCTGTTTTTGGCGCCATCTGCGGTTCAAACACAGCTACGGCGGCGACCATCGGCGCCATTGCCTTGCCGGAGATGAAAAAGTACAAATATGATCCATCGCTGGCTACGGCCAGTGTCGCCGCCGGCGGAGTCCTGGGGGTCCTGATTCCGCCAAGTGTCATTTTTATCGTTTACGGCATGGCGACGGAACAATCCATCGGCAGGCTTTTTATCGCCGGTATAGTGCCCGGCATCCTCCTAATGCTGCTATACATGGGTGTCATCTATCTAGTGGCAGGCCGCAACCCGGCTCTGGCGCCTCCCGGCCCCAAAGCGGATTGGAAAGAAAAGTTAGAGGCGCTGCGCGGGGGACTGGGCGAGGTCCTGGTGATCTTTGCTGTCTCCATGGGCGGTCTGTTTGCCGGCTGGTTCACTCCTACGGAAGCGGGCGCTGTAGGCGCGGCAGGCGTCTTGGGTGTGGCTCTCCTGAAAAGGAGCATCACCCGGGAAGGTTTTCAAAAGTCTTTGATGGACGCTACGCGGACCACCGCCATGATTATGCTGCTGATAGCCGGGGCCATGATTTTCGGCCGCCTCATGGCGATCAGCAGGCTTCCCTTTGAGGTGGCGCAATGGGCCGGCGCCCTCCCCCTGCCGCCTTTTGCCGTGATGGCAATTATCTTGCTGATCTATTTGATTCTGGGATGTTTTATCGACGCGCTGGCCATGATTCTGCTGACCATACCCATCTTTTATCCTATTGCGATCAATACACTTGGCTACGACCCTATCTGGTTCGGAGTGATCATTGTTTTGGTGGTGGCCATGGGCGTCATTACACCGCCGGTGGGCATGAACGTTTATATTCTCAAAGGGATCGTTCCCGAGATACCCCTGGAAGTAATTTTTAAGGGTATATGGCCTTATCTGTGGGCGATCATCATATGTTTGGCTATATTACTGGTCTTCCCGCAGATTGTTACTTTTTTACCCAATATGGTTTCATAGTGAAAAAAATATGTTGTAAATACTGCCGGGTAGGTCCGCAATGACGGATTTACCCGGTTTTTTTACGGTTAAACGAACAGGTTTCATTTGTTATCATAATGAATAGCAAATTATCTGAAGCCCAAAAAAGAAACCCCATGTAAGCAGAGGCTACGTAGGGCTTCAGATAATTTGATTGAACGGAACCGCCGATGTCGGTAGGTGCTATGGGGAAAAAGGAACTGTATAAGTTGCAGAATTTCTGGCGCTAAAAGGGTTCCGATGTTATGGGGCGAAATCTCAGTCAAAGAACAGGGTCATTATTGGGAAATTCGCCTGTCGATGGGCATAGTTTCCCCCTCCCCCATAGAAGGGGCTTTTTTGTATAAGGAATTTGTTTTTACGGAAGAGGAGATGCGCGTATCATCATTCCTATTCTGCAGCAGGGACATTTACGAAATGTATCATTGAACTTGTCAATGAGGATTTCGAATAATGAACGCGGCTTAGAGAATATGCTAAAAGGTGTATTCGTAAGTTGCCGGCATAACTGTATCCGTTTGGTTTTCCCTCCGGAAGCCAAAAGTCCGTAGTGTCGTATCTTCCGGAATCCTCGAGGCAGTACATGGAGCATAAAGCGGCGGATAAATTCTTCGGCTGTAATAGTCATCTGCTTGACCTTGTTATGGTCGGCATAGTCCCGCCAACTAAATGTGACTTTATCATCTTGAAGCGCCAGAATCCGATTGTTGGAAATAGCCACGCGATGTGTGTAGCGGCTTAAATATTGAATCACCTTGCCGGTATTGCCGAAGGGCGGTTTGCAATAGGTTACCCAGTCCTTGTTATACAAATCCTGCAGAAAGAGGGCATATTCTCTCGAACTATTGAGTTTGTTCGTAGATTCATCGAAGCGTAATTGAGCCGCACGCATGAGAGCGAGAAATTTCCCCCGGAATTTCTTGGACAATACCTTAACCGGAATGAAGAACTTCTTGCGCGAGTTTTTCCAATGACCGGCGCTGGTCAACCCGCCGCCCGGTACAACACAATGGATGTGGGGATGATACAGAAGGTTCTGCCCCCATGTGTGGAGAATTGCGGTTACTCCGAGTTTGGCGCCGAGATATTTTGGATTTTGGCCTAACTCTAACAAGGTTTCCGAGACAGCTTTGAAGAATAAAGTGTACATCGTTTCCTGGTTCTGCCGGAATACCATATACAATTCGTTCGGCACCGTAAACACGACATGGAAATAGCCAATGTTAAGCAGGCAACGTTCCTGGCTTTCGATCCATTGTTCTTTGGCAAGCATTTGGCATTTGGGGCAATGTCTGTTTCGGCAGGAATTATAAGAGATACGTTGATGGCCACATTGGTCACATGTATCTATATGCCCGCCCAAAGCATGAGTCCGGCAGTTCAAGATAGCGCGATATGCCTTTATTTGAACGGTATTAAGCGGATGCTGGCGCAAGTATTCATCGCCATGTTCCCGAAAGATGTCCTGCACTTCAATCATAATGGGCAGTCCACAAACTTCTGAGGCATGTTGTCCGCCGGACTGGTTATTCCGTTCGTGGTGTTTGCCAGATGAAGATAGATCGTGGTTGAGGAAATGCTGGCGTGTCCGAGCAAAGCCTTTATTTGGAGTAGACTTAGCCCGTCCTCTAATAAGTGAGTGGCGAAACAGTGCCGAAGGGTATGCGGCGACACACTCTTTTGGATAGCTGTCTTGGCAAGCGCTTCTTTAATCGCTCGTGCTACTGCGCTTGTTGTGATATGCCCAACATTTTTGATTCCGGGAAAAATGTATCCATCTGAGCTTTTCGGGCGGTACTTGCGCCAATAGTCACGCAACGCGAATAAAGCGCTTTCGGGCAGAAGAGTATAGCGATCCTTTTGGCCTTTGCCGCCGCGCACCAAAACCCGCATGGATGCCGAATCAATATCCGTCGTTTTGAGACTGGCAAGTTCGCTGACTCGTAAGCCGGAACCGTACGCCATTAAGAGCAGGGCTTTGTGTTTGGCATTCGTTGTCTGGGAAATTAGTTCTGCAACTTCATTCCGCGTTAAAATCTCCGGTAGCTTCTTAGGCCGCTTAAGGCGTGGAATTTGTAGATAGTTCATCGTCCGGTTCAGCGTAACTGCGAAGAAGAAGCGAATGGAAGCACTGTAAACATTGACCGTGCCTGGCGATAATTTCTTTTCGACAATCAAGTGTCCCAGGAAACTTCGAACGTCCATTTCATTGAGCTTCTCGATAGGTTTTTTGAAGTGATTAAGGAAGATCCCAACATGAGTCGTATAGGAATCGAGTGTGTTTCTGGATAGCCCCCTAAGCTGGATGTCAGCTTTCAGGCGTTGCAGCGCCTGACGGTTAGTCATCATTAAATAAACAACCCCTTTGTTTGATATTGCGGACAGGCCGCATTCTCATTTTAAAGGGGTTGTTTTGTGTTAGCCATGACTTTTGTATCTACTATGAGCAGATCGGATCATTTCGCTTTGATACTATCTTGGGTTTCTATCCACCGCGGAGCGGTTTCGTTCAATATAAATTATGGCTAAATTAAAATAATATGGAATCTGGAGTGAGGCCAAAATGAGCGGTGATATTTTGTTGCCTGAGAAAAAAGAGGTTAATCAGGGGGCCGCGGCAGATTTGCAGTTAAACATGGAGGAACCGTGTGAGCTTGAGCCGGTTAGTGTGCGGAAACGTTGTCAAAAGGAGTGTCAAGTTCATCTGAATGCAGCTGAATTTGAAAAAAATCTTCCACATGTATTTTCCAATAAAAAAAAGGCTTGTCAGGGAGATACAGCAGACTTGAACTTAAACCTGGGGGATTCGTGTGATATTGGGCCGGAAAATACCCGGCAGCGCCGTCAATCTGCCTACCAAGTTCGTCTCAATGCAGCTGGATTTGAAAGGGATCTTCCACTTCCAGGCCATCCGTGTAATGGTGATGAATTGCTATATGTAAATAAGATTGGCAACTATTCTAAGGCCTTACCGCACAATCATCTGGGTGAGGTTAACCTCAATGCCTATCAAGCCTATATTGAGACATTAACCACCGGAGACCCGGCGGATTTTGCAACCATACCCTTGGGAGGCGTGGTCAAGCTTACCAATCCTCAGGCCGCTTATGCTTATGAGATGGCGGGACCTGATTCCCATCACTTGGGAACGGTTCCACCGCCGGCTTTCAGCAGCGCCTGGGAAGCCGGTGAGATGGCTGAAGTTTACTGGCAGGCCTTAACCCGTGATGTGCCTTTTACAGACTACGACACCAATCCGCTGACACTGGCGGCTGCTTCTGATTTATCGGGATTTTCAGATTTTAGGGGACCAAAAGCAGGTGGTTTGGTAACTCCGGGAACCCTGTTTCGCATGGATATCCCCGGAGACCTGGTGGGGCCTTATGTTTCTCAGTTTCTGTGGAAAAACATTCCCTACGGGGCTACGAGCATCACCCAGCGCTATCAAGTTCCTGTGGCCGGTGTGGACTACATGACCACGTATGCGGAATGGTTGAACATCCAGAACGGTCTGCCGCCGGCTGCAGCGATTCAATATGAGGGCACGCCCCGTTATATCCGCAATGGCCGCGATATGGGAGAATATCTGCACAAGGATTTCTCCTGTGAGGCTACACTTTCTGCTTGCTTAATCCTGCTCGGATTAGGAGTGAATGCCCTGGCCCCAACCAACCCTTATCTGCATTCTGATACCCAGGTTGGATTCAGCACTTTCGGCGCCCCGCATATTCTGGATTTTGTGATCCGGGTGTCGCGGGTAGCGCTGGAGGCCGCCTGGTTCCAGAAATTCCTGGTGCACCGCCGGCTCCGGCCCGAAGAATTCGGGGGCAGTGTGCAAAACCGACTGACAGGCGCCGCCTGCTATCCGATTAACCCGGAACTGCTCAATTCCCAGGCGGTTTCCGAGGTTTTCAACAAGTATGGCGTCTACCTGCTGCCACAGGCCTATCCGGAAGGCTGTCCAACTCATCCGGCTTATCCTTCCGGCCACGCCACTTATATCGGGGCCGGGGTGACGATGCTAAAGGCATTCTTCAAGGAGTCCTTTGTACTGCCCAATCCGGTTGTAGCCGGCCCGGACGGCCTCTCCCTGCTTCCTTACGAGGGACCGCCTTTAACAGTAGGCGGGGAATTGAACAAGCTGGCCGTCAATATTGCCATGGGCCGTGACTTCGCAGGCATACACTGGCGTACCGACGGGAGCGAGGGCCTCAAGCTGGGTGAAACAGTGGCGATCAGGATTCTGCAGGATTACAGGGATACCTACAATGAGGATTTTATCGGATTTTCATTCACCAAGTTTGACGGGACCACCATAATAATCTAAGTAATGGGCCGGGAGCCAAACGGCCAAAAAACGAGTCAGGGGACCGTCCCCTGACTCGTTTGCACTGACTCTCTATTCGATTATTCAACGGGCTGAATCTATAATCTGTGCCAAAGGTGTATACTCCAGATGCAAAGCCTCTGCAACTGCTTTACAAGTTAACATCCCGTGGATGACATTGACACCGAGGGCCAAGGCCTGATTTTCTTTAATCGCTCTCAGGTAGCCCTTGCCGGCTATTTCTAAAGCATAGCTCAGGGTGGCGTTGGTCAACGCGTAAGTGGAGGTCCGCGCTACAGCGCCCGGCATGTTGGCGACGGCATAATGGATAACTCCGTGCTTGATAAAGACGGGGTCGTCATGTGTTGTTTCCCTGTCAATCGTTTCAACAGAGCCGCCCTGGTCAATTGCTATGTCCACGATCACCGAACCGGGCTTCATTTGCTTAACCATTTCTTCAGTCACTATATGTGGCGCCCTGGCCCCAGGGACCAAAACAGCCGCTACCAGGAGATCGGCATATCTGACAGCTCTCTCAATATTGTAGCTATTGGAAATCAGGGTCGTAATCCTTCCGCCGAAAATATCGTCCAGGTAGCTTAGCCGTTCAGCGGATTTATCTATGACGGTAACCTGAGCGCCCATACCAACAGCTATTTTGATTGCATTGATACCTACCACGCCGCCGCCGATGATAACTACATCGGCGGCAGGCACTCCGGGAACCCCGCCTAACAGAATTCCTTTCCCTTCCGAATGCTTCTCTAAATAATGAGCGCCAATCTGTATCGCCATCCGTCCGGCGACTTCACTCATGGGAGTAAGCAACGGTAAAGAGCCGTTGTCCAGTTGGATGGTTTCATAAGCGATACCTACTACTTTTCTGTCCAACAGAGCCCTGGCTACCTCAGGTTCGGGAGCCAGGTGCAGGTAGGTGAAGAGTACTTGCCCTTCCTTAAAAAGATTGTATTCCGGGGGTTGCGGCTCTTTAACCTTCATAATCATGTCAGCCCCGGCAAAAACCTCTTTGGCAGTTGCAACAATTTCTGCACCGGCTTTAATATACTCCTCATTGCTGATTCCGCTGCCGGTTCCCGCCTGATCCTGAATCAACACCTGGTGGCCGGCCTTTACAAAAGCTGCTACACCGGCAGGGGTAATGGCTACCCTGTTTTCATTGTTTTTAATTTCCTTGGGTACTCCGATAATCATGTTGCCAACCTCCTTTGTTCTCCAGTACTATCCTTATAATGGGTGCTAATTCATTCGCGCATAACCCTACAGGAATGTAGGATATCATAAGCCCTTTAACTACTAATCAGTTTTTAGTGATTGATATCGTACCCACATTGATAATTCATCTTGCATTCGTGCTTCGATATATATGCTCAGTTACATTTTATTTTGCAAAAACGGTACCAGTTACATAGAGACAACAAAAAACCCCAAACTATATTGCTTGAGGTTGTTGCAGCATATGCTTGCCGAACTCCTATGTGGCAACATATCGTGACACTCTCAGGAGAACGTTCTTTTTTCCTGTTTATTTGCCATGGCAACTTTATTTGCCATGGCAAATAAAGTTGCCAGAGGGATTTTTATATAGGAGTTACCTTAAGTCCATACTTTTTTATTTTATTCATTATAGTTGTATGGGAAACCCCCAGGACTTTAGCTGTATGCCGGATACTCCCATATTTCAGAAGAGCTTGTTCAATAAATTGCTTTTCAAAGCCATCCACAGCGGTGTTAAGGGTGTCACTGTTCTCATCATTCCCCGGGAAGTGGGCCGGAGAAACGTCCTCTTTCTCACCAGCATAAGTGCGGTCTAAAATGATTTGTTCAGGTTTGATTTCCATATCCTGCGCCAAAATCATCGCCCGCTCCAGGATATTCTCCAATTCCCTCACGTTTCCAGGCCAATTATATTTATTCAGTTTATCCATAGCAGCGCTGGAAATTTTTTTTATGTTTTTACCTAAACGGTGGTTGAATTTTTGGATCAGGTTGTCGGTTAAAATTGGTATATCTTCTTTGCGCCGGCGTAATGGGGGAATATGAACAGGCACTACATTAAGGCGGTAGTACAGGTCCTCCCGGAAATCCCCGTTTGTGATCATATTCTCCAGATTACGGTTGGTTGCTGCAATCACCCGGACGTTGACGGTGTTCTCCACCCTGTCGCCGATCCGCCGTACCCGTCCTTCCTGTAAGACCCGGAGTAATTTAGCCTGCAGGTGGGTTGACATTTCCCCGATTTCATCCAACAAGATGGTACCGTTGTTGGCGAATTCAAATAGTCCTAATTTACCTTGCTTTTGTGCCCCGGTAAAGGCCCCCTCAACATAACCAAACAGTTCGCTTTCCAGCAGGCTATCAGGCAGGGCGGCGCAATTTACCGGCACGAAGGGTTTATTCCGCCGGCTGCTGGCCATGTGAATAGCGCGGGCAAATAATTCTTTCCCGGTGCCGCTTTCACCCCGAATCAAAACTGTGGAATTACCTTGCGCTACCTTCCGGGATAGAGTTAAGGCTTCCTTGAGAGGTAAACTTACTCCGAGAATGTCATCAAAGGTGGTCATAGCAGGCTTAGTCATGGAATAGACTAACTGCTTGACATCGGACATGTCTTTAATACAGGCTACCGCGCCGATAATATTTTCACCGTCGTCCTTTAAAGGCCTGGCCGTGCTGAGAAAGTTCAGGCGACCTTTTGGGGTGTTGATGCTGATTTCCAGGTGATTATATGGTTTACCGTCCTTGAGGCAGCGCAAAATTGGTACTTCAGAAGACAAAACCCCGGCGATGTTTCTCCCAAGAAGTTCAGCGGCAGTATACCGGAAGATTTCTTCTGCCACCGGATTGATACTGGTGATTATCCCATCTGCATCCACCGACAGGATCCCTTCGCTTACCGTGTCCAGGATCGCCTGGAGCTTTTTTTCTCTTTCCTCCGAAGGCATCATGGGTACCCGGTATATCTCTAAAACCCCCGGAATTCCGTTTAATTCATTCATTAATCCTGCCAGTTCGCTGGTTTCGATCTTCTCAATATGAACATAAAGACTGCCTGAACGGGTGATTTCAATGGACACAATATTCAAGCGCCAGGCAAAGATAACCCTGGATATGTCGAATACAAAGCCTACCCTGTCTTCAAAGCTGATCCACAGCCGGGGGTTATCCATTGTTTTCCCACCTCACCACAGGACGTTAAGAAAAAATTCTATACTCTCAACAGTTTGACCTTCAACTGAAACCGTACACATTGCAAAACCAACAGGGAATATGTTCCAGTTATCCTATTACGCTGCCGGTATGGGTATCGAAACGTTTTTGCACCCACCTGCCAACATTATCAATAGCCTGTTTAGCCTCGGACAAAACTGCAGCAAGGCTTTGAAATACGTGCCACATATTGTCCCATATTTCCAATGTAACATCAACACCGTCTTTTTTTGCGCGCTCGGCCAATCTGGTGGAATCGCTCAATAATGCCTCATGGTCGCCAACCTGAATAAATAACGCGGGCAATCCGGACAGGTCCTGGTTTATTGGTGATAAAATAGGTGGTTTAACAGTTAAGTGATCGATATAGAAGCTTGCCGCCATTTGTGAGCCTTTAAGGTGGGTTACCGGATCTAATTCTGCGCGACTGGTATAGGATTCACCATCAAAGTTGACCAGGTCTGTCCACGGAGAAAACATAAATGCGGCTGCCGGCAGTGGAGCGCCTGCATCGCGTAACGAAAGCAAGGTCATAACTGTTAGGGCGCCGCCTGCAGAATCCCCGCCTATGATAATATCCTTAGCCGGGATGCCGTTTTCGAGCAGCCACCGGTAGGCTGCCAGACAATCGTCATTAGCGGCAGGATACTTGTGCTCCGGCGCCAGACGGTATTCAACTAATAAAACTCTAACACCACTGGCTCTTGAAATAAAAGCTGCTAAATTACGATAAGTAGCACAGTCGCCACAATATAAACCACCGCCGTGGAAATATAGAATCACCTGTTTGCCGCCTTCAGGAACATTCGCCGCCTTAATCCACTCGCCGGGTAAATTCGCCACCATAACTTGCTCAACGATAGTGCCGGGGGGGAGTTCCGCCTGTTGTTTTAAAGATAGTTCATGGCGGATCTGTTCAACCGTATTTATTGAAGGGTCCATTTTTCTCATTGCTTTTATATAACGTTCTTTTATAGCTGACATAACTTTCCTCCAAAATACTTTTCTTAACAAGCCGTCAGGACAAAGCTTATATATCTAACTATAATCCCGGGCACTGCTAAAATAAAGCCCCAGGGGCAATCTCATTACCCTTAAAATAAAATGGTATATATTCTTGATATATACCATAAGCCACCACAGCGCATGGACACTGAAGGTTTTTTCTATTATTATTCTTCAATTTCTTCTGCCTTTTCAGTAGGCCATGTCCCATATATTCTTTCCATAGCAGTTCTGGACACAAGCCAGGTACCGCCGCTTTTACGGGCGGTAATTCTTCCTTGCTGGCAGGCCTTTTTCAGGCTGTCCGGGTGCAGTCTCCATAGCCGGGCCGCTTCAGGGGAGGTCAGGACTTTCCCAAGTCGGCCAATTCTACTTTCTGTGTTTCTGCACGGCCATATTCGCTGGCATGTTTTAGTAATTCCTGCATAACTTTGTCAGCCCAGGCAGGCGCGTTGTCGGCAGCATATTTTTCCGTGTATTTCTTCTCAAGCCTGTCGGCAATGTAAAAATTCCACTGCCGTAATTTATGGAGGGTAAGGTTTTCACCATCCAGATACCGTGTGAAGTCTTGCAGTTCCTCTTTTGTCAGGTATGATGAGATTACTTCCGCTTCGTCTGTGAAGTCCAAAGGATTGAACCAGGCCATCCTGGCGAGCTCAATCGCATTGCCGTTCCAAACAGCGCTGGAGGTGTTGTCTGCAGTGCTGGTGTGATGAATAAGGGTGCCATCGCTGTTCATTTTAAGCACCTGACAGATTTCGCTGTTTGCATTCAAACAACAGGCTTCATCATAAACTGCGGTTAGGGCGTCAAGAATGTTGTCACTTTCTTCTTCAATAATCTCCAGCCAGTTAATTTTTTCCATTTGACATGCTCCTTTTTACCCGTATTCGGGCTACTCAGCTATAGTATCATACCCGTTTTCGGGCGTCAACGCCTTTCTTAACTGTAATAAAATTTTCAACTGCACCATTGCCTAATAATCAATATAAATCATATGTCTTTTGATTAGCTCTTTGGAGACTAGCTCTTTTAGCTTGAAAAGCAGTGGTTGTTAATTTATTATTGATAAGACGGAAAAAAGTACGAACATTTTCTTTCCAATAGATGGTTTTACCGACGGTAATTATGAAGAAGTCATCTCAGCGCGCGATGAATTAGCCCGTTCGCTGAAAGAGTTGTTTAATTGTGAAGTTGTGACTGGATATGTTGATGTGGATAATAAAACAATGCTATTATAGGTAATTTTAATCAAATTCTGATATAATTAAAAAGTATCATAACACATGGCTGCAACTAGAGGAGCTATCGGAATGTTGGCCAATAACGTCAGTTCAGAAACAGTATCAAGCTTAGCCCAACCGCTGCGCAACCGCTTTGACCGTTCAGAATGGGCCGGCGCCTTTGGTGACCTGGGCACATTAATCCCCTTTGTGGTCGGCTATATAACGGTTATGAAACTTGACCCGCTTGGTGTTCTATTTACGTTTGGAATGCTTTTAATTCTATCAGGCTTTTATTATCGAACACCAATCCCTATTCAACCAATGAAAGCCATTGGCGGCGCAGTGATAACCCAGGCTGCTTCGATAACGCCGGGTATGCTATGGGGGGCAGGCCTGTTTACCGGTTTCTTCTGGCTGACCATGGGTCTTACAGGTGTTCTTGATGTT
Organism: Pelotomaculum schinkii; assembly: GCF_004369205.1. Classification (NCBI taxonomy): domain Bacteria; kingdom Bacillati; phylum Bacillota; class Clostridia; order Eubacteriales; family Desulfotomaculaceae; genus Pelotomaculum; species Pelotomaculum schinkii. Next base: position 848,842 of record NZ_QFGA01000002.1, on the reverse strand, counting down.
ATATCCAGAATAACAACAAAACCATTGGTTAGGGGTATAGTTCTGGGTTTGGGCCTGTCCTTTATCATGGAAGGAATCCGGATGATGCAATCGGATTTCTTCATTGCTTTAATAGCTTTATTTATGACTTTTTTATTGTTAACCAGTAGACGTATACCTGCCATGTTTGCCTTAATAGTTTTTGGAGTGGCGGCGGCTATAATTAAAACGCCCGGCATTATCAATGAGCTGGCTGCTATGCACGTTAATTTTTCGTTGCCCCACCTGGCGTTGACACAAGTTTCCTGGCAGGACTTTATAAAAGGCACACTTATACTTGGCATCCCCCAGATCCCTTTAACTTTAGGTAATGCTGTCATTGCCATTACCGCCGAGAATAACAGGCTGTTTCCCCAACGCCCTATCACAGAAAGAAAAATGGCTATTTCAACGGGGATTATGAACCTTATTTCTCCCTTATTCGGTGGTATTCCCATGTGTCACGGCGCCGGGGGAATGGCCGGTCACGTGCGTTTTGGCGCTCATACCGGAGGCGCCCTGGTAATTCTGGGAACATTGCTGCTTGTTGCCGGAGTATTTTTCAGCAGTTCTTTTCTCGTGATTCTAAAGTTCTTTCCCTTAAGTGTACTTGGTGTAATTTTATTTTTTGCCGGACTGGAGTTAGCGGTCTCTGCCCGTGATGTAGGGCGGGAAAGAGAAGACTATTACATTTTGCTGGTCACGGCAGGTTTTGCAATTTGGAACATGGGCGCCGGGTTTCTCGCGGGTGTCTTAATGCAGGAATTGTTAAAAAGGAAAATTTTCAAAGTATGATCAAGCTGCTTAAGCCCTCCAGAGCCCGGAGGGCTTTAAAAATAGATTATGCCGGTGTATAAGTAGCCAGACGGCATATTACAGCAGTATAACGCAAGTTATGGGAAATGGTACGCCTTGACAAAACATGTCGGAAAGAGGGGATAATGGACAGAAGGGAGTCGTGAGAAAAATGGAAGCAATTAAATTGGACGCACAGGTTAGATTGGAAAAAAATAAGTTTCATAAACACAACTTGCGTAAAAACGGTTTTATCCCGGCGGTAATCTATGGGAAAAGCATGAAGAGCATGGCTATAGCGGTCAATACCAATGAGCTGCAGAAAATCCTGGGCCAGGCCGGTTCAAACGCCCTGATCCACATGAACGTAAAGCGGGACGGGGCAACTGAAGACCATCAGGTACTGGTTAAATCGGTACAGCGCGATGCGCTGCGCGGTACCTTGATCCACGCCGATTTCCACCAGGTTTCATTAAAAGACATGGTGACCGCCACCGTTCCCGTTCACCTGGCCGGCTCCGCGCCGGGGGTTTCTAAAGGCGGCATCCTGGCCCAACCGATGCGGGGGGTCGAGGTGGAATGCCTCGCCTCAAACATTCCCGACGCGATCACGGTCGATATCTCCAACCTGGATATCGGACAAGAAATTACCCTGGCGGACCTGGTTTTGCCGAACGGTGTGAAGGCAACCGGAGAAGGGCACGCCCATGTAGTTGCAATCTATACAACACGTGCCGCCGACGTTGAAGAGGAGGCCAAGGAAGAAGGAGAAGAATCCAAGGAGAAGGATGAATAGGCACAGGCTGCCTTTTAAAAATAAAGTATTTTACAGGGAAGCGCCGGCGGCAACATGCCACCGGCGCTTCCTTTTGGCCAACAAGCGGACTTGTCTTATGACTTCATAGAATTGCAGCACTATTAGATATGTACTAGCGTGGGCATGAAAAACCCTTCTTCCGGTTGGATGAAGGGTTCTCATTTATATCCCTGTTTTATAGTAGCGCCGCTTTACGCGGACTGGAAGTTTGCCTGGTTTCGTTTGCGGTCGTGCTTGCTCAGTATCCGCTTGCGCATGCGCAGGCTTTGCGGGGTTACTTCCAACAGTTCGTCCGTGCCGATGTATTCCAGAGCTTCTTCCAGGCTGAAATTCAGGGACTCCTCCAGGCGCAGGGCGGTCTCGGCGGTGCTGGAGCGCATGTTGGTCAGGTGCTTTTTCTTGCAGACGTTGACCTCCAAGTCCTGTTCGCGGGAATGCTCCCCTACAACCATGCCCTCGTAAACCTTGGTGCCGGGCGTAATAAACAGTATGCCGCGGTCCTGTACGTTGTGCAGGCCGTAAGTGTTGGCCTCACCGGATTCAAAGGCGATCAGCACGCCCTGGTAGCGCCCCCGGATGTCCCCTTTGTAGGGCTCATAACCCATGAAGATATGGCTCATCACCCCGTGGCCCCTGGTCTCGGTCAGCAGCTGCGAGCGGAAGCCGATTAAGCCCCGCGCCGGTATCTTGAATTCCAGCCGGAGCTGGTCCGGGCCAAGGGAGGTCATGTTAAGCATTTCCCCTTTCCTGGCCCCGGCGATTTCCATAACCGGGCCCATTTTTTCCTCAGGGATATCCACCATCAGGAGCTCCATGGGTTCCATCTTCTGGCCCGCTTCCCACCTGAAGATGACCTCCGGTTTCGACACCTGCAGTTCAAAACCTTCCCGCCGCATCGTCTCAATCAGGATCGACAGGTGCAGTTCACCTCGTCCGCACACCTCGAAGACGTCCGTGCTTCCGGTTTCCTCCACCCGGAGGCTTACGTTCTTCTCCATCTCTTTAAAGAGCCGGGCTCTCAGATGGCGTGAGGTTAAATATTTGCCTTCCTTGCCGGCGAAAGGACTGTCGTTGACCATGAAGCTCATCTTCAGGGTCGGTTCATCCACGGTGATGGGCTCCAACTGTTCCGGCTGGTCCTTATCGGCCACTGTTTCGCCGATCTTGATATCTTCCAGGCCGGAAAAAGCCACAATCTCACCGCAGACAGCCTCTGAAACCGTTACTCTTTCCAACCCTTCATAAGCGTAGAGCGTACCGATACGGCCCTGGCGCATGTTGCCGTCGTGGTCAAAAATATTTACCTGCTGGCCGGTTGCGATTTTACCGCGTTTGACGCAGCCGATGCCCATCCGTCCCACGAAGTTGTCATACTCGGTGTTGTTTATTAAAAGCTGCAACGGTCCATCGTCATCTCCGGCCGGAGCGGGAATGTATTTGATGATCCCCTCGAACAGCGGCTGCATGTTTTGCCCCGGTACGGCAGGGTCAGTGGTGGCCGTTCCTTCCTTGGCCGAAGTGTAAAAAAGGGGAAAGTCCAAATGTTCGTCGCCTGCTCCCAGGTCGATGAACAGGTCCAGCACCTCATCCACCACCTCTGATATGCGGGCGCCTTCCCGGTCGATCTTGTTGATGACCACAATGGGCTTTAAGTTTAGCTGCATAGCTTTGCGTAAAACAAACCGGGTCTGGGGCATGGCGCCGTCAAAGGCGTCTACCAGCAGCAGAACGCCGTCAACCATTTTTAGAACCCGCTCAACCTCTCCTCCGAAGTCGGAGTGACCCGGGGTATCCACTATATTAATCTTGATATCGCCGTAACGCACCGAGGTGTTTTTGGCCAGGATAGTGATGCCGCGTTCCTTTTCCAGGTCGTTGGAATCCATGACCCTCTCGGCCACGTGCTGGTTTTCCCTGAAGATACCGCTCTGTTTGAGCAGGGCGTCCACCAGGGTGGTCTTGCCGTGATCGACGTGGGCTATAATGGCGATATTTCTGAACATATTGTTGCCAGACATTTAAGTTAAATCCTCCTTCCAAACCCTATAAGTATATCAGGTTTGCGGAATGACCACAACTATAGAGGGAGTGATTAGTTGAATAACATATAGTTTTTGAAAGGTACAAGTGTGCTATTAGGAAACGTGGTTAAAATATTTTTCTCATTCTCCTCGATTACTGACAGAAGGCTGTCCTGCAATTCTGGTAATATTGTGGCAGCAAAGGCAAAATGCGATAATTGCTGTGATATAATAGGTTTATTGGTAGATAATTGGGAAACATACCTGGATTATAATTTGTCTTCTCAACTCTGGGATAAATCTAAACTTATCATCCGCTGGAGCGACATATGGTCGATACGGCAGCATGGCCCAGGCTCTGCTAACTGTGACAAGATAATTTCCTATCATAATAAAGAGTCATCATTTTTATTAATTAGTAAAAGAGGTGTTTGTATAGCAAATAATCATTGTTAGCGTCTAAAAGAGAAATATATTATTGAACCATTTTGGCTAAGCGGAGGAGGGATGAGTATGAGAATGAAGCTGCAATACGAATTGCAGAATTGTACCCTTGATTTGGATTACCGGAGAATGTTTTTAAGCTTTATAAAGAAGTCATTAGAAGAAAGTGATAATAAATTTTACCAGGAAATGTATGTAAGTAGCTTAAAAACAAAACGCTTTACTTTTTCTGTCCAGCTATACCGGGCTAAGTATATGGAGAATTCCGTCTTATTGGAGGAGCCAAAATTTGATGTTCTTCTTTCAACTGCTGATTACGGAATTTTCCTGAGGTTTTATAATGCTTTTCTAAGGCAGAAAAACATATCATTTCCAGTAAAACACGAGAATGTGATGAAGCTCTCAAAGATTTTCTTAGAAAATGAAATTACTATTACTTTAGAAGAGATGTTAATTTCATTGGCTAGTCCTCTGGTCGTCAGGGAACATATTAGGGAAACCAATAAGGACAACTATTATATCCATTCTGATGAAAAATTTCTTTCCTGCCTGAAAGCTATTATTAAAAATGATCTAGAAGGGCACGAACTTTTAACAGAAACCATGGTTGATGAACTGGAGGTTGAGTCTGTTGCCTGCAAATTTGTGCTGGTTAAGGCTTTCGGCTCAAGAATTCCGGCAAGCCTGGGCAAGTTTAGGCTCAAAGGGGACAAGCGGCTCTTGAAATATCTTTATGACTGTGGAATGGGGTCACGGCGGGGAGAAGGGTTTGGGATGTTCAGTTTAATGTAAGGAGGTGGAAGGATGAATGACTTTCTCAGGGTAGGTCTGCAAAATTTTCTGTATAATGCGGGCATTTTGGGCTTTATCGCGGTTTTAGATAAGGGGAAATGCAGCCATTACTATGAGATAAAGGGCTCCGATTTGTATATCGGTAAAGCATTGTTTTTAGATGATAATATTGATTTGGCCGTTATGTATTATGAGGCTTTACGGGAAAGATTTCAGGATGGAACTGTTTACCAGCGTATTGTTAATATGAATGACCAGCTGAAAAACAGCTCAATAGATGACGATTCTCTGGAAAAGTTAATGCAGGAGCTTAAAACATATCTGCAAAACAAAAGATATAAGTCCGGCTTTGAGATTGCTAAACAAAAAGGTGTTCAATATAACCCGTTGGAAGGTTTAAAAGCAATCAATGAGATGGAAAATGATGATGAAAAAATAAAAATGGCTATTGAAATTACAGATTACATTTTAAAATTCCCGGAGATATTTTGTTTTAAAGATATTGCAGAAATCAAAGTATCTAAGATATGGAACAATATTTCTTTTCTGTTACCTCATTACAAAATAAAAGATATGATTGACACCCATCGTAATGTATTTATCAAGCCGCTGAAAAACTGGATTAGTAAGTCGTATAAAGCAAAAGATTACTGCATTGAATGCGGAATATCCCTTCCCACCTCTCTCTCAAAAGGTTTGTCATGGTTAAATGATATGGGGGTGGATCATAAGAGGAAATACTCATATTTCTGGAACTTTAAACCTGATTCCTATTTATGTCCTCTCTGTGCCTTTATTTATTCCTGTACGCCTCTAGGTTTTTCCTATTCAGATTATAATGATGAGTGTGTATTTATTAACAATAGTGAAAGTATTGAAGCGCTTCAAAGAGACAATATTAGTGCAAAGAGTGACATTGATCATGAGGCTGAGAAGGAAAACATCGGCAGGCTGACATACCGGTTGATTAACAGGATTATAAATGAGCAATTACGACAGAAGCAAAAATATGAATTGAGCAATATACAGGTCATTATTAAACGACGGGATGGTCACTATGACATTAACTTGCTGTCTAGGACACACCTTAAGGTAATAAAAGAATGTGGAAAGGAGTTGGAGAGGTTAACGAAAGCCTATTTAACCATTTCCAACAAAAAAAAATCAAAGAGAAATTCAAACAAAAATTCAAAAAAGGACTCAAGTAAAGATCGATTGTACGTTTTTCAGGAATGTATTCGAAATTTGATTAATGGATATTACCAGTATGGCATTATTAATATGGCATTACGCAAGGGATTTTCCGATGGGGAAAACGTAGGATATGTCCGGCAACTACTTAAAGTTCAATTAGTTTCAAAAAAATATATAAAAGGGGGAAGCGCTATGGTTTCTGATGGGATGCTCTTTGCAGTTTCACAGGATGGAATACGCTTAAGGAAAAAATTTGAAAATAAAGACAAAAGTGACACCAAAAAGGATAGTGCAGACAATAAACTTAGAGGATTTGCCTATCAGTTGCTAAATGCGTTACAAGTGGGAGATTGTAATGGCTTCTTAAATATCGTAAGCCGTATATATATAGGTATGGGTGAGCCGATCCCCAATTTGTTTATGAAAATGCTTAATAATGAAGAAGCTTTTAAAAGTCTGGGATATGCCTATGTTTTAGGCTTGAAAGGTACAGCAGAAGAGTATAGCGCGGATAAACAGAAAAATAGTTATTCAGATGAAAATAGTAAGGAGGTTAAATAAACATGAAGTCAAAGGGATTAACATTATCAATGATATTTGAGGCGCAAAGCGGAAACTATGGCGAAGGTTTTGGCAATATCCAGGTGCTAAAAAAAATTTCCCGGGGTGACGGTGGGGTCTATAGCTATATCTCCAGACAAGCATTGCGTTATAACATCATCAACCAATTAGGTTGGGATAACACGCCGGTTGAAGGATCCGGAAGCGGTGACAAAAAGGTTGTTCAGTTTGCTCCAAGTACTAGAATATCCGATTATCCAGAGATTGATTTATTTGGCTATATGAAAACGGAGGAAGGCGAATACGGTATTAACCGTCCAGCAGTAGTACGCCTAAGTCACGCAATAGCCCTTGAAACTTATCATGCAGAAATGGATTATCTGACAAATATGGGCCTTGCTTTAAGAGGAAAAAACCTTGTTAACAGCATTTCTCAGAGTGAGATACACAAATCCTTTTATGCCTATACAATTACAATTGATTTAGACCGTGTGGGAAAAGATACCGACCAGGCAGGAGGAGTGACTGAAGAGATACCGGATGAAATAAAAGCTGCAAGAGTCGTGGACTTGCTAAAAACCGTCCAATTTCTTTACCGGGATATTAAAGGCCGCAGGGAAAATCTGGCGCCGGTATTTGCTATAGGGGGCGTTTACAACAGGAAAAATCCTTATTTTGAGGGCAGACTTAAGCTCAATAAATGCAGTCTGGATACTGATATCATCAAAGAAATGTTAAAGGATGAGGATGTCAAAGAAAATACATTAATTGGGTTATTAGACGGTATCCTGGACAATTCCGTTAAGATAAAAGCTGATCTTGCGCCGGTTGACATAAACAGCCTGTTCAATGCACTGATCAAGAAAGTTGAGGCGTATTACAATGAAAGCGGTAAAAATTAAGGCTTACGCAAGTTCAGCAAATTTTCGCAAGCCTTCCAGCTTTCAGATTAAAGAATCCTTTCCGCTACCGCCTTATTCAACAGTTATCGGCATGGTGCATACAGCGTGCGGTTACCGGCAATATGTACCCATGCGGGTTGCTGTGCAGGGAAGCTATGAATCTGTTGTGAATGATTTGTATACCCGGTATGAGTTTCTGGCTTTTGATAAAAATGATCTCAGCCGGCACAACCTGGTTATAGAAGACAACGGGCAAACCTTCGGGTTGTATTCTGTAAATAAAACCATCGTATCAAAGGGAAAAAAGGATTGGAAAAAATACGGTGTCAACAGAGGCACGGGCTATGTTGAGACACTAATAGGTTTAAAGCTGATTTTGCACATATGCCCTGACGAACAAGCCAGGATCGATGAGATATATAATGGTATCAAGTATCCGCAAACCTTTCTTGCCCTGGGCAGGCATGAAGATTTGCTGTGTATAGAAGATATTGCAATTGTTGAGATAACGGAACAGGATCATGATGTTATATTGGAACATGATTTATATATACCGGAACTTTATTTAGATAGATGGGATTACGATTTAAGACCAAAAGGTACTTTTTTTAAGCTGAATAAGGTGTTTGCAATTGACAGCAAAACTGGTGTGAGAAGGTGGGACAAGCCAATCAGAGCTTGCTACGCGGCACAGGGGAGCTCTCTTGAAAACCTGCTTCCCGTCGACAGCGAAGGAGATGTTGCTTTGATTATTTAGGGGGTCTTTAGATGGTCTTTTATGCTAAATCGGATGGCAAAACTACCATTGAAATGCATACCAGGGATTTGCTTAACCATCTCAGTAGATTTTTAAGCTGTTATCCTGCTGCCTTTGTAAATATAGACAGCAGGATAGCTGCTGCCATAAAAGTGGCTGCCCTATACCACGATCTAGGTAAAATCAATACAAGATTTCAGAACTCCATGTATAAAACAGCGTTGCTGCCGGATCTTTTGAAAGCTGCCTATAAAGAAAATCAGCTAGAGCAGATACCGCATGGTGTGTTGAGCCTGGCCTTTATGGATATACAGGAACTGAACAGGATGTTTGGAGAGGCAATAACCAAAGCTATCAGGCTGGCGGTCTGTTATCATCATGATAGAAAGTTAGTATACGAATTTAAAAACTATAAGACTTTGATATATGAAGTCATTGAAAAAGACCTGACAAGAAATGTTAAAGAACTGGATTTCACGCTGCTGGAATATCTGGTGCCCGTAAAAAGTGGTATTCTCAGGATGCCGGAGCCGGAGCGCATATCGGCTGAGCAGTGGCTGATTTATGCTATTATCAAAGGCATGCTGAACAGGCTGGATTATGCCGCCAGCAGCGGTCTGGAGGAAAATACTTTTGAAATTAAACACAATGATGGCGGGACAAACCTGCCTAAGCAAATACGTGCTAGATTTGCTCAAGAATTTAAGGCAGATTTAAATCAAGTCCAAAGATATATGCTGAATAATCGTGATAAAAACCTGGTCGTCAGGGCTTCTACTGGGATAGGCAAAACAGAAGGCGCCCTCTTATGGATTGGTGAGGACAAAGGTTTTTATACCCTTCCCCTTAAGGTGTCTATCAATGCGATCTATGACCGGATAGCTTCAGACTATAATTATAAAAATGTAAGGCTGCTCCATTCGGATGCTTTAACCAGGTATATTGACCAATCAGACAAAGATGGGGATACGGACCCGATGGTTTTATACAGCCAATCCCGTCTTTTCTCCAGTCCCCTCACCGTGTGTACAGTAGACCAGTTATTTCCCTTTGTTTTTAAACATAATGGCGGCGAACAATTGATTGCTACGCTGGCATACTCCAGGGTCGTTATTGATGAAATACAAATGTATTCCAGTGATATTGTTGCAGCGTTGGTATGCGGCTTGAAACTAATACAGGACGCAGGCGGTAGATTTGCTGTTATAACTGCCACCATGCCCGCAATTATAACAAATTTAATGAAGAATGAAGGGATTGACTTTACCTTGTCGGAGTCCTTCTTCCCTGAAAGTCCGGCCAGGCATTTTATGAGGCTTTACGATGGAGAGATTGATCTTGAGGCTATCAAAAGAGATGGCAAGGATAAAAAAGTGCTGGTGATAGTCAATACTGTTGGTAAAGCGCAGGAGTTGTATAGACAGTTAAAAGGCGAAAATGCAAGACTCTTGCATAGTCTTTTTATTAAGCGTCATCGTAAGATGCTGGAAGAGGCGATTATGAACTTTTCCAAATATGATGAAAAGGGTATCTGGATTACGACTCAGCTTGTTGAAGCCAGTCTGGATATTGATTTTGATGTGCTATACACGGAGATGTGTACCGGCGACAGTTTGCTTCAGCGTCTTGGCAGGTGTAACAGGCGGGGCAGGACAGTACCGGAAAAGCCGAATGTTTTTGTGTTCAATACAAAGAACGGGAGGCAAACGGGTAGTAATAAAGGCATCTATGACCGGGTTTTATATGATGTGTCGTGGGAGATGCTTAAGCCCTATGCGGACAGATTATTTGAGGAAAAAGAAAAGTTTGCATATGTAGATAGTATCTATGATGAGAATAAAAATAAGCAACTTATTGACAGCGGGTATTATAAGGATATTGTAAGAAAGCTGGAGGTGCTTAAAAACATCAAGCCCTTTGATAAGTCAAAAGAAAGAGTGCAAAACGAGTTCAGAGAAATTTTAAGCGTTACACTGATGCCGGATGCAGTCTATGAACAGCTTGGTGTGGCTGATAAATTGGATGAGTGGCAGGCGAGACTAAAAAAAGACAGCGGACTTGCAAATCATGATAAAATTAAATTGAAAAGTGATATACAGGACTATACTGTTAGCGTAAGTCTGAGTTACCGCAACGACAGAAGAGTTGACAAGGGTGCCGTTGAAATTATTTATCAAAATAGCGGTATTTTTAGAAGTATGAATGAGTATGAGTTTGATGAAGAGAGTTTGTTGGGTGTGGGCTTTGTCAAGGGAAAATTTAAGCCTGATAATAGTTTGTAGGTGCATAGTATGAAACGAAAGATCACCGGGATGATGTATGCTTATTTTCACTTATGTAAACGCAAGCTATGGTATTCAAGCTACAACATCGACATGGAACAGGACAATGAAAACGTACTCATTGGCCGTTTTATTGATGAGGGCAGCTATTCCAGAAAGGACAAACATCTATTGGTGGATGGCGTCATTAATATTGATTATATTGATAAAGGCATTATCCATGAGATTAAAAAAACAAAAAAGATGGATCAAATGGCGATAGCCCAGGCCAAGTATTATATTTATTATTTAAAGAAAATGAACATTGATGTCACCGAAGCAGTTATTGATTATCCCCTGTTGAAGGAAAAGCAAAAAGTTTTATGGAGTGATGCCGACGCACTGGAGATTGAACGGAATCTATTGGAAATAGAGGTTATTCTGGGGAGAGAATTTCCGCCTAACGATTATCAAAAAAAGTCAGTATGTCGGAAATGCGCTTTTTTTGATATTTGCTATATTGGGGGTGACTTATGAAGCAAGCCTATTACATTTTCTCAAATGGAATCCTTAAACGCAATGATAACACTTTGCAACTCGTTTACGAAGATGGTCAGAAAAAGGATATCCCTATTGAACGGGTTGACGAACTCTACATTTTAGGTGAAACGTCTGTCAATACCAAGCTCTTGGATTTTTTGGCTAAAAACAATATTTGTATTCATTTTTATAATTATTACGAGTATTATGTTGGCAGTTTTACACCGAGAGAAAGCTTGGTGTCAGGGAAGGTTTTGATCTGTCAGGTTCAGCACAATCAAGATCATGGAAAAAGGATGGCATTGGCTAAAGCGGTTATTCAAGCAGCTTCCTACAATATATATAGAAATATCAGATACTACAATAAACGGGGTAAAGACCTTGAAAGCCACATGGCAAGAATTGAAAATCTTCGTGACAGCATTAATTATTGTGAAAACATAGAGGAATTAATGGGTGTGGAAGGAAACATCCGTAAAATATATTATGATACATGGGAAACTATTATCAATCAGCAAATTGATTTTAGAAAAAGGGTTAAGCATCCCCCGGATAATATGATCAATTCCTTGATATCTTTCATAAATTCCCTGGTGTATACCAAAGTTCTAAGTGAAATTTATAAAACGCAATTAAATCCCACCGTCAGCTTCTTGCATGAACCAAGTACAAAAAGATTTTCACTGAGCCTTGATATTGCTGAAGTTTTTAAACCATTAATAGCGGACAGGCTGATTTTTACTTTGTTGAATAAGAATATGATTAATGAAAAATCCTTTGATGTGGATCAATATTATCTGAGGTTAAAGCCACAAGCATTAAAATTAATTACGAATGAGCTGGATCAGAAACTAAAGACAACTATAAAACACAGGGATTTAGGGCGGGATGTTTCTTATCAATACTTAATCCGGCTGGAGTTGTACAAGCTTATCAAGCATATCATTGGGGAAAAACCTTATCAGGGTTTTAAGATTTGGTGGTGATTGGTTTGTATGTCATACTGGTCTATGATATAAGTAATGAAGAAAACGGGCCGAAGACATGGCGCAGGGTTTTTAAAATTTGCAAGAAATATTTGACCCATATTCAGGACTCAGTATTTGAAGGAGAGCTTAGCGAGTCCCAAATATTTAAGCTAAAAGGCGAGTTAAAAAAACATTTACGCACTGATTTAGATTCATGCATTATTTTTAAGAGCAGGAATGAAAAATGGCTGGATAAAGAGTTTTGGGGAAGGGAGGACAATGCGACTAGTAATTTTCTATAAACATATATGCATGATTGTCTTATGTCGAACCTATATAGTGTAAAAATTCTGGTGGTTCGACATATAAATATTTGAAAAAAATGATATATCTTTAGCTGTAATGCATATTAAGTGTAAGATATACAAGATTTAATGCATATCCTGTATAATATACATTCTTTTCGGGTTGAGATTGAACCATAGTGGAATGTAAATGCAGATGGTTTGGGACGGTAGTTTTAAAGATGTTCGTTGAGATTGAACCATAGTGGAATGTAAATCCAGGGGTACTCATACATTTAGCACCATCACCAAAGTTGAGATTGAACCATAGTGGAATGTAAATTTGGTCTGCCGTATCGGACAAAAGAACGATGGTTCCGTTGAGATTGAACCATAGTGGAATGTAAATTGTCGATTTCCCCGTCACCTTCAACCTCATGATACCGTTGAGATTGAACCATAGTGGAATGTAAATCCGTAAGCTGCTGGATTGTCAGCCTGGTATTCTCCGTTGAGATTGAACCATAGTGGAATGTAAATGCCAGCTGATGAGGGAGCCCGCTATGAGATAGCTAGTTGAGATTGAACCATAGTGGAATGTAAATTAGATTGCTGCTGTTGCTGCATCCATTTTTTAACGTTGAGATTGAACCATAGTGGAATGTAAATGAAGGTATTTGGACTGAGGCGGTCGGGGCGCTTAAGTTGAGATTGAACCATAGTGGAATGTAAATTCGATTAGTGCCTTGATGATTTCCACCCGGAGCTCGTTGAGATTGAACCATAGTGGAATGTAAATGCAGAAAATTGAAGACATGATGGGGTACGCATACCGTTGAGATTGAACCATAGTGGAATGTAAATTAATACAAACCAGGCTGAGCGTTTGTGTCGCCGGTAGTTGAGATTGAACCATAGTGGAATGTAAATGGCAGCAAGTGGAGGCTGGCTGATTGGATAATTAGGTTGAGATTGAACCATAGTGGAATGTAAATGAAGAAATATTAAAGGTAACAGATAGGCTTATAACGTTGAGATTGAACCATAGTGGAATGTAAATTCGCTAATGGCAGCCTGGACGTTCCTGGAGGCGAGTTGAGATTGAACCATAGTGGAATGTAAATTTAGCATGGCAACCGGTGCTGCTGCCGGGCTTAAGTTGAGATTGAACCATAGTGGAATGTAAATACAGAACGCATGTACATGTTTGTAACGTAACTGAGTTGAGATTGAACCATAGTGGAATGTAAATTAGCTTGTGAAGTTTGCCGTCTCCGTCAGTGGCAGTTGAGATTGAACCATAGTGGAATGTAAATGAAAATATCTCCGTTGATTAACTTGCGAAGGAATGCGTTGAGATTGAACCATAGTGGAATGTAAATGATTTCACTGCGCTGCTGGTTAAATTGAATCTTTTGTTGAGATTGAACCATAGTGGAATGTAAATACATGTCAGCGTAAGATTAAGGCATCTCAGCGAAGTTGAGATTGAACCATAGTGGAATGTAAATCTTCCTGCTCAGTCTTCAACCCAGGCAGCGCCTTCAGTTGAGATTGAACCATAGTGGAATGTAAATGGAGAAATACGAGAAAAAGAAGCAGCAGTTGTTTGAGTTGAGATTGAACCATAGTGGAATGTAAATTTGCTGATCTCGGTTATCTCCGGCCGCCCCGGTATCTGTTGAGATTGAACCATAGTGGAATGTAAATTTGTCAACCACCAGCCGCAGGTGCGGCCTCTCTGGTTGAGATTGAACCATAGTGGAATGTAAATACACTTGAAAGATTGTACAATGATGGCAAACTGAGTTGAGATTGAACCATAGTGGAATGTAAATGGACCTATAAGGTTGACAACTTCCTCGTGCCCACGTTGAGATTGAACCATAGTGGAATGTAAATCCTTTATCGTATTGTGATTGAGGCTGGTCGCAATCCGTTGAGATTGAACCATAGTGGAATGTAAATCCTCTAAGCCCGTCAATAACCTCCCACTGAAAAGCGTTGAGATTGAACCATAGTGGAATGTAAATGCCCATACCTAGACCCAAGGCGTAGACGAATTTAGGTTGAGATTGAACCATAGTGGAATGTAAATGAATTTAGTGAAATAATTAAAAACCTCCCTGGTTTGTTGAGATTGAACCATAGTGGAATGTAAATTTGAATAAACCCATTATTTAGCACCTCCTTAATTAAGTTGAGATTGAACCATAGTGGAATGTAAATTGAACTGTTCTACCCCTATCTACCCTGTCAGCGTCGTTGAGATTGAACCATAGTGGAATGTAAATAAATAAAAATAATAATTGACAGTATATTATTAGTAAGTTGAGATTGAACCATAGTGGAATGTAAATCCTCATAAGAAAGCCCCTGACCGGAGCCTGCCAGGGTTGAGATTGAACCATAGTGGAATGTAAATTCCTTGCTTATTCTTTCAGAGCCTATCGGCACCCGTTGAGATTGAACCATAGTGGAATGTAAATTGTTGTCTATGAACAGGATAGATTTAACCGGAACATGTTGAGATTGAACCATAGTGGAATGTAAATTCGCCGTTAATGATTTTCGCGTTCATTAAGGTTTCGTTGAGATTGAACCATAGTGGAATGTAAATTGGTTTCGATGGGTTTTTCCTTGAGCTGGCGTTCAGTTGAGATTGAACCATAGTGGAATGTAAATATGCTTGAGCTCGCTCAACTCCAGATACAGCGGCCGGTTGAGATTGAACCATAGTGGAATGTAAATCTGTCCTTATGATTGACAGAGAGGAGGCGACATTAAGTTGAGATTGAACCATAGTGGAATGTAAATTCGCCACAGGGGAGAGCATGGCGCCCCTTTCACATAGTTGAGATTGAACCATAGTGGAATGTAAATTGGCCGCAAAAGGAGCAGCAGCCGAGGAAACTAAAGTTGAGATTGAACCATAGTGGAATGTAAATCTTAATATTCGTATGAGTATGTGGTATATTTGTTTGGTTGAGATTGAACCATAGTGGAATGTAAATCCTTTTATCGCCCACATGACGGCATCGCGTTGGTGGTTGAGATTGAACCATAGTGGAATGTAAATTAAATTATAGGCTAAACTTATCCACCTACTTTGAGTTGAGATTGAACCATAGTGGAATGTAAATTTCGACAAAATAGATTCTTCCAGCAAGGTCATATTGTGTTGAGATTGAACCATAGTGAGCTTGCCCCATTAAAATAGACATAGAAAATGGCGGATTATCTTCTGTTTTCACAGATTTTCAATTTTAGGCTGGGAATGAGGCTTAGCAAATTCTTTCTCATGTTCGACCAAGTATCGAATAAGAGCCGTGGCCGCCCTTGACATGGAGCCTCGCACCCGTGTTGCCAAGGACCAAGGGGCCAGTATCGCTTTGCTTATGGCCCTTGCCAATCAAGGCTAACACGGGCATTCTCCATGTAAAGGGTCTTCGCTTCGCTACGATGAACGGCCACTTACGCTGCTGTTTTAAAGGATTGTTCGTATTCGACTGGCGACATATATCCAAGGGCTGAATGCAGCCGAACCCGGTTGTAAAAGACTTCAATATATTCAAAGATGGCTTGACGGGCTTCAGCTCTTGTTTTAAATCGGGTACCATAAATCAGTTCCCTCTTCAGGGTTCCAAAAAACGATTCCATACAGGCGTTGTCATAACAATTACCTTTGCGGCTCATACTGGCGTTCATTTCGTAGTCCTTTAAAGCTTGCTGGTATTCATGACTGGCATATTGACTCCCGCGGTCTGAGTGATGAATAAGTCCTGCTGATGGCCGATACCGCCAAACTGCCTGTCTGAGAGCATCCAGGACCAACTGGCGAGTCATTGTACTGTCCATAGCCCAGCCCACAATCTTTCTTTGGAACAGGTCTTCAATAGCTGCAAGGTATAACCACCCTTCATCCGTTGCGACATATGTAATATCAGCAACCCAGACCTGATTAGGATGGCTGGCAGTAAAGTTCTGATTAACAATGTTTTCAGCAACCGGATAATGGTGCTTTGAGTTAGTGGTAGCCTTAAATTTTCTCCTTGTCTTGGCGGCTATATCGTTCTCCCGCATCAGGCGGGCCACCCGGTTCCGGCTGCAAGTAATGCCTTGTTTCTTCAAGGTCCTGGTTATTCTCGGACTACCATAAGTACCCCGGGAAATCTGATGAACCTTACGGATCTTTTTAATTAGTTCTTTATTCCGGATTTTTCGCCGGCTTTCCGGCCTTTTCAGCCAAGCATAGTAACCGCTTCGAGAGACTCCAAAAACCTGGCACATCTTCTCCACCCGAAATTTGAAGCGGTGCTGATTAATAAACTTATAAGCTATTTCTGGTGTCTTGCGAAGATGGCCGTGGCCTTTTTTAGAATGGCGTTTTCCTCTTGTAAATCAGCTATCATTTTTTTTAAACGCCTGGTTTCTGCGTCCTCTGGCAGTAGATTGCCGCTGCCTGGAAAAGCGTTTTCCTTATGTTCTTTATACTGACTAACCCATTTGTGCAGGGTGTTCTCATGGATACCGAGTTCTTTGGCCACCGTTGCCACGGATCGCCCCAACTCTACTACCAGGCGGACCGCTTCTTCTTTAAAATGCTTATCGTAACGTTTCATGATGGACACCTCCACTGGTTTTATTGTACCAGCCATTTACCGTGTCCATCAAATCGGGTCAGGTTTATAGTGGAATGTAAATATATTCACAGTGACGAGTATACACTTGAAGGATTAGTTGAGATTGAACCATAGTGGAATGTAAATACATTGAGGTCAAGGTGAATGGGGCTACTGTTACCTCCGTTGAGATTGAACCATAGTGGAATGTAAATTAGTTCCACTTAGATGGCATCATCTACCTCCATCAGTTGAGATTGAACCATAGTGGAATGTAAATTAATCATCAGAAACATAAATAGCCGCTGCACTACGTTGAGATTGAACCATAGTGGAATGTAAATATATATTCACCTTTTGGATAAGATACTGCCCTTGAGTTGAGATTGAACCATAGTGGAATGTAAATCTAGTAGAATTAATTTGGGCACCTTTCCTGTTTTGGTTGAGATTGAACCATAGTGGAATGTAAATGGGTACTGTAGCTACCACGACGAAAACCTGAGTTAGTTGAGATTGAACCATAGTGGAATGTAAATGCGAACTCCTGGCGCTATCCATGGCTAACTGGAAGTTGAGATTGAACCATAGTGGAATGTAAATTATCATGTCAAGCCCTTTTTGAAACTTTTTGTAGCAGTTGAGATTGAACCATAGTGGAATGTAAATACAAATGGAATGAGGTTCAGTTGTTAATCCATGGAGTTGAGATTGAACCATAGTGGAATGTAAATCCGTCGAACCGGTCGCTCTCTCAGAGGCTATCCTAGTTGAGATTGAACCATAGTGGAATGTAAATGTTGGTGAGATAGCTTCAACCGGTGTCGCCCTGGATGTTGAGATTGAACCATAAGATTGTTGGCTGGGCTATGGATAGCACCATGACCCGCAAGTTGGTCCTGGATGCCCTCAGACAGGCAGTTTGGCGGTATAAACCGTCAGCAGGATTGGTTCACCACTCTGACCGTGGGAGCCATGCGCGACAAGAAGTCGCTTGATATATTGCCGAAAGGCTACCCTATCCATTCGGGGTAACTCTATTGCGACTAGCGCAGATGGTAACGTCTGGGTTAGAAAGCTCGCAAGACAATGTGGAAATCCGAGTAGCCTAAAACTGGGATAACTGCTAGAGTAAGAGAGCTATGGAGAACGTAAAGTGAACCACTGTAGGAATCGTTACGCTGGAGGAAGCGAAATAGGCTGAAACGCTTCGACCAAAATGGTAAGGAGTCGAGCAACGGCTAACTGGCAAACCAATGCGAATGGATGAAGAACTCCCGGTTTAAAGGTGGCTCCTAAGGCTTTCACAATTATGTATCATGCGGAACTTGGTAACCCCTATATGCTCCTCACGAGAAACTGAAACGGATAATGAAATGAGGTATCTAACCGTAAGGAAAAGAAACGGCATAGAGGGCAGAAGAAAAGGATAAAAAGCAAACGCTACTTTTGTAATGAAAGAAGATAGGGGTTCAAGCTTTGCCCTAACCTGAAAGGGTGCTGACTTATCCTATGGTATTTCTTGGCAGGAAAGGACAGTAAGCTTATGAATTTTAGTAACTCAACGACGGATAAAACCGAGAGGCTAAAAGACAAAAAGACACTGGCTGCTCAATGGGAATCCATTGACTGGACGCGGGTGCAAAAAGATGTGAATAGGCTACAGACCAGAATTGCCAAGGCAACAGTGAAGGGCGACAAGAACAAAGTCAAAAGGTTACAATACTTACTAACCCATTCATTTTGTGCAAAATCCTATGCGGTAAAGAAAGTAACTTCGAACAAGGGGAAAAACACTTCTGGCATAGACAAAAAGTTATGGTCAACATCATCTTCAAAAATGAAAGCGGTGTTAACACTTTCAGATAAGCACTACCGGTTTAAACCCCTAATTTTAGAGTCTACTCCCCTTATTCTCTTGTTTACATAGAATTAATAAATATTGCTCACGGAACAGGAAAACCAATAAGCCTCAATTCATTTATTGTGAACAGCTAAGGCGACATGACTGGCAAGCCTTGACTCGCCGTGAGGTTGTCGAATCAGGGGCGGGCGAGGGTACGGTAGACGGTATCATTGATTATCTCGCCCGCCCCCGGTCTAGTATTCTGCCACGGCGGTCAAGGCCAAGCCGCTATGCGGTTGCCAGCCATGTCTGGGCCAAATGGTCAAGGCGAAACCTCTTAATTAAAGGGGAACAAGCTCTGGTCCCGGCATCCGGTATCTTAAGAGGCAATTAGCTAAACTCTAATGATAAAGGGTTTGAGTTCACCTGCACGCAGTCTCTGCCGGAATTCGTAAGGCGAAAAGTCATACAAGCTACCATGTATACGCCGTTCATTATAAAACTGAATGTATTCACTAACTATCTGATAGGCTTCTTGATATGATGAAAATTCGTACCGACTCAAACATTCTAACTCAAGTAAGGCGTGAAAAGACTCTATATGGGCATTTTTATTCGGTGTTTTAGGTGGAATCCGCTCATGTTCGACAGTAAATTTCACACAGGCCTCTTCGAACACATGGCTTATAAATTGGGGACCGTTATCGCTTCGGATGACTGGTCGGATATCAGTTTCAAAGAGCTGCCGTTTCCACAAAGCCCGTTGCAGGATCTGGGCGGCATGTTTCCCTTCACAAGATAGTCCCAGGTGGTAATCTACAATCATTCGGTCATAAACATCAATGAAGCTCATCAGGTAGAAAAAACGGTCTTCTTTAGCAACGTAGCAATACTTTAAGTCTACTTCCCATAGTTGATCAGAGACTGTAATCTGGCGATTGGCTGCCAAGCGTCTGGGGTGATTAACCTTAATCCGCCGCTGTGGCGCCAGTATATCTAGCTCTTTGCAAAGCCTGTAAACTTTTTTATGGTTAATTATCAGGTTGTGCTGCCGGCGCAGGCAAATAGCTAATTTCCGGTATCCGTAAGTACTTTCTTCCCCGGCAACCAGTTCCATCAACCATTCCTTGATTTGTTCATCACTTACCAGCTGCCGGTCCTTTGTCCAAGAATATATGGTGTTGGGCCTTCCGCTTCTTGGGCTATGTTTTTTGGAAGTCTGACTCTCTGATTTTTTTCGATGGTAGTAAGTTGCTTCAAGAACACCAACAATTTTCAATACCATTTTGCATGCATGTCCCCGAGCAATCCACTTGTTGGCTATTTCTATTCTGTCGGATAGCCCGGGCGAGTCTTTTTTACCAGGTCCCTAAGTATGGAAATCTCTAAATCTTTTTCACCAAGCAACTTCTTAAGAGTGTTATTTTCCTTTTCTATTTGCTTGAATTCCTGGGGTGATGGAATGTATGCCGCTACCTTTTTAGCATTTCCATCCGTTTCCTTCCAAGCTTTGTATTTAGATTCTTGAATCCAGCGGTATAATGATTTTTCACTAATTCCGTGCCGCTTGGCAACTGAAAGAGCATTACCGACTTCCTGGGCTTCTTTAACAAGCTGCTCTTTGAAATCCTGAGGATATCTTTTACGTTTCATCCATACCCCTCCGTTAATATTAGTTTATATTAATAAGGGGGTATGGCTCAAACTCAATTAAGGGGCTTAATAGCTACAAGGCCAAACCCCTTAGAAGAGTCTACATTGAAAAGAAAGGGAAAAATAAGAAACGACCGCTGGGAATTCCCACCATGTACGACAGAGCCATGCAGACATTGTATGCACTAGCGCTCGAACCAGTAGCCGAAACTACAGGAGACCATGTTTCTTTTGGTTTTCGTAAGGGAAGAAGTGCTAAAGATGCCTGTGAACAGATATTTTGTGTATTAGCAAGAAAGTGTTCCCCTGCCTGGATATTAGAAGGGGATATTAAAGGCTGCTTTGACAACATCAACCATGATTGGCTACAAGATAATATACCAATGGATAAAAGAATTATGAAGCAGTTCTCGAAGTCAGGATTCATATACCAAGGAAATCTCTTTCCTACGGTCTCAGGTTCGCCGCAAGGAGGAGCCATTTCCAGTCTTTATGCAAATATGACACTAGATGGTCTTGAAAAACTAATTCAGGATAAATACCATCGGAACTCAAAAGGTAAAGTAGAAAACCATTATCGAGCAAAAACCAAAGTAAATTTGGTGCGATATGCGGATGACTTCATCATTACTGCGAATACAAGAGAAATAGCGGAAGAACTCAAAGAGATAGTCGGTCAGTTCCTTGAAAATCGAGGATTAACTTTATCCTGTAATCTTGCTCGTAAAGTAGTCCTGGCAGGCAGGATTTTTTTGCACATTGATTATCTAAAAGATGATTCAGAACCCTCCCCAATCTGCTAAAATATTTGCAGTTTCTTTGGGGAGGTTATTATTTTGCAAATTCCTTGGAATCTACCTGTTAAGCTATCAATCTATGCCAAGGACAGATACTCAGTGGTCTTTCCCGTACTTATCAAGTGCCCTTGCTGCAATTCTGCAGTCAAGCTGAAACGGCACGGCTTCTATGAACGCAATGCACTAGCCAACAAACGATGTTACCGTATCAGCATCTGCCGGTACCTGTGTCCTGCCTGCTTAAAGACGGTATCTCTTTTGCCCTGGTTTCTTCTGCCTTACTTCCAACATAACCGTAATACCATATTAAAAAGCCTGCGGGAGAGTTTTAGAAAAACAACTGCTGCCGTTGGCCGCCAACTAGCCGCTTTTTACCATAAGCGCTTCTTAGCCAATACCCCCGCCATTGTCAGTGCTTTAAGAGAACAGCACTGGCGAGAGCGACTTCCTGCGGATAAAAACAAAGGGGCCATAAAGATAGTCCGCCGGTTAAACTTCACTCGGGCAAGTGAAACGACCTTGGCAGAGGTCAATAGTTTATCCAACCGGATCTTGGCTAACTTTATGGCAAGATCATTTTAACATCTCCCCTGGGGTATGCGGCAAGTATATTTTATCCACACAACTTTTGCATGGCGGTATATGGCCTTTTTACCATATAATTTTCACCGTGAGGTTAACCGGTTATCCTCCAATACATCTGTTGGAGGTGCTTTAAAAATGGCTTTGACCGAAGAGCAGAAAATGGAGGTGGCCCTTTTCCGTTTCGGCTTGATCGCTCCCTTGCTAAACAATCAAGTTGATAATCCGAAAGTCTACCTGGAGAAGGTTTCCGCCCTAGTCTATGACGTCCCCTACTACGGAAGAAAAGAGTTCTGTGACAAAACCTTTCGCCGTTGGCTTTTGGACTACCGCAAAGACAATCTGGAAGGGCTTAAGCCTCAAAACCGTAAAGACAAGGGACAGTCAAGAGTAATCAGCGAGGACCTTGCTGAGAAAATTATAGCTTTTAGGCATGAAAACCCAGGCTTGAGCGTTATGCTTCTTTACGACCAAATGGCCAAAGAAGGGCTAATCTTGCGCTCCGAGGTTTCTTACCATTCGGTCTACCGCTTTCTCAAGAAGAAAAATCTGGCCAAACCCCTGGCGGATAAAGTCGTGGTTAAGGACCGCAAGCGCTTTGCCTACGATGAGGTAAACCGGATGTGGCAGGGCGATATGATGACAGGCCCTTATGTCATAGTCAATGGTAAGAAGAAGCCTACTTATCTTTTTGCCTTTATTGATGACTGTTCCCGTTTGGTTACTTTCGCCCAGTTTTCTTTTGAACAAAATTTCGACGCCATGAAAAAAGTCTATATCGAAGCGGTTATTCGCCGGGGTATACCCAAGATTGTTTACCTGGACAACGGTAAGGTTTACCGCTCTCAATTATTTCACTGGGCCTGTGCCCAAATGGGTACCACGGTTTCCCATACCGAGCCTTTCGATGCACCCAGCAAGGGGAAAATCGAACGGATTTTTCGTACGGTAAGAGAACGTTTCCTGCCACTTCTGTCTTATCCGGTGACATCCCTGGATGAATTGAACCGTGCTTTTGGAAAATGGCTGGAGGAAGACTACCATCGACGTGTTCACTCATCCCTGGGTATGTCTCCCCTCGACAAGTACTTGAGCTTGGTAAACCAGGTTAAGTTCGCCCGGGAGCCGGATTTGGTCCGGGAGTTATTCTTAAAAAGGGAGTCCCGCCGGGTTCACAATGATGCCACCGTCTCTATCGGGGGTAGGCTCTTCGAAGTGCCGCCCGCTCTAATCGGCCAGAAGGTGGAGGTGCGGTTTGAACCAAACGACTTAAGCAAGATATTGATTTATGCTAATGACAAGTTTGTAGGTAAGGGTTTACCGGTTCAATTGGCGGATAACGCCAGAATGAAGCGCAACCGCAGTGAAAATGATATTTCTCCCCAGGTATTATCTTTTCATGAAGCCCTTTTAAAAAAGGAGAGTGGTAAATGATGTTTACCGCCTTCTACTCCCTTGCTGCCAGACCTTTTGCGAAAGATATCAAAGCAGAGGAGATGTACCTGTCATCTTCCCACCAGGAACTTCTGGCCCGGCTAAATTATCTAAAACACAGCCGTGGTATCGGCATGGTGGTGGGCGAACCCGGTTCCGGCAAAACTTCCGGTCTGCGTACTTTTGTGGTTTCCCTCAATCCCTCTCTCTACCGGGTGGCCTACTTCCCGCTTTCTACGGTTACTGTTACGGATTTCTACAGGGGGCTGGCTTTTAGCCTGGGTCTTGAACCTGCTTTCCGCAAAGTGGATTTGTTCAATCAAATTCAGGAGGCTATCCAAAACAACTATTCCGGCAAGAAAGTTGTTCCTGTTATTATTCTGGACGAACTGCAGTTGGCCAGTACGAAGTTTTTCAGTGACCTCCATTTGTTGTTCAATTTTTCGATGGACTCTGAAAACCCATTTGTATTGGTACTCTGTGGAATGCCTGCTCTGGCAATTAAAATGTCGTTGACCCATAACCAACCTTTAAATCAAAGGTTAATTATGCGCTACAAGATGGCTCCCTTGACAAAAGAGGAAACAAAAAATTACTTGGAGAACCATATGCGCCTAGCCGGCTCCAACTACCCGATCTTTTCAGACACTGCCGTAGAAGCTATTGCTACAGTGAGCCGGGGCTGGCCCCGCTTAATTAACAACCTTGCTACTACCAGCTTAATCTTTGGCTGTCAGAAGTTGCTTAAATATATTGATGAGGAGGCTGTGAGGCAGGCTGCTGTTGAATTAGGCATGTAACCATTATCCTATTTCGGGTCGGTCGTTGGCCGGCCTTTTCCTTAACTCATACATTTTGCAAAACATATATTGTGCAATTTTTAAGTTTTTCCAAACAAAAATTGTGCAAATTTTGCAGTTTGAATAGAAATTTTAAGCCTAATTATTGTGCAAATCGCTAGGACAAAGATTCTGCAAAATTACATTATCCGAAGAGAAAACAAGGATTACGCATATAGACGATGGATTCGACTTTCTTGGTTGGACATTTCGAAAGTTCAAGGGAAAATTAATTGTCAAACCATCAAAGAATTCCATCAAAACCCTGACAAAGAAATGTGCTTCTATCATCCTGAAAGAAGGAAAGGCAGATGTCAATCCGAACTCATCCGAAGGTTAAATCAAGTGATTAGAGGATGGACAAACTATCACAGACATGTTGTGGCAAGTCAAGCCTTTTCTTGCGTCAATAACACACTATATCTTTTATTACAACAATGGGCAAAACACCGACACCCAAACAAAAGTAAATGGTGGAGATTGAACAAATATTGGCATGAAAAGAATGGGAAAAGATGGTTGTTTATGACAGATGAGTACAGTCTTATCAACCTGAGAAGAATAAAGATCATCCGCCACCCTAAATTGCAGATTTCTAAAAATCCCTTTATACACGAAGAGTATTTCGTGAAAAGGAAAATGAAACTGAAATCACTGGTTGCCGCCAGAAATGGTGAAGAAATGCTTGAGCCGTATGAGCGGGAAACTCTCACGTACGGTTCTTAGACGAGGGAAAGGGAGCAATTCCTTTTCTTTAGTCGATTATGCCAGCCATGAATACCAGCAAGCTTTAAAGGACTACGAAATGAACGCCAGTATGAGCCGCAAAGGTAATTGTTATGACAACGCCTGTATGGAATCGTTCTTTGGAACCCTGAAGAGGGAACTGATTTATGGTACCCGATTTAAAACAAGAGCTGAAGCCCGTCAAGCCATCTTTGAATATATTGAAGTCTTTTACAACCGGGTTCGGCTGCATTCAGCCCTTGGATATATGTCGCCAGTCGAATACGAACAATCCTTTAAAACAGCAGCGTAAGTGGCCGTTCATCGTAGCGAAGCGAAGACCCTTTACATGGAGAATGCCCGTGTTAGCCTTGATTGGCAAGGGCCATAAGCAAAGCGATACTGGCCCCTTGGCCCTTGGCAACACGGGTGCGAGGCTCCATGTCAAGGGCGGCCACGGCTCTTTTTTCGAAATCCTATGAAAACAGGAGAAAACCCGCCATTTCCCGTGTCTATTTTAACGGGGCAAGCTCATTTCGTATGTCTTGCATGTCTGCGGTTGAGATTGAACCATAGTGGAATGTAAATCTGTATCTCCGGGTTACTCTCGCATTGCACCGGGTTGAGATTGAACCATAGTGGAATGTAAATAGGATTAAAACTAATCTCCAACTATGCAGAACTACTGTTGAGATTGAACCATAGTGGAATGTAAATCTGTGATAAGTTACATTATATACGTCGTAGTGTTCAGTTGAGATTGAACCATAGTGGAATGTAAATATCTATGATATGAAAGCGAGTGATATTTATGACAAAGTTGAGATTGAACCATAGTGGAATGTAAATCGGCTCGGTGAAGTAACCGACCACCCTGGTCATGGTTGAGATTGAACCATAGTGGAATGTAAATACCTAATTGTTACCAAAACTCTTCTTCCGTAACCCTTAGTTGCTGTTTTAAAATTTTCCGCCATAAGTTGTCCGGGAGCTCTTTACTAAGTGCATGGCTGACCCTTGTGCGAAGGATATCACCATTTGTCAGCACCTTTTCATAATACCAGTGGTCTGTGTCCCTGAGCAGAGTCCAGCCGTTGTTGTCGCAATATCGTTTTAAATCTGCAAATTTAGGAGGCATTTACTCTAGCTCCAGTAGAGATCTGATCTCACTGTCGTCGTTACAAAGCGTTACCCGCAAGACATATGGAAATGCCCTTTGCGGTTGGGCGCGTTTAAGAAGAGTTGGCTCCGGTCCAGGTAATCCCTGGCGTAAAGCTTTAGCTCCTTAGCTAGTTCATCAAGCGCAGCTTCCTTATTCGAAGCGTTAACAGCGATGTCTAACTCGTTTAAAGCAGCAGTGACAGAGCCGTCCTCTTCCGGCAAAATCTCCGGCTTAACGTGATAGGCTTGTAAAATATCCTGCTGCAATTCGCGCCGCAATACGATGACTTCTTCATTTTGACGCCGGTTGATAATAACCGGATGATATCTGTGCCAGACACCGTCATAGATTTCACTAAGTGTCTTTCGGGCATTAGTAAAACTAACTTCCGTCAGCATAGTCAATCTCCTTTCACCTCCAGCCTAACATAAAATGTACATTATGTACAAATTAAGATATGCTGGAATTGTTTAAAGTAATGCTCATTATTAAACAACGGGGATTTATTGCCGGTGTGCAAGGATTTCACTATGGCAGATGCGCTGACACTGTTACAAAAACAACCGGTAATACTACTTGGGTAACAATAGATGAATAAAGAACTGTTTGCAAAGTGGTGATTAGCTATTGATGATAACCAAGAACTGCTCGTTAGTGGCACCCTGGTGTGGTACTACTATATCTGCCCACGGGAGGTGTGGTTACATCGGTGCCAAATCATTCCCGACCAGGATGACACCAATGTTTCGCTGGGGCGTTTCATTCAGGATTACTCCTATCCCAGGGAACGTAAAGAGCTGGCTGTGAGGAACAGCAAAAGGGATGTTTTCAGGGGAAAAGAATAAATGGAAGTCCAGTTTACTCGGACTTCCATTTATTCTTTCTGTAGGTTTCAAATGCTTTGATTAAATCAGGTCTGTTTTTTAAGAATTGGACAAAATCGGCTATACACTCCAGGGTTTTAGTACTGATGGTATGCTCGATTTTTTCGGTTTCTTCAAGCACGTTTTCGGTTATTCCCAACAGCTTTAAAAAGTCTTCGATAATCTGATGCCGTTCCAGTAGGGCTTCGCCTATTTCCTTACCCTTATCGTTTAATAATACTATGCCGTATTTCTCATAATTGACAACCCCTGCGTCAGCAAGCTTTTGGACCATTTTGGTAGCGGAAGGAGGTTGCACGTTTAGGGCCGCCGCCAGGTCATGGATCCTGGTGAAACCAATATATTGGGACAACCGGTAAATCATTTCCAGGTAATCTTCCATGGATGCAGTCAGCAGGTCGTCTTTTTTCATATATTCACGAAAGGTGAAAAATCCTTTTTTCAATGGATCACCCGCTTTAGCTACAAAGGTTGTAAAGTATATATTCTAAAGGGTGAAAAAATAGACTTAATCTTTTCAATATGACCGTCATTTTTCGCTATTAGACTCTATGGCAGTCAGTTATTGACAATACCCGAGTGCCGTGCTACGATATGCCAAGACGGAAGGCTGTACAATTGGTATTTTTGAATTTCTTCATAAATGAGGGGGCCTCTATAATGTATACCGAGAAGGTAATCGACCATTTTACTAATCCGCGCAATGTGGGGGAAATCCCTGACGCTGACGGTATTGGAGATGTAGGGAACGCTGTTTGCGGCGATACCACGAAGATTACGATTAAGGTTGAAGACAATAGAATTAAAGACATCAAGTTTAAAACCTTT
The DNA here is from genome assembly GCF_004369205.1 of Pelotomaculum schinkii. Taxonomy (NCBI): domain Bacteria; kingdom Bacillati; phylum Bacillota; class Clostridia; order Eubacteriales; family Desulfotomaculaceae; genus Pelotomaculum; species Pelotomaculum schinkii. Next base: position 821,115 of record NZ_QFGA01000002.1, on the reverse strand, counting down.
GGCTGCGGAGCCGCTATTGCCACCAGCAGCATGTTGACAGAAATGGTTATAGGGATGACTCTCGAGGAAGCCCTGCAGGTTGATGATGTAGCGGTAGCGGACATGCTCGGCGGGCTTCCGGAACAAAAAATGCATTGTTCCAACATGGCTGCCCATGCGCTGCACACCGCTATTGAAGATTACAAGAAAAAACAGGGTTAATGAGCCATCGGCCTGGAGGAATTTTGCAAATAATGTAGAAGTTCAAACCGGGTGATGAAATTGAAAAAAGTTGGAAAAAAAGAAGCTGCCAAATGGAGCTGGCCGGTTTGGGCGGTAATAGCTCTGGGTTTCATAGTTTTCGCCCTGCCCATTAACGAAAGGCTCAAGCTGTGGTTGATGGTGCCGCTGTATGGGTTGTTTATCTTTGTTTACTATAAATATGTCCATAAAAAGAGATCTTCATGAGAAGGTCTTTTTCTGGTAGAATGATGCGTGTATTTGGAAGGTGTGAGTTAAGACGAAAGACAGTTTTGAAACGGGCAGGGAACGCTTGGCCAAGGATGCCTTCGCCCGGCGCCTGGGAATTGAACTTATTGAGATGAAGGAAGGTTACGCCCGCGCTACCATGAAAGTTACCCCGGAGCTCTTAAACGGCGCCGGGGTTACGCACGGCAGCGCCGTATTCGGCCTGGCGGACCTGGTATTCGCGGCGGCCAGCAACTCGCACGGTCCCGTAGCGCTGGGCCTCAACGTGAACATACACTATCTAAAGGCCACTACCAGCGGCGCGTTGCTTACCGGAATTGCCCGCGAGGAAAACCAGACCAGGAAAACCGGCTTATACCGCCTGGAGGTAACGGATGAAAAGGGCGACCTGGTAGCGCTGGCGGAGGGTCTGGCCTACCGTCCGGGCTCCGGGAAGTGATTAAGCATCGACATGATCGTAGACGCGGGTTAGCTTGACTGTCCCTATGTGGTCAATCAACCCGCGTTCTTTCATTTTCAACCAGAAGGGCAGCGCCTCCTCATAGATCTCGTTTACCGTAATGGTCTTGAAGCGGGGCCGGAGCTGTCTTAGCGCCCCTTCACCAAGCCCTTTTCGTTTGTGGTTGTTGCCTATGGTCAGTACTCTAAGATCCAAATGGTTACCGTACTTGAAACCTATAATTTTGATACCCCAGCCAAACTTGTAGACTACAGCCAGCTTATCTCCAAAATATTTTTCCGTCTCCGTAACACCCTGGATCAGGTCGTACATCCCCAACCCTTCCCTCATTATTTTGATACCTATACATATTGTAACAAATGACACTGGATTAACAACGTACCAGGGATCTAATGCTCCGGTTTTATTTTGGTTGTATTGCAGCGTTTCTCCGGCATATTTTGTTTTTGCCGTTTTTGCGTTTATAATGAAAGAAAAAAATGGAACTTACCGGGGGTGAGGCCGGTGGAGTATGACCTGGTTGTTATAGGCGGCGGACCGGCCGGTATGTTGGGGGCGGCCACTGCTGCCAGAAGGGGTTTAAAGGTTGTTCTGCTGGAGAAGAATGACAGGCTAGGCAAAAAGCTGGCAATCACCGGCGGCGGCAGGTGCAATTTTACGAACGACAGCGACGGTGATGCTTTTAGCGGAAATATAGTTACGAACGGGAAATTCTTATACAGCGCTCTAAATGCTTTTGCCGGCCGCCATTTAGTGCAGCTCTTCAAGACTCTGGGCCTTCAAGCCAGGGTAGAGGCGGGCGGCAGGGTGTTTCCCGCCTCCGGCCAGTCCGGCGATGTTCTTAAAGCCCTGCAAAAACACCTTCAGGACAGCGGAGTGGAAGTCCGGTATAATTCCGGGGTGAGGCAGTTGCTGTCCAGGGACGGGCAGGCCGCCGGCGCCCTTCTGTCTGATAACAGCACGGTAAAAAGCCGGAGCGTGCTGGTTGCTACCGGTGGCGCCTCTTACCAACAGACCGGCTCAAGCGGGGACGGCTACCGGTTTGCCCGCCGGTTGGGGCACACCATTGTTGGACCACGGCCCGCTCTGGTGCCGCTGGTAGTACGGGATGGCTGGGTGCGGGAGTTGCAGGGGCTGGCTCTGGATCATGTGATGCTGCGCGTGGCCGCTGGCGGCCGGGCCAAAGCGGAGCAGTCCGGTGAGCTTCTTTTCACTCATTTCGGCCTGTCCGGTCCGGCAGTTTTAAACCTCAGCAGCTTTTTGACCAAACATTTCAGTTTTCCGTTGGACTTAATAATTGATTTAAAACCCGGTTGGCCGGGTGAACGGCTCAATAAGCTCCTGCAGGATCATTTACAGCAAAACCCGGCCAGGTCTCTGAAAAACACCCTGAGCGTTATTCTCCCTCAACGGCTGGCGCCGGTTATACCCGTCCTGGCGGGTGTTGACGGCGGCAGGCAGGGAGCCCAGGTGACCAGAGGCGAACGGGAGGAGCTGGTGAGCGCCCTGAAAAACCTGGCGGTGACAGTGACCGGTACCCGGTCGCTTAACGAGGCTATTGTGACAGGCGGCGGGGTTAGCGTCAAAGAAATCAACCCCTCCACGCTGGAGTCGAAAATAATCAGGGGGCTATATTTTGCCGGCGAGGTCATCGATGTAGACGCTTTGACTGGGGGCTTCAACCTGCAAATCGCTTTCTCCACCGGCTACTTGAGCGGGAGCAGTGCAGGCGCCGGGCGGTAGCGGACAGGGAAAGCATATACGCTGTATTGTCAATGTGGTTGCGAATTCATTTGCACATGACCCCCGAGAAAAGTAGTATTATAGTATATATAAGGATTAGTAGAAACCCCTTACTTGCAGTGCGAGTGTGATTTGAAATCGCACCCACATCAAGCCAATTCAGAATGAATGTTTTTGTTTGTAAACTATTTTATACCGTCTCGTTAAATACTTCTTGACTTGTCCTTAAAATGCGGCAATAATAGTGTATAGACAATCTTACCAGATACAAGGGGAGTAGCCACCGGGTTTATCCCGGAGCAGGGGTCGTCAGTACGGTGTTGGATAACACCCGGCTCTTGCGTCTGCAAAGGTATGGCAAGACCTTCGTAATTTTCAGCAGTGGAAATGCGGAGGTTTTTTTATTTTTAAATTTTGCAAAGGAGGTGTTAGCATAGATGGTTGTGAATATTATGGTGCTGGCTGCAGGTCTGTTGGCCATCTTGTTGGGGGCTAAAACCTTCACCAACGGGATCGAGTGGCTGGGTAAAAAGTTGAACCTGTCCGAAGGGGCTGTAGGGTCGGTGCTGGCGGCGATCGGCACGGCGCTGCCGGAAACCATGGTCCCGATCATCGCGATCCTGTTCGGCCCGGTCGGGAGCGCCCATGAGGTGGGTATTGGCGCTATTCTGGGAGCTCCGTTCATGCTCAGCACGCTGGCCTTCGGGGTAGTGGGGATCTCCAAGATGTTCTACTGCCGGGACGGAGGAAGCCGCTGTATAGACGTAAAAAGTTCCATATTAATGAGGGACCTGAAATATTTTATCTTCTTCTATAGCCTGGCGGTGGCGGCGGCCTTTTTGCCCATCCAGCCCCTAAAGATTATGGTAGCGGTTATTCTGCTCCTGGGGTACATTTTTTATGTTAAGATCACCCTCGGGGACGGGGACACTTTGTCCGAGCTGGATATTGATCCGCTGTATTTCTGGAAAAGAGAAGGGGAGCCGCCCCTTTGGGTGATGCTGTCCCAAATCGCGGTGAGCCTGGCGCTTATCGTCGTCGGCGCTGATTATTTCGTGGGAGCTCTGGGCAACCTGGCGACCAGCTTGATGGCTCCAGCCTTGATCCTGTCTCTGATAATCACACCGGTAGCTACCGAACTGCCGGAAAAATTCAACAGTGTGATCTGGGTAAAAGGGGGTAAAGATACCCTGGCTATGGGCAACATAACAGGAGCCATGGTTTTTCAGAGCACGATTATCCCCATCATCGGTATTTTATTTACCCCCTGGATAATTTCCCCCCTGGCCGCACTGAGCGCTGGCCTGGCGTTGTTATCAAGCCTGACGATTTTCCTTTTTGTCAAAAGGCAAAAAGAGCTGAAAGCCACAGTGATGTTTTACCCGGCAGCGATTTATGGGATATTTTTGCTTTTGGCCCTGACGGTGGTATTATAAAAGGAGGGAATGGACGTCTTCGGAACTTAATTGGTTAAAATGTTAGGAAACTGTTAAAACTTGAGATAAGGAGGCTTACTTAATGAATAACTTCAAGGTCTGGTTGATGATGGCAGGCCTTTCCGTCATCCTTGTACTAATCGGAAATGCAGTCGGAGGCAGTAACGGCGCCATGCTGTTCTTCCTTATTTCGCTGGGTATGAATTTTTTCAGCTACTATTACAGCGACAAAGTGGCTATTAAAATGACCCGCTCGCAGCCGGTTTCTGAGGAAGAGGTTCCGGAGCTTTACGCCATCGTGCGCCGGTTGACCCAGCGGGCCGGGCTGCCTATGCCCCGCATCTATATCACTCCTTCACCGCAGCCCAATGCTTTCGCCACAGGCAGGAACCCTGCTCATGCGGCGGTAGCCGTTACCGAGGGGCTTGTGCAAATACTAAACAAAACCGAACTGGAAGGTGTACTGGCTCACGAACTGGCCCATGTTAAAAACCGGGATGTCCTGGTAGGGACCATTGCCGCTACCTTTGCCGGGGCGATCTCCATGCTGGCCAACATCATCCAGTGGGGCGCCATCTTCGGCATGGGCCGCGATGACGAAGAAGGTGGAGGCAGCATGATCGGAGGGCTCCTGCTGGCCATTATCGCGCCCATCGCGGCTATGATCATCCAGATGGCCATTTCCCGCTCGCGGGAATACATGGCGGACGAGGACGGAGCCCGTTTTGCCGGTAATACCGGAGGCCTTGCCAACGCCCTTTTGAAGCTGGAAAGCGCGGCTCACAGGATCCCGATGCAGGTAAACCCGGCGGCATCGCACATGTTCATCGTCAACCCGCTTTCCGGCGCATCCATGGCCAGGCTCTTCAGCACCCACCCGCCCATCGAAGACAGAGTCAAACGGCTGAGCGAGTTGAGAGTCTAACGAATTCATTCGCACATAACCCCATAGAAATGCAGTATACATTACGCCCTACGCCCTACGGCTTACGCCTTACAGGTTTGTAGGGCAAATTTATCCGCACTTTCAGATCTTGAAATTTGTATGAATTTATAAGCCCCTTTTATATTAAGCCAAAATTTCTGGATTTCTTAAAATAATTTGCATGGCATAGGGGCCGTTCTTTCTGTCTATACTGAACCAGGAAGATTTAAAAAGCCGGCTGACCTGTTTTTCCGCGGCAACTGGTGTAGTAACAGGCAGGGAGTGATAATAGTGGCGCAGACCATATCCATCGGAGCCACGCAGCACATGGAGCTTTTTAAGGCCAAACTCGGCAGTCAGCTGAAGCTGTGTGAAGGACAAGGTCTGAAGGTGGACCTGGAAGAGTCTCCGGCTGGTAAATTCACCTTTCTCTCCTGCCGCATTGCTGGAGAGGCTCAGCGCGGGTCAAACGACGAGCATATCCAAACCCTTCTTAGGCAGCAACTGGCTGAAATAATTTCTGACGTCATTCTCAATCACTGGGAGGATGCCCTTTTAAAAGACATTATCCGGGAAAACTATTATTACTTTGGTGACGAAGAAAAGAAGCTTATTTTTGACTATTCGTTGCGCCACATCAACCGTGAGGGCAGGGAAGCCCAGAACACGCTCTATTGGCTGAGCCGGAAGAACCGTATTAATCAAAAAATCATAGATTTCTTAAACTATAATAACCGCATTATCGTCGACGGATTCATCCGTTTCAGGCTGAAGGAATACCTGGCCGAGCTGCGGGACGCCACCGAAAAAGCGGTTGACGAATTTTTAATGGAGAGGGAGTACCGTGAATTTATTCAGCTATTGCAGTATTTTGTAGAAGTTCAGGAACCGCGCATGGAAATGGTCCATTTGTGCATCTCTGAATCCGGCAGCTTCAAGCTTTTTGACGATAAAATGCAGCCGGTCCGGAGTGATTACATGGATGGTTTTTTTCTGGATATGCTGGAAAATGAACTAAACTACGAAGACCTCCTGATCAGCGCTCTGATCACCATCGCTCCCAGGAAAATAAACATCCACCGGGCCAGTAAAGAAAACCATAACGCGACGCTGGAAACGATTAAAAGTGTTTTTACCGGCCGGGTGAGCGAGTGTCCTGGTTGCGCTCTGTGTACAGAGCCTTGAATAAATGTCTGAAGCATTTCTTTCACAAGCCATTGGTCTTGAATTGAACCGATTTGCTTTTGTTGACAATGAAGGATTTAGCCAATATAATACTGTAAGAATAGTGATAAACGAGTGATGATAAGGACGAGTAAGTTTCACACCGGCCAAAGAGAGAAGGCGCCATAAGGCTGAAAGCGCCTTTGGATGCGGGTGGACTGAAAAACCACCTTGGAACTGCCGGCCGAACTGACGAGTAGGCCGCGACGGAGGCAACCGTTATCTGCGTGAGCGAGGAATTTGTATTTTCCTAACCAGGGTGGAACCGCGGAAATCCCGTCCCTGACTTTTTGTCAGGGGCGATTTTGTTTTTCATGAAAGGATGTGTTGGTTTTGGGTGAAGCCGGCAATATTAAAGTAACCCTGCCGGACGGCTCGGCCAGGGAGTACCAGGCGGGCACAACGCTTATGGATATTGCCAGGAGTATCAGCCAGCGTCTGGCCAAGGAAGCGCTGGTAGCCAGGGTGGACGGCCGGCTGGTCGACCTGGGGGCGCCATTGAACAGTGACGCCAACGTTGCATTTTTGACCTTTGAAGACGATGAGGGCAAACAGGTTTTCCGCCACAGCACGGCCCATGTCATGGCCGAGGCGGTGCAAAAGCTGTTCCCCGGCGTTAAGTTTGCTATCGGCCCGGCTATTGCCGACGGCTTTTATTACGACTTTGACACCAAGGAGCCCTTCAGTCCGGAAGATCTGGCCAAGATCGAAAAGGAAATGGAGGCCATTGTTAAGGCCGATAAGCCCTTTGAACGCTCCGAACTGACCAGGGCTGACGCGCTGGCTAAGTTCGGGGAGGCAGGCCAGGACTACAAGGTGGAACTGATTGAGGACCTGCCTGTGGATGTTGGCCTGTCCTGCTATCGCCAGGGTGATTTTACCGACCTCTGCATGGGGCCGCACGTGCCCTCGACCGGGCGCTTGAAATCCTTCAAGCTGATGAGCGTGGCAGGCGCTTACTGGCGGGGCAGCGAGAAAAACAAGATGCTCCAGCGGATTTACGGCACTTCTTTCCCCAAGAAATCCATGCTTGACGAGCACCTTTTCCGGCTCGAGGAAGCCAAGCGGCGTGACCACCGAAAAATCGGCGCGGAACTGGATCTTTTCAGCATTCATGACGAGGGTCCGGGCTTTCCGTTTTTCCATCCCAAGGGAATGATACTGCGCAACGAACTGGAGGACTTCTGGCGGCAGGAGCACAAAAAAAGGGGCTACCAGGAGATTCGCACGCCGATTATTTTGAACAGAGCCCTCTGGGAGCAGTCCGGGCACTGGGACCATTACCGCGATAATATGTATTTCACCAAGATCGACGAGGGTGATTTCGCTGTCAAGCCGATGAACTGCCCTGGCGGCATCCTGATTTACAAGAGCAAGCTGCACAGCTACCGTGAGCTTCCCATTCGCATGGGTGAACTGGGGCTGGTGCACCGGCACGAGCTTTCCGGCGCATTACACGGTTTGATGAGAGTCCGTTGCTTTACCCAGGACGACGCCCACATATTCATGCTTCCCTCCCAGGTTAAGGATGAGATCATCGGAGTCATCAACATGGAAGAAGATTTCTATAAGGTGTTCGGTTTCTCTTTTCAAGTGGAGCTTTCCACCAGGCCGGAAAAAGCCATGGGCTCCGAAGAAACCTGGGAGAAGGCCACCGGTGAGCTGCGGGACGCCCTGGAGGCCAGGGGCCTCGATTATAAGGTAAACGAGGGGGACGGCGCCTTCTACGGGCCGAAGATTGATTTTCACCTTAAAGATTCCCTGGGCCGCACCTGGCAATGCGGGACGATCCAGTTGGATTTCCAGATGCCGGAGGTGTTCGACCTTACCTATGTCGGTGAGGACGGCCAGAAGCACCGGCCGGTGATGATCCACAGGACGATATTCGGCAGTATTGAAAGGTTTATCGGCATTCTCACCGAACACTTCGCCGGAGCTTTTCCGGCCTGGCTGGCCCCTGTCCAGGCCCGTGTCCTGCCCATTACCGACCGCCACCTTGCGTACGCCCGTAAGGTTGTGGACAGCCTTGAGCAAAAGGGTATCCGGGTGGAGATGGACGCCCGCAACGAGAAAATCAACTATAAAATTCGCGAAGCCCAGGCGCAAAAAATTCCCTATATGCTGGTTGTCGGTGACAAGGAGGCCGAACAGGGAGCGGTGGCCGTCCGCCACCGCGGCCGTGGCGACCTTGGAGCCCTCCCGCTGAGCGAGTTCGAAGACAAACTGCTCAGTGAAATTAAAGAGAAGGTTAACGCCTAGAGTTCCGGTTAATTACCATAGTTATCCGTGCGCATGTTCTAAGTAAGGTGTGACACGGGGACGGGGTTCTTGTCAACTTTTATCCCCCAAGAGGAAGTTTTCGAAAAGGCTTGACTTGCGGGCAGGTGGTTTTCCGGAGCGAACGGAGCACTTGGATGCGTTCCTTAGCGCGTGCGTTGCTTGCAGAAAAGCTAAAATAGCGCGTAGCTACCAGGCTGCAGTCTGTTGATGCGGTCGATATGACGCCCTTCTTACTGAAATGTAGAATTGCAAAGTGAGCGGAGGATAACCACCTGACCACTACCCCAAAGGCTTTTCGAGAACGGCAGACAGAAGGACCGTCCCCTTGTCTAGCCTTGTCTACCGCCAAAGCGGTATGTGGAGCTGCTTTTCTAACTCTTGCAGTATTGGAGATAATTTCTTGACGTGCCAGGTGGGGTATGCTATAATACTTTCGTCCAATTGCACACTTACAAAGTAGAAGCCATCCGCTTCTCACCTTACGACGCTTGTATAGCAGTCCATAAGGTTCTTGATAGTTTAGATATTTAAGCGGGTGGATTTTGCCCGCTTTTTTATTTGGGTAAATTTTGATGGAGGTGAACCAGCTATTACAAAAGATTTCCGAATCAACGAGGAGATCAGGGCGAGGGAAGTCAGGGTTGTAGACAGCGAAGGGAACCAACTCGGCATAATGTCCGGCAGGGATGCCTTGCGACTCGCGGAGGAGAAGCAGCAGGATCTGGTTGAAATTGCCCCTGCCGCCAAACCCCCGGTTTGCAGGATTATGGATTTTGGGAAATATAAGTATGAACAGAGCAAGCGTGAGAAAGAGGCCAGGAAGAAACAAAAAATAATCAGCGTCAAGGAAATCAAGATGCGTCCCAATATTGAAGACCACGATTTTGAGGTCAAGGCCAAAAACGCGATCCGTTTTTTAAAGGATGGCGATAAAGTAAAGGCGACCGTTATCTTCCGCGGGCGCGAGATCGTCCATACCCAAATCGGACAGCAGCTGCTGAAAAGACTGGCGGAAGATTTAAAAGAGCTGAGCAATGTTGAAAGAGTGCCCAAGCTAGAAGGAAAAAACATGATTATGATCCTGGCGCCGAAGCAAGAAAACTAGAAGGGAGATGCAGCAATGCCTAAAATTAAGACCCACCGCGGTGCTGCGAAGCGTTTTAAAAAGACAGCCACCGGGTTGCTAAAAGGTTCTCATTCTTTTCACAGCCATATTCTCGGTAAAAAGAGCTCCAAGAGGAAACGCGGCCTGCGCAAATCAACAATTGTAAGCGCGGCCGATATGAACCGCCTGAAAAAGTTGATGCCTTAAATTCATAACGTTGTTAAACAGGAGGAATGTAATATGCCACGGGCTAAAAGCAGTGTGGTTTCACGTAATAGGCATAGAAAAATACTTAAGTTGGCCAAGGGTTACCGGGGCGCCAAAAGTAAACTTTACCGCGTAGCCAACCAACAGGTGATGAAGTCGCTGGTTTACGCTTACCGCGATCGCAGGGTGAAAAAGCGCGACTTTCGCAAGTTGTGGATAGCCAGGATTAACGCCGCTGCCAGGATGAACGGCATTTCCTACAGCCGCCTTATGAACGGCCTGAAACTGGCCGGTGTCGATATCAACCGCAAGATGCTTTCTGATATGGCCACTAATGACGCCCAGGCTTTCGGGCAATTGGTGGATATAGCCAAGGCAAAACTATAAGCAGGTAACGGGCATTATAGATTACCATGCTAAAGTTTTCCCATAAACTGTATTTTAGTGCAAGGTTGCTGTTCTTACGCAGACAACCTTCCCAGCAAGTCCCGGCATGGTATAATTACCATGCCTATTCTTTACCCGGGGTTGACAGGGGGACGGAGTTCTTGTCACCCTGTCAACAATCGCATAACGGCGCGTCAGCGCCGCACTTGGGCATCTAATGCAACTTTTGTGCGAATAAATTCACAGCTGCATTTTTTGGAAGCGATCTGTGTGTATTTTCAGAGATGGAGGAGAAGGTGGATCGGGATGTCGCCGGGTAAAAACAATCCGCATGTCAAATACCTGCGACGGCTGGGAGGGCGGCGCTTCAGGGACCAAGAGGGCAAGTTTCTGGTTGAAGGCATTCGTTTTGTTGAGGAAGCCCTTCATTCCACCTGGCCTGTGGAAATGCTGGTTTACTCCCAAAAAATTACGGAGGACGGGCGGGGCGAGAGACTCCTCAGCAATGCCTCCAACCGGAGGATAGCCCTGCTGGAGGTGGAGGAGCCACTGCTTAAGGAGTTGGCATTTACCGAGACACCCCAGGGAATCCTGGCGGTGGTTCGGCAGCGGAGCAACTCTCTGGAGGAACTGGCCGATACCGGTCAACCCGCCCTGCTGGCGCTGGTGGACGGGGTCCGTGACCCGGGCAACCTCGGCGCCATCATCAGGTCGGCGGATGCCGCGGGAGCAGACGGAGTCATTTTGCTGAAAGGCACTGCGGATATCTACAACCCCAAGACACTACGGGCAACGATGGGGTCGATTTTTCACCTGCCGGTGATACAGGGCTGCGCGGCAGAAGCGGTTATGGATTATCTCGAAGATCGAGGGATAAAAACTGTAGCCGGCGAACCCAGGGCGGCCAGAGCTGTCTACGAATGTGACCTGAGCGTGCCCTGCGCATTGGCTGTTGGGGGAGAAGCGGCTGGGGCTGGCGAGACCGTACTGGGCAGGGTGTCCGAGCTGGCTCGCATCCCGATGCCGGGCCGCGCCGAATCCCTGAATGTGGCAATTTCCGCCGCGATCCTTCTCTATGAAGCCGTAAGACAGCGACAAACGTAGTAAAATAGAGACTTTTCCACATTTTTAAGGAGCCGGACGGGGTTCGATTTTTCTGTAAACTTCCTTGTCATCAATTTTTGCTTATGGTATAATCAAACCCAAAAGGTCCCCAAAAAACTGAGGAAAGGTTGTGGTTAAATGCTTTTAACCGCCGAATTTTTTTGGAGGCTGTTTGAGGCAACCGGTTCGGTAAGGGCCTACATACTTTACAGGAGGTTAGCCGTTCACTAATTTTATAAAAATAGACGAATTGTGATGAAGGGGAAAAGTAGGTGGCCGGCGTTCTTCAGGGAAGGAGGGTCGATGGACTGGAAGCCCTCCCAGAATTGGGTCCATTGAAGTTCACCCCGGAACTGCAGCTGAACGTTTTACCAGTAGGTGTCGCCGGAGCTTCTACCGTTATCGGAAGACAGTATCGGGCGCGTCAAGCCCCGTACGGTATTGAGGGTTTATGCTCAGCGGGTATAAACTAGAGGGTGGTACCGCGGAAAAGAAATAATCCGTCCCTGTAGAGGGGGCGGTTTTTTTATTGTTAGGCAAAATTTGTTATTTTTATAGGATTCGTAATACATTTATATAGCAGCCAGGAGGTTTGTCATTTGGAAGAAAAGTTAAAAAGGCTTCATGAAGAGGCGCACAAGTCTCTGGCAGAAGCGCGAACCATGGATGAGTTGAATGAAATCAGAGTCAGAATACTGGGCAAGAAGGGTGAATTGACCCAGATTCTGCGCGGCATGGGAGGGTTAAGCTCCGAGGAAAGGCCCCGTATCGGCCAGGTGGCCAACGAGGTCAGGGATGCCATCGAAGGCGAGCTGGCGGTAAGGACTGCCGGTTTAAAGGAACTGCTCAAGGAGCAAAAACTGCGAGAAGAGGGGATCGATATTACCCTTCCCGGCACACCGGTGCTGCGCGGCCGTAAACACCCCCTGACTATTGTACGGGAAGAAATCCAGGACATATTTTTGGGCCTGGGCTTCAGTATTGCCGAAGGGCCCGAGGTTGAGACCGACTACTACAACTTTGAAGCCCTTAACCTGCCCAAAGATCACCCGGCACGGGATATGCAGGATACCTTCTTTATCAGCCCCGAAACTCTCTTGAGGACCCACACCTCGCCTGTCCAGGTGCGGACGATGGAGAAGACCGCGCCGGAGCTGCCGGTTAAAATCATAGTCCCGGGGAAGGTCTACCGCCGTGATGATGACGCCACCCACTCTCCCATGTTCAACCAGGTAGAGGGACTGGCAGTTGATCGCAGGATTACTTTCAGTGATTTGAAGGGTACCCTGGACCTTTTTGCCAGGCTTATGTTCGGCATGAAAACCAGGACCCGCTTCCGGCCCAGTTTTTTCCCGTTTACCGAGCCGAGCGCCGAGGTGGACATCTCCTGCGTGATTTGCGGCGGCGATGGCTGCCGGGTATGCTCCCATACCGGATGGCTGGAAATCCTGGGATCGGGTATGGTGCATCCACGCGTGCTGGAAGTGTCCGGTTATAATTCGGAGGAGGTTACCGGGTTTGCTTTCGGTATGGGGGTCGAGCGCATCACCATGCTGAAGTACGGCATTGACGATATGCGGCTGCTGTTTGATAATGATTTGAGATTCTTGCAGCAGTTCTAATAGATTGTCATTAATGATAACATGGGAGGTTAATAGCACTGTGCGTGTATCCTATAAATGGCTCCAGGAATTTGTAGAAATTGATATTACCCCGCAGGAACTGGCGGACCGCCTGACCCTGGCCGGGGTTACCGTGGAAGGCGTCACGGAACTTGGCGTCGGTATCAGCAATGTGATTACCGGACGTATCGAATCGATCAGCCCCCATCCCAATGCAGACAAGCTGGTTGTTACCAGTGTCGACACCGGTGGGGAGAAACGGCAGATAATTACCGCCGCCACCAACGTGCGGGAAGGGGACGTCATCCCGGTAGCGGTGGAAGGCGCCAGGCTGGCCAGCGGTTTGGTTATTAAAAAAGCTAAACTCAGGGGTGTTGAGTCCAGGGGGATGATGTGCTCCGGTCAGGAACTGGGGATCGACCCGAAGACAATGGTCGCCGAACAGGCCAACGGCATCATGATCCTGCCTCCGGGCACGCCCCTTGGAAAAGACGCGAAAGAAATACTGGGGCTGGATGACCATATCCTGGAACTGGACCTCACCCCCAACCGGGGCGACTGCTTATCGATGATCGGTGTGGCAAGGGAGGTAGCCGCCCTGCTGGGACGTCCCTTGCGCCTACCGCAGCCTTCTTTTAAGGAACTGCCGGAAAGCATTGAAGGGCAGGCGCGGGTGGATATTGAAGATACAGATCTGTGCCGCCGCTTCTGTGCCCGGCTGGTTAAAAACGTCAAGGTGGGGCCCTCTCCCCTGTGGATGCAGCAGCGCTTGCGCAACGCCGGTATCCGGCCCATCAGCAACATCGTGGATGTAACCAACTACGTCATGCTGGAACTGGGCCAGCCCATGCACGCCTTTGACTACAATCTGTTGAAGGACGGGCACATTATTGTGCGCCGGGGCCGAGCCGGGGAGAAAATGTTATCCTTAGACGGCAACGAACGTGTTCTTACACCCGACATGCTGGCGATCACGGACCCGTCCGGTCCGGTGGGTATCGCCGGGGTGATGGGGGGGCTGGCCACCGAGGTCACCGCCAAAACGGTCTCCGTACTGCTGGAGTCGGCCTTCTTCAACCCCATCAGCATACGTAAAACCTCAAAGGCCCTGGGGCTGCGGTCGGAAGCTTCACAGCGTTTCGAGAAGGGCATTGATATAGGAGGCTCAGCCAGGGCCGCCAACCGGGCGGCGCAGCTGATTACGGAGATGGAGGCGGGCGATGTTGTATCCGGCATTATCGACGTTTGCCCGGAACCCCTGCAGGAGAAAATCATATCTCTTAGGCCGGGCAGAGCCACCTATATCCTTGGTGTGGAGGTGCCAAAGGAGGAAGCTGCCGGAATACTGACCGGTCTGCAGTTTAAGGTCAGGGAATCCGGCGCTGATCTGCTGGTTACGGTACCCACCCACCGTGTTGATGTGAACCTGGAAATCGATCTGATTGAGGAGATTGCCCGTATGCACGGGTACGACCGGGTGCCGGGAACCCTCCCCTATGGCCAGTCCATTCAGGGCAAGCAGACCAGGGAACAGTCCCTTACCGCCGGGATCCGCAACAGCCTGGCCGGCGACGGGTTATATGAGGTCATGACCTATAGTTTCACCCACCCGAGGGTTCTGGAGCAAATGAATTTGCCTGCAGATAGTCCTTTTAGAGAAATGGTCAAACTGCAAAACCCCTTAAGCGAAGAGCATTCTGTTATGAGGACGATGATGCTGCCCGGTTTGCTTGAGACGCTGGCCAGGAACTTTAGCCGCCGGGTGCAAAACGGGGCCGTATTTGAAATCGGGCGTGTTTTTTACCCGCGGGAAGAGGGCTCCCTGCCGGAGGAGCGGCAGGTTTTGGCCGCCACCGCCATGGGCCGGACCGTGCCCGGGTGGAACGCGCCTGCGCGAGAACTCGATTTTTACCACCTAAAAGGCGTGCTGGAGAACCTCTTCGACTATTTGCGCACTGAGCCGGTCAATTTCCAGCCGGAGCTTGAAAACCCCAGTTTCCACCCGGGCAGGTCCGCCTGGTTGGAGGCCGGCGGTATCAGGTTGGGCGTTGTTGGTGAGCTTCACCCCGATGTCCTGGAGCAATTTGGGCTGCCGGACCGGGTGGTAGCCTTTGAACTGGACCTGGAGCAACTGCTTAAGGTATCCGGCCGGCCGTTCGTATACACTACCCTGCCCAGGTTCCCGGCGGTTGAGCGGGATATAGCGGTTTTAATCAAGCAGGGGACGCCGGCCGCGCAGGTTGTGGAAGCGATTCGCAGAGCGGGTGGCGAGCTGTTGCGATCGGTCTTTCTGTTTGACGTATACCGGGGCGGGCAGGTGCCCCAAGGCTATCAGAGCATGGCCTTCTCCCTGAGGTTCTATGCCGAGGACCGTACCCTTACCGATACCGAGGTTGCGGAAAGAACCGCTGCGATAGCCAATGCTCTGGCCCAAGGGTTCGGAGCCGAACTGCGCGCCTGAGAAATTCGAATAAAGAATTCAAACTTTGGGGCCTGCCGTTACGCAGGCCCTAAAGAATAATTACCCAGCATTTAAGCGACATTGTAGCGGTCGAAATGTTTCCAGGGTAGAAATATTATGGTCTGGTGCAGGAGAAAAAGGAAATATGGCGAAACTAAACATAAATTTTAACCTGGAGGATTACTATGGCTGGTCAGGAGTCCCGGGTGGAAGTCGAGATATTCGGTGAGTATTACACCCTGAAAGGGGACAGTTCACCTGAAGAATTGATCATGCTGGCTAATTACGTCAACCGCAAAATGAAGGCCCTGTCAGGACGCAATCCGCGGTTGAGCAGGATCCAGACGGCCGTTCTGGCTGCCCTCAACATCGCTGAGGAATTGAAAAGAATCCAGGAAGAACATGATAATCTGGTTAAAATTATTGAGCCTCCGGAAGAACATAACAAGAAAAAAAACTCATGAAAGCTTTCATGAGTTTTTGGTTTGACGGCTATATATAAATTAAGAGACCGCAAAACTCATGGGCCTCCTGCATGAGTTTTTTAATACTGCTTGCTTTTTCTGGAGATAATTATCTTAAGCGAGAAATGAGGCAGTCCTATATGCAAAACGAAGAAATAGCCTGGATATTTCACGAGCTGGCTGACCTTTTGGAACTCAAAGGGGAGGAATATTTTAAAATAAGGGCCTATCGCAACGCCTCCAGGATCCTGGCCGGTCTGGACGAGCCGGTTAAAGATGCCTGGAAGGGCGGCAGGTTGAACAAAATTCCCGGCATCGGCAAGAACATTGCCGCCAAAATCAATGAGCTATTGACAACGGGCAACCTGAAAAAATACCAGGAACTGCTGGAGGAATTCCCTCCCGGCCTGCTTGCGATTATTACCCTGCCGGGCCTTGGACCCAAAAAGGCCGGTATGATCAGAGAAAAGCTGGGCATAACCAGCCTGGAGGAGCTAGCTGCAGCCGCGCGGGAGAAGCGGTTGCGGAACCTGCCCGGGCTGGGCGTCAGGACCGAAGACGAGATTCTGAGAAATATTGAACTGCGCCAAAGTCAGGCCGGCCGCGCACTCTTGGATCTGGCCAGAAATATTGCCGCAGAACTCAAAGGCTATCTGGAACTGCTGCCCGGTGTTGCCAGAGTTGAGGCGGGCGGCAGTTTGCGGCGCTGGAAGGAAACAGTAGGGGATATCGACCTGGTAGTGGCGTCAGATGACCCCAATACCGTTATCGACAGCCTGGCCGGCCACTACAGGATTAGTCATATTTTGGAAAAAGGTTACGACGGGGCCAAGTTTCAAACCAAGTGGGGTATCGCCGTCGAACTGGAAATTGTGCCGGAAGAGGTCTTTACCCTGGCATTGTTCAGGAATACAGGCAGCCATGCCCATTTTGAAAAGCTGCAGGGTCTCTTTGAAAAAAAGGAAAACTCAGCGGCCGCCGCGCTGCTGGGCAGGAACCGGGGCGAGATGGCAGAGCAGGATATCTATGCCATGCTTGACCTTCAATACATACCGCCGGAACTCCGGGAAGACCGGGGGGAAGTTGAAGCGGCCCTGGAGAAGCGTTTGCCCGACCTGGTGAAACTTGAAGCGATCAAGGGGGACCTGCACGTTCACAGCACCTGGAGCGATGGTGTGGCGGATATCGAGCAACTGGCCGGCAGGGCCAAAGCCAAGGGTTACCAGTATATGGCGGTGACCGACCACTCCCGTTCCCTGCATATTGCCAGGGGTCTTTCCCTGGATAAGTTACACGAACAGCATGAGGTGATCCGGGAACTTAATAAGAAACAGGAGGATTTCCGGATACTCACCGGGATCGAGGTCGATATTCTGCCAAAGGGAGAGTTGGACTGCCCGGATGAGGTTTTAAAAGAAATTGACGTGGTGGTTGCCTCGGTACACAGCGCCTTTAAACAGGACCGGGAGACGATGACAGCCCGCCTGCTCTCCGCTATGGAGAACCGTAACGTGGACATCATCGGCCACCCAACCGGGCGCCTGCTGAACCAGCGTGAGGGATATGCCCTGGATTTGGAAAGAGTATTGGAGGCCGCTGCCGGTTATGGTACTATATTAGAGATTAACGCATCCCCCAACCGGCTTGACTTAAGCGATGTCAATGCGCGCCGCGCCAAGGAAAAGGGCATTAAGCTGGCCATCAATACCGACGCTCACGACCTGAAGAGGCTGGACGAAATGCCCTATGGGGTGGCCGTGGGACGCCGGGCCTGGCTGGAAGAAGAAGACGTGGTAAATACCATGCCGGCCGGGAAACTGCTCAAATACTTACGGAGAAGATGAGATGTATGGGTTAAACAATGGCGGGCCGTGAACCTGACCGGGACTACTTGAGAGGCGGCATCCTGCCCCGTTCTTTTTATGCCGGGGATACGGTTGACGTGGCCAGGAAACTCCTCGGGAACATCCTGGTCCATGAGACTCAGGATGGAGTAACCGCGGGAAAAATCGTTGAAACAGAAGCTTACATCCAGGGTGATCCCGCCTGTCACGCCTCCCGCGGCATGACTCCCCGCAACCGGGTGATGTTCGGCGCGCCCGGCCACGCTTACGTTTATTTTATTTACGGGCTGTACTACTGCTTTAACGCTGTAACCGCCCCGGCCGGGGTCGGAGAGGCGGTTTTAATACGCGCCCTGGAGCCTCTGCAGGGGATACAATTGATGCAAGCCAGGCGGAAGCGTGAACGGTTGAGGGATTTATGCAGCGGGCCGGCCAGATTGGTGCAGGCAATGGGAATTACCCGTGAGCACAACGGGGCCGATCTCACCTGGGGTCATCTATGTGTGTGCGGAGGGGCAGCCACGCCGGGTAAATTTGTAACCACAACCCGCATTGGAATTAAAGAGGGGGCGGAAATGCCCCTGAGATTTTACCTCGAGGGAAGCCCCTTTATATCCAGGAGGTAGAAATTAGATAAAAACGATTGAGCGCCCAGTTCCACACGCCGCTACCGCGGCGCCCGTATATAAGTGATGTAGGTGCGATTTTAATCGCACAGCGGCGCGTTAGCGCCGCACTTGGGTATCTAATATGACTTGTGTGCGAATGAATTCGCACCTAAGGAGGAAAATCAGTTTGAAGATCAAGGAGATTTACCAGCTGGCGGTTGAAAAGGGCATAGAGCAGGATCCACGTGCCAGGGAAACGGTAATGAAGCTGCTTGAAAAAGAAAGGAAGCTCTATGATGAGCTGAAGGAAGACGAAAAAAAGGAATTTGACCAGGATAAATTGTTTAACCCTTACGGTGATACCAGGCTCCTCTACGGAGACCCGGAGCGTGAGGTGACCAGGGTTCTCTCCGGGATCGATATGGAAACGGCGGAAGTGCTCCTGGCTGACAGGCTGAGTACCCGCGGGACCAAAATAGACCTGATTATCGCCCATCACCCGGAGGGCAAGGCCATGTCGGCGTTGTACCAGGTTATGTCCCTGCAGGAGGATGTGCTGGCCAAGTTCGGGGTGCCGATTAATGTCGCCGAGGGTATTATGGCCTCACGGATTAACGAGGTGAAGCTCGGCCTGATGCCGTTGAACCACAACCGCGCGGTGGACGCGGCAAGGCTTTTGGATATCCCCCTCATGTGCATCCACACGCCTGCGGACAACCATGTCAACACTCTTCTCCAGAATATGATGGATGAAAAGCAGCCGGAAACACTCGACGACGTGATCAAAATACTCAAGGAAATACCGGAGTATGCCGAGGCCGTCCAGTACAATGCCGGACCGGCCATCGTCCTGGGCAACAAGAAAAACAGGGCAGGTAAAATTATGGTGGACATGACCGGGGGCACCAGCGGCTCTGAGGACGCCTACGCCAAGCTGGCCACGGCTGGTGTCGGCACCCTGATCGTGATGCACATCGGTGAAAAACACCGTAAGGAAGCAGAGAAAAACCACATAAAAGTCATCATTGCCGGCCACATGGCCAGTGACTCACTTGGTCTGAACCTGGTGCTGGACCAACTGGTACGGCGTGGTGTCGAGGTGGTGCCCTGTGCCGGGTTATTGAGATACGAGCGGAAGGAGCAGCTGTAGATGCAGCGGAAGCCGGAGCTGCTGGCCCCGGCCGGTACCTGGGAGTCCCTGGTGGCTGCCGTGGAAAACGGCGCCGATGCCGTTTATCTGGGCGGCACGTTGTTTAACGCCAGGCAGTCCGCGGGAAATTTTGACCATGAGGAAATCGAGCGGGCTGTTTATTTTGCCCACGTCCGGGGAGTCAAGGTCTACGTTACCGTGAACATACTCCTGGATGAGCAGGAACTTCCTCAGGCTGTCCGGTTCCTGCATTTCCTCCAAAACTGCGGGGCGGACGCCGCCATTGTGCAGGACCTGGGCCTGGCAGGTCTGGCCCGAAAGGTAATTCCGGAACTCCCTGTCCATGCCAGCACCCAAATGACCATTCACAACCTGTCCGCGGCCCGTCTTTTAAAGGAGAATGGGATTAACCGGGTGGTGCTGGCCAGGGAGCTATCCCTTGATGAAATAAGTGAAATTGTCCGGCTTAGTGGTTTGGAAATCGAAGTTTTTGTACATGGCGCCCTCTGTGTCTGCTATTCCGGACAGTGCCTCATGTCCAGCCTGATTGGCGGCCGCAGCGGGAACAGGGGCCGCTGCGCCCAGCCCTGCCGGCTGAAATATGCCCTGGTTGATAAGGCGGGCCGGCCTCTGGCCGATCCGGCTCAGACCGGAGAATACCTTTTAAGTCCCCGTGACCTCAACATGAGCGGATATTTGCCGGATCTGGTCAAAGCCGGCGTTACCGCTTTAAAGATTGAGGGACGGATGAAAAGACCGGAATACGTCGCGACAGTAGTGCGAATTTACCGGGGACTGCTCGACCGGGCGGTATCGGGCGGCGATTTTTCTGTCAGTCCAGAGGCGGCCAGGCAGTTGGCCCAGGTTTTCAACCGGGAATTTACCACCGGCTATTTTTACGGGCGTCCGGGGCGAGAGTTGATGAGCTGGAAGCGCCCCAACAACCGGGGCGTCCGCTTGGGCAGGGTTAAGGGCTTTAACCGGCACAACCGCCTGGCGGAAGTGATCTTAGAAAGCCCGCTGCGGGTTGGTGACGGTATCGAAGTCTGGGTCAGTGATGGTGGAAGGGCGGTAGGAAAAGTCGGCCGCATCATGCTGGGCGGCAGGTCAGTTGAGCGTGCGCCCGGCAAAGCGGTAGTGCAGCTGGACATTAATGGCCGGGTTTTCCCGGGTGACCGGGTCTTCAAGACCCATGACGCCGATTTGATCGAGCGGGCCCGCGCCAGTTTTACTTCCCCTAGAGAAGTTAAGAAAATCCCGCTGGCGTTTACAGTTGCAGCCAGGGCCGGGGAACCGCTGCGGATACGGGTTCAAGACCCCGCGGGGTTTACCGGGGAGGCTGCTACGGTTTCCAAGGCAGCTGAGGCGGTGAACCGCCCGCTGACCTTGGCCTACCTGGAAAAGCAGCTGGACCGTCTGGGAAACACACCTTTTGGGTTGGGGTCTCTGGACTGCCGGTTGGACGGGCAGGTGATGGTTCCTGTTAGCGAGCTCAATGAAGCCCGGAGGGAGGCCCTGGCGCAGTTGGAGAGACGGCGGGCCGCGGGTTTAAAGGCTACGGTAGTGCCGGAAGATGTCTTCAACAGCCGCCTGTCGCAGGCGCTGGCACGGGATTTATCATCCGGCGGCGCTAACACAACCAGGACCGTGCTTTCCGTATCGGTCGGAGACCTGCCTTCGCTGCGCGCGGCGGTTAAGGCCGGGGCAGGGGAAGTGAACTTTGGTGGGGAGCAGTTCCGTTCCAAACCAATGCTTAGTATGGAGGATATTTATGCAGGTAGTGAGATTTGCCGGAAGTCGGGTATCCGGTTTATCCTCGCCTCTCCCCGGATCATGCGTGAACAAGAACTCGAAGACTTTTGCCGGTTGTTGGAAGGAGCTTCCGGGGAGTGTCTGGACGGTTTGCTTACCGGAAACCTGGGGTTAATACATAGAGCCGGGGAGATTACCGGAGTGCCGGTTTTCGCTGATTTTCCCCTGCATGTTTACAACCATGCCGCAGCCTTATTTTTGCAGGAAGCCGGTGTGGCCGGGCTGACCCTTTCCCCTGAGCTCACGCTGGAGCAGGTGAGGCGCCTGGTTCCGCTGTTGTCGGTTCCGGCGGAGGCCGTTGTGCACGGGGCGCTGCCCCTGATGGTGTCCGAGTACTGCGCTCCGGGCAGCCTCCTCGAAAACGGAAGCAGGGGGACGGTTCTTTTGCTTCCAAATGAAAAGACTTGCGGCGTATGCCGCCGCAATACTTTCGCTTTAAAGGATCGCAAGGGGGTAGTATTTCCGGTGGAGACGGACCGGCACTGCCGGATGCACATTTTTAACTCGCGTGACCTCTGCATGATTGAGGACCTCGCCGCCCTCAGGAGCGCAGGTGTCTCCGTATTGAGAATTGAGGCCGGACGGCAGGGACCCGATTACGTGCGGGACGTGGTGAAGTCATACCATACCGCTCTCGAGCTGCCTGCTTCGCAAATCCAGGAAAGAACGGCCGGCTTAAAGGATATGATGCTCAAGTACAGCCCGGCAGGTTTTACCAAGGGCCATTACTACCGTGGAGTTGATTAAAAAAACAGGTGACAAACAACATTTGTCACAAATTAGTTTTTTGACCTATGAGGAATGCAGTAAACCTACGCCCTACGCCTTACGACCTACGACTATTTACCGTAGGTGAAATCCGTTTTGCCCAGGAATCAAATCATGCAGCATGCATTGGGATTAGCAAAGAGGTTCTTATCCGGAGGGATATTCATGGATAGAGACAAAGCAAAATCATTGCTCATGGAGTTTATCACAGAAATCCCCAATTTTCTCAAACTGATGTACCGCCTGGTTAAAGATCCCCGTGTTTCAACCGCCGACAAGGCGATCCTGGGGGCTGCCATCGCCTACGTCTTTTCTCCGGTGGATCTGCTCCCTGATTTTATCCCGTTTTTAGGTCAGGTCGACGACGCTTACATCGTGGCCATTGCCCTGCAGAGGCTGTTGAATTCCGCAGGGGAGGACGTTATCAAGGAACACTGGGAAGGCAGTGCGGGGGCCATTGCTTCCCTGCAAAGCATTATTGAATCGGCTCTGTTCTTTTTGCCAAAGAATGTGGTGGAAAAACTTACTAAAAAAATCATTTAGGGTATGCATATGGAAAGAAAGACTTTGCAAAGGCTGGAATACCAAAAGATACTGGAACAGCTGGGCTCCTTTACCGGTTCTCCTTTAAGCCGTGAGCTGGTGATGGAACTGGAGCCGGTTGACGATCTGGCTGCAATCCTGGGGTGGCAGGCTGAGACCAGCGAGGGGCGGGAACTGCTGCGGCTGGATCCGACCGCGGAAATCGGCGGCTGGAAGGACATCAGGGTGCAACTAAAACGCGCCGGGAGCGGCGCCGTCCTCGAGCCGGGTGAATTGCTGGCGGTGGCGGATACGCTTTCGGCCGGCAGGGCTATAAAAGCTTTCCTGCAGGAAAAACAGGAGCGGTACCCCATCTTAAGCCGGCTGGCTGATTCCCTGGCCTCCCTGCCGGATCTGGAAAGACAAATAAAAAAGGCTATCCTGCCCGGTGGCGAGGTGGCTGACGGAGCTTCCGCCGAACTCGCTCAGGTGAGACGGAAAATTATGAACCATCAGCTCCAGATCAAGGAACATCTGGAACACGTCATTCGCTCTCCCAATTACCAGAAATACCTCCAGGACCCGATTGTGACGGTCCGGGAAGGGCGGTATGTGGTACCGGTCAAAATTGAATACCGCACCCAGGTGCCCGGTATCGTGCATGATCAGTCCGCCAGCGGCGCCACCCTGTTTATCGAACCGATGGCGGTGGTGGATAAAAATAACGAACTGCGCCGTCTGCTGCTGGTGGAAAAGCAGGAAGTCGCGCGAATACTTTCGGAGTTATCCGACGGTGTTTCCCGGCAGGTAGACAGTATATCCATATCCCTTGAAGCCCTGGGCGAGTTCGATTTTATTTTGGCCAAGGCCAGATACAGCCGGAAACTTGACGCCTGGGCGCCTGTGCTGCAGGGCGAGGCCTACATGGATATCAGACAGGGCAGGCATCCCCTGCTGAAGGACGAGGCAGTGCCGGTTAACCTCCGCCTGGGCGAGGATTTCGACACCCTGGTCATAACCGGTCCCAATACCGGCGGCAAAACAGTTACGTTGAAGACCGCGGGCCTTTTGGTCCTGATGGCCCAGTCGGGTTTGCACATTCCCGCCGGAGACGGCTCAAGGCTGGGGATTTTCAGGCAGGTCTTTGTTGATATCGGTGATGAGCAGAGCATTGAGCAAAGCTTAAGCACTTTTTCTTCACACATGACCAACATCGTAGACATCGTCCGGCGGGCCGGGCGTGACAGCCTGGTTATTCTGGACGAATTGGGGGCGGGGACAGATCCGACCGAAGGCGCGGCGTTGGCCCAGTCCATCCTGGAGAAGCTCCACGCCTCGGGGGCCAGGACCATCGCCACCACGCATGCCAGTGAGCTAAAGAACTTTGCCTATACCCGCGAACGGGTTGAAAATGCCAGCGTGGAATTTGACGCCGTAACCTTAAAGCCCACCTACCGCCTTTTAATCGGTAAGCCTGGCCGCAGCAACGCTTTTGAAATAGCGTCAAGGCTGGGGCTGCCGGACGAACTGGTGAAAAGGGCCAGAGAGTTCCTGACGGTAGAACAGGTCCGGATCGATGAATTGATGCGCAACCTGGAAAGGACGCAACAGGAGGCGGAGGCAGAGCGGGAAAAGGCGGTGCGCCTGTCGGAGGAAGCCAGGCTGCTGAAAGAGAAGTGCGAGAGGGCGGAAAACGAGCTCAAACAAAAGAAGGAGCAGATCCTGTCCAAAGCCGGGGAAGAAGCCAGGTTACTGGTCCGTGAGGCCAGACAGGAGGCCGAGGCCGCCATCAGGGAACTTAAAGATAAGATGGCCGCAGAGGCGGGCCACGCAAGAGAAAGCGCCATTCAGGAGGCCAGGGCCCGGCTTAAAAAAACCCAGGACCGGGTCAACCGGGCATCGCCTGAGAAAACAGCGGCAGGAGAGGCTCCGCGGCACTTAAGGCCGGGTGAGGAGGTATACCTGCCCAAATTCAACCAGAAGGGCTATGTGCTTAGCCCTCCTGGCCCAAATGGCGAGGTGCAGGTACAGGTGGGTATTATGAAGGTTAATGTACCGCTTAAAGATCTGCGCCGGGCAGAAAAGCCCGAACCACAAAAAGGTCAAAACAAAGTGGGTGGGGTGCTGCTGGACAAGGCCAGAGAGATATCATCCGAACTTGACTTGAGGGGCCTGTATGCGGACGAAGCCCTTTTATTGGTAGAAAAGTACCTTGATGACGCTTACCTGGCCGGCTTATCAAAGGTTTGCCTGATTCACGGCAAAGGTACCGGGTCGCTCAGGACGGCCATCCACAGGGAACTGAACGGACACCGCAGGGTGAAGTCTCTACGCCTTGGTGAACAGGGCGAAGGGGGCTACGGAGTCACGGTGGTGGAACTGGCCTGATATTAACTATTGTTTCTGTGGGTTCTCATAAAGTTTGAAAATGATTTACCCCTATCAGATTTGAGAACCGATAAAAGCATAGCTTGAGATGTCTCTTTTGTCACACTCAAAAATACTATTAACGGCTTTGAGCAGTGGCATGCCCGGATGGGCGCGCAGTTTAGAGTTCGTTTAGGTTGACAAGATAGTTAAAGAGAGAAAGAAATTTATTAGTAAAAGTTTGAAAAGAGCCTTTTTCCTCGTGAATAAGGCTCTTTTTTTAACAATTGTTTGGTATATATAACAGGTTCCAAAAGAGCGTAAGGTAAAATATTTTGGTTCTTCTCAGCATTTAGAACAAGATGTTTTTCAGCTTCAGCCTGAATCCATTTCTTCTTCCTTTTTAGTCAGTTGCGAATCCAGACAAGATTTTGTGAGAAATAGACACGATTTTACTAATTTTAGATAAGAATTATAGACATTTTTTCATAAGCTGGTAACCTTAAATAGCCAAAAAAGGGAGATGTGAATGTAAAGGTAAATAATTTCTTTAAGGAGAGTTAGGTATGAGAAAAAAATTAACCATGATACTTGTGGTGGTATTTGCTCTTTTGGTTTGTTCTGCCGGTACTATGGCCGCTAGCGAAGGGCGGATAATCTATGTGAATTGCAACGCCACCGGTGACAACACCGGATCCTCCTGGGTTAACGCCTTCACCAGCCTGCAGGCAGCGTTGGATGTTGCGCAGCCCGGTGACGAGATTTGGGTGGCTGCCGGGACATATAAACCGACCAGCGAATATGGCCTGGGTATTGGTGAGCGTGGCAAGCACTTCGAAATGAAGAACGGGGCGGGTATCTACGGTGGCTTTGCCGGGACGGAGAGCACGAGATCCGGGCGCGACTGGACTGCGCACTCGACCATCCTAAGCGGTGATATTGGTGTAGAGGGTAATGCCAGCGACAACTGTTATCACGTATTTTATCATCCGGCTGGTCTTGCCCTCAACCAAACCGCCGTACTGGATGGGTTCACTGTTACCGGAGGCGTTGCTAATAGCGGGTTAAATGAAAGTTCCCCCAATGTACACGGTGGCGGGATGTACAACTATAACAGCAGCCCCACGCTGACCAACGTGACCTTCAGCAAGAACTCCAGTCGTAGCGGCGGCGGTATATACAACTATAACAGCAGCCCAACACTGACCCACGTCACCTTCAACGGGAACAGTACCCATAGGCGTGGCGGCGGGATGTCCAACGATCATTACAGTAACCCAACGCTGACCAACGTCACCTTCAGTGGGAACAGTACTAGTGGCTCCGGCGACTACACTGTCTACGGCTTTGGCGGCGGGATGTACAATAATGATCACAGCAGCCCAACGCTGACCAACGTCACCTTCAGCGGGAACAGAGCCGGTGTCTACGGCGGCGGGATGTATAACAATGATTCCAGCAGCCCAACGCTGACCAACGTCACCTTCAGTGGGAACCACTCCGATTATGACGGTGGCGGGATGTCCAACAATAAGAACAGCAGCCCAAAACTGACTAGCGTCACCTTCAGCAACAACTCCGGTGGCTCCGGCGGCGGGATGTATAACTCTTCCAGCAGCCCAACGCTAACCAACGTCATCTTCAACAACAACTACAGTAGGGGCGGCGGTGGGATGTGGAACTCTTCCAGC
The DNA here is from genome assembly GCF_004369205.1 of Pelotomaculum schinkii. NCBI lineage: Bacteria > Bacillati > Bacillota > Clostridia > Eubacteriales > Desulfotomaculaceae > Pelotomaculum > Pelotomaculum schinkii. Next base: position 794,467 of record NZ_QFGA01000002.1, on the reverse strand, counting down.
AGCCCAACGCTGACCAACGTCACCTTCAGCGGGAACAACTCCAGTGGGTTCGGCGGTGGGATGACCAACTATTATTACAGCAGCCCAACGTTGACCAACGTGACCTTCAGCGGGAACAGTGCCAGTGGCTCCGGCGGCGGGATGTACAACTATGCCAGCAGTTCGAGGCTGACCAACTGCATCCTGTGGGGTAATAGCGGCATCCAAATCTACAATACAGATGACAGCAGCGCCACTGTCACTTACAGCGACATCCAGGGCGGTCATCCCGGGAACGGCAACATCGACGCCGACCCGCTGTTCGTGGGGCCCGGCAATTTAAGGTTGCAGGCCGGCTCGCCCTGCATTAACACAGGCAGCAACGACGCCGTAACTGTAACTTTCGACCTGGACGGCAACCCACGTATCGTGTCATTTAACGTAGACATGGGGGCATATGAGTTTTCAGAGCCTTTCCCGCCCGGTTCGCCCGCCTGGCCGTCCGGTAGCAGCCTGACTGCTGGCAATGTAACCCAGAACGGGCTGACCTTGACCTGGACTGCCGCCACGGATGACGTGGGTGTAACAAGCTACAAAATCTATAAGAACAACAACATATTGGATACTGTTAACTTGGATACTGTTGACGGCACACCCACACCCTACAACGTAACCGGCCTCACTTCAGGAACCCGGTATGTCTTCAAGGTGGAAGCAGGTGATGCTGAGGGCAACTGGAGCGCCACCGGTCCCAGTGTTACCGTAACCACTGCAGCCAGCAAACAAATAATCTATGTGAATTGCAACACCACCGGCGACAACACTGGAGCCTGCTGGAGTAACGCTTTCACCACCTTACAGGCAGCGTTAGATGTTGCGCAGCCCGGTGACGAGATTTGGGTGGCTGCGGGTACATATAAGCCGACCAGCGACTATGGCCTGGGTATTGGTGAGCGTGGCAAGCACTTCCAAATGAAGAACGGGGTGGGTATCTACGGTGGCTTTGCTGGAACAGAGAGCACGAGATCCGGGCGCGACCGGACTGCGCACCCGGCCATTCTAAGCGGTGATATTGGTGTAGAGGGTGATGCCAGCGACAACTGTCATCACGTATTTTATCATCCGGCTGGTTTAGCTCTGAACCAGACTGCCGTGCTGGATGGGTGCACTGTCACCGGAGGCAATGCTAATGGCGGGAACAGTGCCAGTTACACCGGCGGCGGGATGTACAACTTTTACAACAACAGCCCAATGCTGACCAACGTCACCTTTAGCGGGAACAGTGCCGTTTACGGCGGCGGGATGTCAAACTTTAACAGCAGCAGCCCGACGCTGATCAACGTCACCTTCAGCGGGAACTATGCCAGTAACCGTTCTGGCGGCGGGATGTGGAACGATAACAGCAGCCCAAAACTGACCAACGTCACCTTTAGCGGGAACAGTGCCGGTATCCACGGCGGCGGGATGTCCAACGATCATTACAGTAGCCCAACGCTGACCAACGTCACCTTCAGCGGTAACCACTCTGATTACGCCGGCGGCGGGATGGAGAACTTTGACAGCAGCCCGACGCTGACCAACGTCACCTTCAGCGGGAACACTGCCAGGAACTCCGGCGGCGGGATGTACAACCATAACAGCAGCCCGACGCTGAGCAACTGCATCCTGTGGGGTAATAGCGGCGCCCAAATCTACGATGGAAGTTTCAGCAACCCCACTGTCACTTACAGCGACATCCAGGGCGGTTATCCCGGGAACGGCAACATCGACGCCGACCCGTTATTCGTGGGACCCGGCAATTTAAGGCTGCAGGCAGATTCGCCTTGTATCAATGCCGGCACCAATGTCCCCTTCGAAGCCGGCGGAGTAGCCCAGGGCGTAACTACTGATTTGAACGGCAGCCCGCGCATCACCGGAGACAGGGTGGACATGGGGGCGTATGAGGCAGGAATTACTGATCTTATCAGCAATGTGATCAGCAAGTTTCAGAAATTGAGCGCTCAGCAGGTAAAAGACGCTCTGGCGATTGGCCAGAGGATCATCGAAAGCGACACAATACCGGATATCCTTAGCCCCGCTCAAAAAAGCCTGCTCAATAATTTGGGTCTGACCAATGCCCAGGTGAAAAGCGCTTATAACAGCGTAATAAGTCAACTGGACACTGAAGAAAAGATCAAAGATTTACAAAGTGGCGATTTAACGAAGTTGGCCAATTTTTTAAAAACGGTTGAAGGTAGTTTTGATCCAGGCTTGAGGAATACTCTTGAGGCAAAAGGTATTACTGTTTTTAAAGCAGTTAAGTTGACAATTGATATTGCTGCGTTGACCTTTGACCCCTTTAGTAATATACCTAAAGCAGATCTTGAGGCAATTCTCGAAGGTGATTTGGGAATAGCTTCTGAGACCGCGGCCAGCTACGGCTTAAATTGGGCCAATATTGAAGCGTTAAGGGATTCCCTGCGTCCTCCTGAGAAGCGTAAGCTTAAAGATATTCTCATTACCATTGGAAGCTTAAGCGATAGCGCCAACCTGAGCGGATTAACTTTAAGCGCAGGAACATTGGATCCAGTCTTTGCGCCAGACATCACCGAGTATACGGTTCTTGTGGGCAATGATGTTAGCGGGTTTACCGTCACCCCAACCACCGCTGACGCCAATGCTACGGTAGAGGTTGACAAAAAGACTGTACAAAGTGGGAATGCGTCCGAGACCATTTCTTTCAGCGGGAATGCCAGAAGGGTTAAAGTTACTGTTACGGTAACCGCACAAAGCGGCACTGAAAAAAAATACACCCTGATAGTACTCAAACCTAAGTAGAAGAGACACCTTATTACCTGAAGCTTTATTTATCGCCTTCTTCAGGTACGATGCAGATGAAGTCAAGCTCCTCGTTTGAGGTACTGCTGAACTGATGGAGTGAACCGGCGGGCACGTATGCAACCGAACCTTCTCCCAGGAGAGTCTCCTTACCGTCGACGAATAAAACCCCCTGCCCGCGCAGGATATAATTTATATGCGGCCAGGGATGGCTGTGGCGGGGCGACTTGCCGCCGTCTTTCAAAGAAAAAAGGCGCATAACCCAGCCTTCCCACCCCTCCTGTGGGCCGATCAAGGTCTTTTTGAAAGCATTTACCGCACCGGGGGCGTTAACTTTTATTTCTTCCAGGTTTTTGACGCTGCCAACGAACACGTTAGATTCCTCCCAAGACTTTTTTCTATTAATTCAGGGTACAAAAAAAAATCCCTGCAGGGGATTTAAATTTGTTTGTTATTAGGAAAAATAAAACCGGGACATGCCCGGTTTTGTTGCTGTTCACCCGGCATGTCTGCCGAGCCGATGGGTTGAGAGAAACCCTGTTACCTAACTAGCGGGAAGACAACCTGTAAGCAAGGGCACCACTGGTAACGGTGGGGTCCGGAGGAAGCCGACGGGGGAACTTGGAACATAGCGCAAGTGATACCGGAGTTGGCTCATCAGGTGGGTAACCTTGCAACAAGTGGGAAAGCCCGAAAGCTAGAAGACCTGGTGAGTTAGGACGGATGAGTTCAAGTTCAGGCAAGCAGACTTTACCGGGGAAGCCCTGTATCATCCTGATAAAACAGGTAAGCTCAAACAAGTGGAAACACAAGGAAGAGAAGACGTGGTGCAGGGTGGCAGATGAGTCCGTAGTAGCGAGAAACCCCCAGCCAATGAAGGCTGGTAACAGACTGGAGGAGAAAACTGAGGGGACATTGCACCTGGTTGCAATGAGGACTAAAGAGCCAAAAGCCTTTAGCACCTGCGAAGGGACGAAGACAAACCAAGGAATGCAAGCAACGTAAAGGTAGTGACGGTTCAAGTGAAGACAACCGCGGCTGAAATGCCAAGGGGTACGGTAGCACCGGGGATGACGAATTTGCTGGCGCAACCGACCGCACAGGACGGAGTAGTCCAAGGAGGCGAGGTATATTGCGAAAGCTAGAGAAGCCCGCAAATTGGACGAAGAAACCGGCAACCGGAACGAGAATGCGAAGGCGAGCATGGCGAAAGGGAGAGAATCATGCGGAAATGGTACAGTTTGAGAGACAAAGTGTATCAGATGGAGAACCTGAGAAAGTCATTTCAGGCGGTGAAGGCCAATAAGGGAGCCCCAGGAATGGATGGGGAGACTATTGAAGCCTTTGAAGCCGGGCTTTCGGAGAACCTCCAGAAGCTGCATGAAGAACTCAAAACCGGCACATACCAACCACAGCCGGTGAGAAGAACCTACATCGAAAAAGAGGACAAAAGCCTAAGACCATTAGGAATACCCGCGATCCGGGATAGAGTGGCGCAACAGGCCCTGAAAAACGTACTGGAGCCCATCTTCGACCCGGATTTCCATCCGTCAAGCTACGGGTACAGGCCGGGGAAATCCTGCCAGCATGCGATAGCCAAGGCGGAAAGGTTCATGAATAAATACGGACTCACATATGTTGCCGACATGGACCTGTCCAAATGCTTTGACACGCTGGACCATGAGTTAATAATCAGGGCAGTAAACAGGAAAGTCAGCGACGGGCAGATTCTGAAACTGGTGAGGCAGTTCCTGAAATCAGGAGTGATGGAAGAAGGAGTGGTAAAAGAGACGGAACTGGGCGCAGCCCAGGGCGGACCAATCTCCCCATTGCTTATGAACATCTACCTTGATGAATTTGACCAAAAGATGAAGGCAGCCGGGATACGAATAGTGCGTTATGCAGATGATATCCTGATTTTCGGAAAAAGCCGGAAACAGGTAGGTCAGTACATGGCCTGCGCCATAGAGATACTGGAAAAAGACCTGAAGCTAAAGGTGAACCGGGAAAAGACCTGCATAACCAGCGTACATCAAGGTGTGGCCTACTTGGGAGTTAACATATACGAAAAGTGGGTGGCCATACATCCAAAAAGAATCAAACGCTTCAAGGACAAGATCAAGAAACTGACCAAAAGGAATCAGGGAAAGAATCTGGAGAACGTCACAAAAGAACTTAATCCTGTATTGCGCGGTTGGGTTAACTATTTCAGGATAGCCAACTGCAAGGCATTGCTGGAGGATCTGATGGGCTGGATAAGAAGGCGGCTCCGGATGAAAAAGATGAAGGAATGGAAGTCATGGAAAGCGCTACACAAGCAGTTGCGCCGGATGGGATATCACGGAAATTTCGAGAAAATCTCTGTAACACTCTGGAGAAATTCAGCGAGCCCGTTAATCAGCATGGCGCTTCCAAACCGGTGGTTCGACACGCTTAAGCTGTTTGATATGACAAAGGTAAAAGTCGGGATTTTGCCTTGTTATTATGAATGATAACGACCGAGGTTTGTCAGGAGCCGTATACGAGGCCCGTACGTACGGTTCTGTGAGAGGGATAATGCTGCAGAGAATTACTGCAGCATTACCCTACTCGATTAGGTTATTCTGTAAGTCCAGTTGTTTCCGTTGTTATTGTCCCAGTTGTTGCCCGAATCCCGGAAACAAAAGGAAACGGTATTGTCTTCCATGTTGAAGCTCTTTTTCCAACCTTCCGGTGTACGCTGCATGCGGTAATCTTCCGTGACGCTCCAGTGCTTGGGGTCGCCAAAACCCGCATGAAGAAATACCTGGGTTGCTCCTGCCTTATTTAGCAGGCCGGTATAATAAACCGTAATGTCACTGGCTTGAGGGTTAAGGGCCTTTACCTGCACACCGCGTTGCTGGTCGGACCATCCCTGATTGTACACTTGTGTCACCTCCTGAATTTTATGATAGTTAGGGTTCGTTTATTATTCTAAACAGAATGCGACTTACTATGAGTACCTTAAAATGGCATCCGGTTCAAGCATTTCAAGTGAAATTGAAAATTGAGAGGCCTTTGTATACTGCATTTCTACGGGGTCAGGTGCGAATGAATTCGCACCTGCATTTTTAAGGTAGAAAAAAGCAAAACCCCCTTCGAAAGGGGTTTTGCTTTTTTCTTTTAAATTATTTTACTGGCTTTTATCTTTATCGCTTTGGTTCTCAGTCTGGTTGGTTTTGTTGGGTTTTGTAACCGGGATGGCCGGGTTGACCGGAGCTCCGGTCTGTTCCGGCGTAATACCCTGGCCGTGTATAGTGCAGGTCTCAGTAGGTACACGCTGGGCGTAATCCAGTACGGTGGCAGGGACCTGGTAGGGCAGTTTAATCAGTGGTTTGATAATCCGGTCAGGACAGTACTGGTTGGGGAGCTGCCCGCTGGCCGCGCAAACTTCCACAAAGACATGCACATTATCCTGCTCCGTTGGCACTGTTCCTTCAGCAAACAAGTCCGTTACCAAAGAGTCGGCAGGTGTGTTTGGCCCCGGCAAAAGACCGGACTTGCTGTCGACCGTTGCCGAGACCACCCCGGTCGGTGGGGTGAAGCCCTGGACCGGAAGGCCGCTTAAGGCTTTGCTCATAATTTCCTGCCAGATTTTGGCCGGATACATGCCGCCATAAGCCTGCTGCATGGATGTGGGAGTATCGTAGCCGATCCACACTGCCGCCGTAAGCTCGGGGGTATAACCAACAAACCAGATGTCCTTACCTTCGTCGGTGGTCCCGGTTTTACCCGCCGCCGGTCTCCCGATTTGGGCGCCGGTTCCGGTACCGCTCTGGATCACCGAGCGCAGCATGTCTGTAATCAGATAAGCGGTGGTAGCCTTCATGGCCGATCGCTGCTTGGAGACATGCTGATCGAGGATGATCCCGTCTGCTTTTTCAACTCTAATGATGGCGGTAGGCTCAATGTACACACCATGGTTGGCAAAAGCGCCATATGCAGCCGCCATCTGCAGCGGTGTCACCCCTTCATGCAGGCCGCCAAGCGCCATGCTGAGGCCGTGCACGTCCGGATCAAGATTTATGCCAAGCCCGGATGCAAACCGGACAGCATTATTAATCCCGGTGTCATTTAAAAGTTTTACGGCAACTATGTTCACTGAACGGGTAAGAGCCTCCCGCAGGGTTAGCAAGCCCCGGAAGACACCGTCAGAGTTGCGTGGCGAGTAGGAGCCATAGCTTACCGGGACATCGTCAACCACCGAGGCAGCCCCGCGTCCAAGGTATTCAATGGCCGGCCCGTAAGCGGCGATGGGTTTGAAAGCAGAACCCGGCTGGCGTGTTGTCTGGCTGGCCCGGTTCCAGGACCTCTTCTGGGTATGTTCCCGCCCACCCACCAGAGCAACGATATGACCGGTTTGAGGGTCGAGGACTACCACTGCCCCCTGGGGTTGCACGACACCGTTGGCGTCTGCGCTTGAGGAGGGGAAGTTGGAGGACCTGCTCATAGCTGCCTCGGCAATCAGCTGTATTTTAGGATCAAGGGAGGTGTATACCTTAAGACCTCCTTTGAATACCTCAGCCTCGCCGTACTTTTCAATCAGTTGTTCAGTTACGTAATCAAGAAAATATGGATACGGGTACTGTCGTTGGGAAACCTCATTGGTGTCCAGCTTCAGTTCCGTATCCTTGGCCTGGTTAGCTTGCTCTTGAGAGATAAAATTGTTCTTGACCATGCTGTTTAGTACAGCGTTACGCCTTGAAATAACGGTATTAATTTGTTTTTCTTTTTCCTGGCCTTCCAAAGTATAAATTTTAAATGGGTTGTAGGCGCTTGGCGCCTGAGGAAGTCCGGCCAGCAGGGCTCCCTCCTCAAGGGTAAGCTCGCTTACATCTTTACCAAAAAAGGTCTGGGCAGCGGCCTGAATGCCGTAGGCGCCTTCACCGAAGAATGTATTATTGAGATACATCTCCAAGATTTCATCCTTGGTGTAGCGCCTTTCCACCTGGAAGGCCAGGATAACTTCCTGGATTTTTCTCTTGACGGTTTGGTCAAGGGTCAGAAAAGAGACTTTGACCAGCTGCTGGGTAATGGTGCTGCCTCCCTCAACGATTTGCCTGGAGGTCAGATCGGACCAGGCGGCCCTGGCAATACCGCGGATGCTGATGCCGTGGTGTTGGTAGAAAGCCGGGTCTTCTATGGCCAAAAAGGCGTTCTTAACATTGTCGGGGATTTCCTCTAAATCAACCGGAACGCTGTTTTTAAGACCAACATTGGTAACCAGGTTGCCGTCCTTGTCGTAAATCATGGTGGAGGCGCCGGATTCCAGGGCGCCCGGGCTGATCACCGGCAAATCCCTGATACTGGTAAAGAGCACGGCCGCCAGCACGCAGCCGGCGCCTATGATGGCGATGCCCAGCAGAAGAAAAAAGAACCGTGAAAGTTTTAACTTCCTTTTTAACCTTCTTGCCAAGTCTTTGATCCTCCATTTAAACAATTTACTGAATTATAACATATCCTTAAGGGCATGTAATAAACAAATATTACCTGTTGGGTAAAGCAAAAAATAAGGCCTCCTGTGGAGGACCTTATCGGAAATTTTATCATCAAAAGGGGTCGAAGGGTGGAAAGTTGGGAGGCAAGTTCGGTTTTTGTATTGGGGTCACCGGCATCTGTGGTAAGGCTGCATAAGGCAGGGGAATGGTAATAATCTGACCGGGGTAAATCAAGTTGGGATTGGTAATTTGGGGATTGAACTGCAATAGCGCCCCCGGCGGGATATTATACCTTAATGCGATTGAAGTCAACGTATCTCCAGGCTGGATAATGTAAAGCGACCCCTTTGGTATGGGGCTTACACCTGCGATTGGAATATGGATAATCTGCCCGGGGTAGATGGCATTCGGATTTACAAGTATTGGGTTGACTCTGACAATGTCTTCAACAGTGACACCAAAGCGGGCCGCGATGGATGTTAACGTATCACCGGGCTGGATGACGTAGTCCATAAGGACACCTCCTTTTTCCCTATAATATTCTTCAGTGGTAGAAAGTGTAACCAGAAGGGACCCTGCTTTCAAAAAAGCCCTCCCTGACATCGTTCACGGTTACAAAGATATGGTCCCGGCGAGGAGAAGATCCGCCTGAAGATGGGCATAAAAAAAACGGCTCAAGATAACCTCGATTATCTGGCCTTGCTTGAGCTTCACCCTCCGGCGCCGCTCTCCATCTACGCAATCGATGAGCCGTCTTGTTCATCGGTACCGGTGATGTTGGCATTGCCGGTGGTGAAGGTGATAACTTTGTCGGTTCCCAACAGCTTTTGATTGGCGCCCTGAAGGTTTTCGGAGATGGTCAGGATATAGACAGTATTTCTATGTAAGCCGTGCCGGGGATGGATAATGATTTCCTTTTTCTTCTCGGAATTATCATTCGGTTCAGCCATGGTAACATCTATCTCAACGGGCTGCTTCTTGCTGCTTTCCATAGAAAAGCACTGCAGATTGTGGTTCCGCACCGCATTGGCAACGACGTTGCTGGAAAATGTCAGCCTGATATCGGTATTAACCGGAACATTCTCGTCGCCGGATGAGATATTGCTGCCGTCCAGTGTCAGTGAAAGATAAGGACTGCACAGTTTCTTGTTAAAGGGCGTGATGTCTATGATTTCGTACGTTGAAAATGTGATCGTGTGGTTTTCTTTCAGATATTTGTAGTTATTGGCTTGCAAGAGTTTGGATATGTTCAGCTTATACGCCCTTCCGTCAGTAAGCCGGATCTGGGGCCTAACAATAAAGGTTCTTTCAGCTCTCTGCCCAAGCATTTTTTTGTTTCCGGGTATGACATCGATAGGCACTTCTTTCATCCCGTCGTCAAACAGATGGAAGCCCGTCATATTCCTCTGTGTGCCGTCCGGGATCCGGTGATCCATGATGGCGGAAACATTGGCAGAGAAGACCAACTCAATTTCAAAACGATCCTGATCAGGGTGGTTAAGATTAATTGCCTGTAAGGTTAATGGGTTCTCACCAGCCGCGTGTCCCTGGGAAAGCGAGGCGATAAATAAATCAAGCGCATCAACCTGTTCGACCGGGAGTTTTCGTATATTGCCGACGATCCTGTTGATCTTCGGCGATTCAGGTTCACTCAACAACTCTTCACCGAGCAACTCGCCTAAACTCATCCCCAGCCCAAGTGATAGTTTCCTTAGAGTCTCAAGCGTCGGCTGCTTTTCTCCGGATTCAATTCTCCAGATAAACGACTGGCTTAGACCGGATTGTTTGGATAACTTGGATGTTGAAAGCATCTGGCGTTCTCTAATCTGTTTCAAGCGATTACCAAAGTTCATGGATGCAGGTCATCTCCCTAGTAAGGATTATGCCATAATTTCAGACAATAAACAATATTTGGTTGTCTGATTCGGTTGCTGCATTTATCAGAATATCTTATTGCTCATTTCATTACTAAACAAAAACATACATAACAAAATAAAATAATTTAATATGTAGTTTTTCATCATGTTAAATTATGCTATAATATATATTGCCTAAAGGCATATGGTTTTGATGCCCACAAGGATGGGCCGTGCAGCTCAATTTAAAATGACGAAAACATATATAACGAGACAAAAATACATCTAAGCATCTTCTTGCTGGATAGTTTGTTTTTTTGGGGGGGGGAAGCCGGGAACACAATTGCTGTACCAACGGGATATTAAAAGAAAGAGGGGGGATAAAAACGCCTTCAGATAAGGCTATTGTATTGGATAGTTAAGCAATTAATCATCAATTAAAAAGGAGGAACTAAGGCTAATGCGTTTTAAAGCAAAGTGTCGCGCCCTGTCCTGGCTGCTCACGGCATTGATGTTGCTATCGTCGTTCCTTAATATCATGCCGTTGACTGTAGCAGGCGCAGAAACGGATACAACTCCGCCCGCCTGGGAAAACGGTACGCTCAATGCCACCGCTGTGACTGATCAAAGCCTGACCCTGGACTGGTCCGGCGCCCAGGATGACACCGGGGTGACGGGCTACATAGTATATGAGAACAGCTCTGTGCTGACCATGGTGTATGGGGCCGATACCTGTGACGTCAGCGGCCTGCAGCCCGCAACATCCTACAATTTCGCAGTGCAGGCGCTGGATGCGGCCGGCAATGAAAGCGCAACCGGACCCGGCGTCACAGTAACAACAGCAACAGTTGCTTCGGGTTCAACAGATCAAACTGCACCCGCCTGGACTGACGGAGTGCTCGACACGGCCAATATAACAGCGACCGGCTTGACTCTGAATTGGTCAGGAGCAAGCGATGACACGGCTGTAACCGGTTATAAAGTCTATCAGGGGACAGAACTTTTAGTTGCGCTGGGGGATGTTGCAACTTATGACGTCAGTGGCCTGAGCGCTGCCAGCGCATATACCTTTACAGTACAAGCCCTGGATGCCGCCGGCAATGAAAGCAGTAACGGACCTACGGCCGCTGCAACAACTGCAACGACTGCAACAACAGCAGCAACACCTGAAAGCGATGCCACAGCGCCCGCATGGCCGTCCGACAGCACCTTGACAGCGAGTAATGTGGCTCAAAACAGTCTGACCCTGACTTGGACTGAGGCCACCGACAATGTGGGTGTGACGGGCTACGAAATATACCAGGACAATACGGTTCTGGCGACAGTCGATGGAAACACGTTGAATTACAATGTCACCGGGCTAACCGCCGGCACTCCATATAGCTTTAAAGTCGAAGCCGGTGATGCGGCGGGCAACTGGAGCAGCGGCGGCCCGTCTGCTGATGCGACTACAGCAGCTGCTGTAACCGCGGACACCAGAGTCACCGCTTATCTGGCTAGCATCAACAGCGATAACATTACTTCAACGAATATAGAAGCAATTGACAGCAGTGTATTGGCGCCGCTAAACCCCATTATTAAACTGAAGTTTGCCTATAATGTGATAGCTAACACTGCCCAGAATATCAACTGTATTACTTTGCTGGACAGCAGCGGCCAGCAGGTGCCAAACGTGAATGTATTTAGTTTGGGAGATACAAGTAATACACAAAATCCCGAGAAAACCAACTTATTTGTTCAACCCCAGACCCAGTTAACTCCCAACTCAACTTATAAGATTGTCGTATCACCGGACGTTACCTTTAAAAATGGAAGTACACTGGGTGAGCCTGCGGTGGAGATTCCCTTTACCACAGTGGCGGACATCCCTGACGTTGCTTTGACAAGCGCCTTGCTGTCCGGCCAGACATTAACTTTGACCGGACTACCTGATGGAGCCGAACTGGAATACCGGATTGTTACCGGCAGCACCTCCGGTGACTGGACTGCCCTGCCCTATACGGGAACGACGGCGGCAATTGACGCTGCTGCATTAAGCATCCTTACCGGAACCAGTCAGGTGGAAGTGCGGGTCAAAGGCGGGGATGGCGCAACAGCCAGCAAGACTGTCTTCCTGACCGAGGACGGGAACCAAGTGGAGATGCAAAACGGCGTTCCTCTTTGTTTTGAAGACAATGTCACCGTCACGGCGGAAAACCTTGATCCTGCTGCGACCAACCGGGTCAGTCTTAAGCGTACTGTGATCAATAGAAAGTATTTTATCACTCCAGTAGGGTTTGCTTATGAGTTTTATCTCCAGGGTACCGGAGACGGTAAGAAAGTAACCCTTACTTTCCCGGTGGACCCGAGCCTGGATATCAACAAGATGTCTGTATATACCGGGGATCTGCTGTACCTGACCCCGGACCGCAGTCAGGCTGATAATCACCTGATTAGTGTAACCGCCACCGATGTGCCGGAAGCGGGCGGGACTTTTGTCTATCAAGTCTTCTACGACAATACGGCACCCGGACCGGTGGCTTTTACAGCCCCTCCCACTGTTGATATCGAGAATTATAAAATTGTCTTCCCGCAGATCCAGTGCTATGACAATGATTGTATCAGTTATGTTGAAGTGTACCGGGACGGCAAAATGGTGGGTTACGTTGACGGCTCCGGAGGGTTCGGAAGCGCTACCTTCACAGACGCCGACTCCACTCTGCAGGTAGGTCAGACTTACGCCTACAATATGAAAGCCTATGACCCCATGGGCAATTGGAGCTGGTGTGCTAATAATGCAACCCCGGAGGATGAAGAGCCCAATCTCACAGGGGGCGTCAAAGTATTGTTCAGTTCAGACGCCGATGTGTTTGCCACGATTAGGCAACAGCTTGAAGATGGGACTATTCCCATTGTTTATGCGGACGGGGACAGTGCCGACCACGTGGTTACCGATATCCAACTGCCTTTTACGACGTCCGTGGATGAGCAAGTCCGTATTTGGTGGACTTCCAGTGATCCGGAAATTATTAAGATGTCATCTGCAGAATCTGCTAGGGTGATTAAAACAGCTGACGGTAGTGATAAAGTGGTAACCTTAACGGCAACGATAAAACGCGGTGAAGTAATTGATCCTGTCACTGTATCGAAACAGCTGCGGGTGACCTGGGAACCCTGGGCCAACGGGGTTATGCCTGTTCATACCTTGTCTGAACTCCAGTATGCTATAAATCGGGACAATATTCAGACGATTATTCTTAAAGATGGTTTTCCTGATTTTCCCAATAATGTCTTTGATGCCAAGGGCAAGACCCTTGTAGTGGAGCCATTTGCAGTTAATGCTATTAACAGCGCCGGTGTTAACATAATTATCAAAAATGCCGTGATTGACGCCAACCAGACCTCAGACCCAAGTTTATCCTCAAACCCGGTTTTAAACTATTCCTTTGTGGCTCTGGCGCAAAGCCGGTGCGGTTATAACTTCGAAAACGTGGAATTCAAGGGCGGGGAAAACCTGGACAGTTTCATCCTCTCCCACGGCGGCAGCCTCGTGCTTACCAATTGCCGCTTCGGCAGCACCAAAGTGGCGCCTGTCATCGTTACACAGGGTAATGCGGTCAATGAGCCAACGGGCATCAGGATTGAGAACTGTACCTTCGACGGCGCCGGCAAACCTGGCTATGGTGTACTCTACGATAAAATCGGAACCCTTACCGCTGTTAACAACACCATTACAGGATACCAGGGAACCATGACCAGCGGCGGACCTTCGGCGGGATTACTGATCACCCCGGGCCGTACTGCGACCCTGATCGGGAACAAGATCAGCAATTGTGATGACGGCATTTTAGTTCAAACCAAGTCGACAGCCAATACCGTCATCAATGGTGTAAAGATCACCGATGCGGCGTCTGCAGCGACTGCGGGAACAGCCTTGCTGACAAATAATGAACTGACCGCCGGCAGCGGACCGGTAGTTGTTGTCAACAACGTGGACAGTGTTTTCCATCCGGTGGTCTTGTATCAGGCGGCAACGGATGACCAGACTGCCTCCTCCCTGGGAGCGCCTGCCTGGGCGGCGAACAGTACCCTCACCGCCAGTGCCATTGATGAAACGGAACTGACTCTCACCTGGAGCGGAGCCAGTGATACCGTGGGCGTGACCGGATACCGGGTGTACCAGGGAGCTGACCTGATCGCTATAGTCAGTAATACTTCCTGCCATGTCACCGGCCTGCGGCCCGGTCAAACCTATCAGTTCAGAGTTGAAGCCGGCAATGCCGAGGGGAAATGGAGTCTGGACGGTCCTGTTACCACTGCTGCGACTCTGCCCAATACTCTCCCGGTCTGGCCGGAAGGCAGTAAGGTCACTGTAACTGCAGTAAACCCCAACAGTGTAATACTGAGTTGGACCCCGGCTACTGATAAAGAGGGGCTCCACGCCTATTGGATCGGTGTTAATGGTCAAAGGACAGCCCGCTGGACTGCACCGGGCTGCCTGGGCTGTGAAGTTAATGAATTACAACCGGATACCGAGTATACTTTCCAGATCTATGCTGAAGACGCGTTGAGCAGGTTGTATAGCCCCGGTCCCAGTGTAACCGCCAGAACAGCAGCCAGCTCCGCTATGAACTGGTCCATAAATAACAAAATTATTGTCAGCAACCTCAAAAGCACCAGTCTTACCTTGAATTGGGCGCAGCCCTGGCAAAGCGCCAGTTCAGGATTGCAATACAAACTGTACCAGAATGGCGAAGTATTGACTACTTTCACCTACGGCTACACCCTTCTTCCCTTTACCTGCCGCTACAATGTAACGGGACTGCAACCAGGGACGACTTACAACTTCAAGTTGGAGTTAATGGATACAGAGAATTCCGAAACCACAGATGGGCCCAGCATCTCCGTCACCACTCCGGCTCAGGGCAGCCAGAGCGGATACATCGGGCAGCCGGTGGATATCTATTTTCAGGGCGATACGGAATGGATGAATTCAATCAGTGACGTGCTCCTGGGAGTTCAGGGCGCCTGGCCGGATCTCGGTACTTCTGTTTTCAATCAGTGCACCATAACCCCGGGCCATATCCTGATTGCTGCCGGTGTGTTTGAAAACCCCAAGAATGATACGGTAGTGATCAGGGCCAACGGGTATCCGGATATTTTTGTCAACCAGATCATGGTTGCAGATTCCTCTTCAAAATTATTGGCGCCATCCCTGGCAGCTGCTGTTAATAACACCGTCGGCCTGTCAGTGAAGCTAACCTTTGCCGACAATGAAGCCTGGCGGGCGGCCATTACCGGCATAACCGTAGACGGTGCGGTTGTGGACAAGGCCAGGTACAGCGTCGCTGCCGGTGTCATCACCATTGATCCGAGTGTTTTTACTGCAGCTAAAGACTATGCAATCGTAGTAAACGCCACAGGTTATAACGACGCTGCGGTTACCCAAACCATGAAGGCATTAGCTAGCAATACCTGGGGTGATGTAAACAATGATGGTACAGTTAATATCCTGGATGTTGTGCAGGCAGTTAACTTCGCTTCAGGTAAGACAACTCCGACTGCGGCGCAGTTAAATGCTGCCGACCTCAATGGTGATGGTAATATCAATATCCTGGATGTGGTGCAGATGGTGAAAAAGGCTGTAGGAAATTGATGGCAGGATAAGCAACTTTGGTAAACCATTAAAAAATTGCAGGAAAAGGCATACCGCAGGGCAGGGGGGGGGATAGGTGATTCCCTTAATGGGTTAAACAATTTATTTCAAGGGAATAGACAACTCCCCCTGCGCGGCTTGCCTTCTTGTGATAGCAGGCGGCTCATAACTATGGATGACCGATAATTGATATTACGCAATCTATGTAAAAGAAGAAGCTATATCAATTTGCTGAAGGTGATTATTAAGTGAAAAACAAACATAAACCTCTTATTTTAATTGCCATCATGTTGTGTTTCCTGGTTGCGGCTGGCAGCATACCTGCTTTTGCGGCAGGGAACACAGTGGATGTGGTCAGCACTGTGGCCGGTACTGGAATTAACGGTTATGCAGGCGATGGCGGACCGGCTGTTAGTGCGCAAATATCGAGTGTTTACGGGCTGGCGGTTGACAGTGCAGGCAATATCTATATACCTGATCAATACAATCATCGAGTCCGCAAGATTGACACCGACGGCAATATCAGCACCGTAGCGGGTACCGGCAATTCCGGTTATTCAGGTGACGGCGGTTCAGCCCTGAATGCAGATCTGAAAGCTCCAACAGCGGTGGCGGTAGACAGCTCTGGAAACCTCTACATTGCCGGTTATAGAAGTTATCGAATTCGCAAAGTTGACGCCAGCGGCAACATTAGCACCGTGGTGGGTACCGGGAGTTCCGGTTATGCAGGCGATGATGGACCGGCTGTCAATGCGCAAATATCATCGTATGTTTACGGGCTGGCGGTAGACGGCGCAGGCAACCTCTATATTGCTGATAGTAACAACTACCGGATTCGCAAGGTAGATAACAACGGCAACATCAGCACTCTAGCGGGGACTGGAAGCAACGGTTATTCGGGCGATGGCGGGCCGGCTGTGAGTGCGCAAATATCGCAGGTTTATCAGCTGGCCGTAGATAGCGCAGGCAATCTTTACTTTGCAGATAGCCAAAATAACCGAATTCGCAAGGTGGATACCGCTGGTGTTATTAGCACCGTGGCAGGCAACGGCGCCGGTGGTTTTGGCGGCGACGGTGGTCCGGCTACCGCCGGGCAGCTAGATTATCCTCATGGAGTGACAGTGGACAGCGCAGGCAATATTTACATTGCCGATAGTAATAACCAGCGAATCCGTAAGGTGGACGCCAGCGGCAATATCAGTACTCTGGCAGGTAGTGGAACTTATGGTTTTTATGACGGACTGGCTACCGCCGCTGAATTTTTTTCACCGTATGGTGTGGCGATTGACGGGACCGGTAAACTTTATATTGCGGATAATAGCAACTATCGAATTCGCCTGGTTAAGTCTGTTGAATTTGATCCAACGATACCCAGTTGGCCGGACAGGACTTTCACTGTTTCGGACCTGACCGCCACCGGCCTGACTTTGAATTGGAACCCGGCGGCAGATGATGTGGCTGTCACCGGCTACAGGATTTATGAGGGCACAACTTTACTGACGCCTGACCTGGTAACTACGACCACTTACAATGTAAGCGGGCTTACGCAGAATACCAGTTACACCTTTACCGTTCAGGCGGTGGACGGGGATGGGCACGAAAGTCTCTACGGACCCAGGGTTTCGGCAACCACATTAGACGCCACTCCGCCCGCCTGGACCAGCGGCAGCCTCACGCAAACCGGGCTGGTTGCGGACAGCGTAACCCTGAACTGGAGCGTAGCAACCGACAACCAGAATCAACTAAAGGGCTACAAGCTCTACCAGGGCGCCACTTTATTGACGCCTGACCCGATCACGGCAACTGCTTATACTGTGAGCGGTCTCACTCCCGCTACCCAGTATACTTTTACCGTCCAGGCAGTGGATACGACCGGGAACGAGAGCACTGATGGCCCCAGTCTCACTTTGACCACCAATGCTTATGACGTGACCCCGCCCGCCTGGACCAATGGCAGCCTTACCACTGCCGATCTGGGCCCGCAGAGTGTGACGCTGAACTGGAGCGGGGCCTGGGATAACATCGGGGTGACAGGCTATAAGGTTAAGCTCTACCAGGGCAGTGATGCCAGTACTCTGGCGGATGAAACAACCGTTACCGATGCCAGCTGTACACTGCCGCTTTTTTCCGGTACGGATAACACTATAAAAGTGGAAGCGCTTGACGCCAATGGCAACGAAAGCAGTGACGGTCCCCAGGTAACTGTTACTACCCCGAAACTCAATCCCGGAAGCACTTACCCGATTTATACCGGCCGCCCGATGATCTATGAAGGTGGACTTGTCATCGACCTGTTGAACTTAAAAGTTCCTTCAGGTGCTACTATGACAGTTACCGAATACACACCGGATCCTGTCCCAGGTCTTAAAGTGGCTGGCAAATTTATACATGCGGAATTTACCGGTTTTGAGTTCAAAGGCGCGATGAAGATAACTTCCCCCCTGGTAGAGGGAGTAAACCCTGAAAAATGTACGGTTTACCCGCTTCAAGGAAAATGGGTCACCGGCATCGTTCCAGAGGTGCAAGGCAGCAATATAACCGGAACGGCGTATTATGATTACCGGTTTGTTAAAGACTTTGGCGTCTGGGAAGATACGCAAGCACCGGTGGGGTATGCCTTTGATACGCCTTCGATTTCGTCCGATAAAGTACGGCTTGACATTAAAGAGCCCAAAGCTGGTACAGATGTGTACCCGGACCCCGCCGGCATCGTTAGCTACAATATTTACCGTGATGATGTCCTGCTGGGTCATTACGATGTCAACAAAGATTATATCGGTAATTGGTGGTGGTATTTTAGTCCTGTAACTGCCCCAGGTTTCTATGATACCAGCGTTGAGGCAGGACATACCTATCGCTATAGCGCAGAAGTCATAGACTGGTTCGGCAATATATCGGCGAAGCTGCCGGAAATCAGTGTATACGTTCCGCTGGATGATGCCGATATCGTGGCAGCTATTAAGGCCATGGACCTGGTTACTTTTGCCGCTGGGGACAGCGCTGATAGCGTAACCCAGAACTTAAGTCGGAAGCAACAACCTTATTCCAACGCTACGGTAAGCTATACATCTTCAAATAGCGCAATTCTGGATCCTAACAGCTTCTATGTAACCAAACCGGCCGACGCTGATTCCGCTGATGTCACATTGACTGAAACCATCACATGTGGGTCAGTAACGGACACCAAGGTGTATAACTTAACCGTGCGCTGGACGGAGACCACCCCAGCCAGAACCTGGGACGAATTTAAAATCGCACTCGACAAGCCCCAGGTGAAAAACATCGTTCTGACTAATGCAATGATGGTAGGAGGCACATATGACTTCAAGGGTAAATCAATCTCGGCAAACTTTAGTGGTGAATATATCTTCTGGCCGGATTGGCAAAAGGGTCTAAACCTGGGCAACTTTACCTTTGACGGTAATGGAGTATCAACGATAAACAAATTTGCTTCTGTGCCCGACTACCTTTTCATTAACCTGGATAGCATTAATTTCCAGGGAATGGATAATTACGGTTATATTATTAATGCTGTCGAGAATAATACCACACAGCAATATGAAGTAGTTCTCAATAATTGCCAGGTTTCCAAAACGAAACAGTATGCCGTTTTTGCTACCGCTTCTACATTGGGAACACCTGGCACAGGCAAGAAGCTGACCATAACCAACAACACTTTTGCCTCGGGGGCCAATAACTGCATTGAGGCCGGTGTCGTGACTATAACCGGCAATACCTTTAATTCCCGGCTGGAAGCCGTTGCCGGCGCCACCCTCAACGGGGTTGCCATCACGGATGCAGCTTCAGCCCAGGCCGCGGCGCAAGCAGTGCTCGACGCCAACACATTTACAGGTTCTGACGCAGAAATCATCATCTATGATACGCAAAACAATATCCTGTACCAGTCAACAGCAGCGGCTGCTGCGCCCACCTGGCCGGATGGCAGCGGCCTGACGGCATCCAACGTTACCAGCAGTGAGTTGACCCTGACCTGGACCCCGGCCGCCGATGATACCGGGGTGACTTCCTATGCCATCTACCAGGGCACAACACAGATTGGCACGGTTGCAGGCGCCGTATACAGCTACAGCGTTACCGGCCTGTCGGCAAACACGACATACACCTTCACCGTGCAGGCGGGGAATGCCGCCGGCAACTGGAGCACTACCGGCCCGAGCACCTCGGTGACTACGGCTGCCGCTGCTTCATCCGATATCACCGCGCCCACCTGGCCGGATGGCAGCAGCCTGACGGCATCCAACGTCACCAGCAGTGAGCTGACCCTGACCTGGACCCCGGCCGCCGATGATACCGGAGTGACTTCTTATGCCCTCTGCCAGGACACAACACAGATTGGCACGGTCGCCGGCGCCGTATACAGCTACAGCGTTACCGGCCTGTCGGCAAACACGACATACACTTTCACCGTACAGGCAGGCGATGCCGCCGGCAACTGGAGCACTACCGGCCCGGCAACCACGGTATCCACGCTGTCGTCTAATACCGGTACGGCTCCGGTACTGACAGCCGGCAATGTCAGCGGCGTTGCCGGGGATGTGATTCAGGTGCCGGTTACTTTAACAAGTTCGGGTGAAGTAACCGGACTGCAGTTCGACATAAGCTATGACCATACCCAGCTGGTTTACCAGCAAACCAGCTTAGGAAGCCTTGCAAACGGCTTTTCCCTTATCACCAATCCGGTAGGTGATAGCTTAAGGGTGATCATCTACAACGGAAGCAACACACCTGTTCCCAGCGGCAGCGGCACGGTAGCGCAGCTGCAGTTCCAGGTTGCCGCAGGAGTGCAAACTGGACAAACAAGCACACTGGGGTTAAGCGGGGTAATTCTTTCCGATGCCCAGGGCCAACCTATTACGGCAACAGTGAACAACGGGCAATTCAGCGTACCCCAGCCTGCTGACACCGCAGCGCCCACCTGGGCAAGCGGCAGTTCGTTAACCACGAGCAATGTTACCCAGAGCGGCTTGACCCTGACCTGGAGCACCGCCACGGATAACGTGGATGTAACCGGGTACAAGGTCTATCAGAACGGTACGGTACTGGATACAGTGTACGGCAGTACCCTGACTTATGATGTTACCAGATTAAGCGCTGGCACTCAGTACTCCTTCACGGTGCAGGCGGGCGACGCCGCCGGCAACTGGAGCAGTGACGGCCCGGCTGCCACGGTATCCACATTGTCGCCTCCTGTTGGTACGGCTCCGGTGTTGACGGCTGGTAACGCCAGCGGCGGTGCCGGAGATGTGATTCAGATACCGGTCACCTTAACGAGTTCGGGTGAAGTAGCCGGACTGCAGTTTGATTTAAGCTATGACCATAACCAGTTGATTTACCAGCAAGCCAATACCGGGAGCCTGGCAAACGGCTTTACTGTTAGCGCCAACCTGGTAGGAGACAAATTAAGGGTAATCATCTACAGCACCAGCAACACACCTGTTCCCGGCGGCAGCGGCACGGTAGCGCAGCTGCAGTTCCAGGTTGCCGCAGGAGTGCAAGCCGGACAGACAAGCGCACTGGGATTAAGCGGGGTAATTCTCTCTGACGCCCAAGGCCAGTCCATTGCGGCAACAGTGAACAACGGTCAATTCAGCGTACCCCAGCCTGCGGACACCATGGAACCCACCTGGCCGGATGGCAGTACTCTGACGGCTGGCAATATAACCCAGACCGGACTGACTCTGACCTGGACCACCGCCACGGATAACGTCAGCGTAACCGGCTACAAGGTTTACCAGGGCGGTACGGAAGTGGCTGCAGTTGATGGTAACACCCTGACGTATAATGTTGCCGGTCTGACCGCCGGCGCCCAGTACACCTTCACCGTGCAGGCAGGCGACGCGGCAGGCAACTGGAGCACGGACGGCCCCAGCGTCACGGTGGCGACAAGCAATGCCGTAACGATTACTGATTCGAGTGTGACGATCACGGATGACGGCGCCAATAAAGATCTTGCCGTAACCGCGGATACACCGGCCGATGTCAAGATCACAGTACCTGCCAGTGTAACCGACGCGACGGTTAGCGTGTCGGCATTGCTCAACGCGCCTGTCGCAGGTACGGTAACCACAACAGCTTTACCGGCGCTGGACATAGCAGCCAATACTTCCGTCAGCGCCGACCCAGTGCAGGTAACCATTCCGGCAGGAGCCACCGTAAGCGCTCCCGAAGGGTGGAACGGCGCCATTCATATGCCGGCAGTTCGGTCTAACGGTTCCGTAACGGTAACACCGGACACCGGAAAAACTGCTACAGTCAACGCTGTCATAGAAATTGGCTATGGCGATGTGCCATTGACCTTCAATAAAGCTGTAAGGATCCTGATCCCAGGTCAGGCAGGCAAAGATGTTGGTTATAGCAGGGGAGGCGTGTTCACCAAAATAACCAACTTCCTGAGCTCTGACAGTCAGGAGGCGGGTGACGCTCTGACCTCGGGCGGTGATGGTAAGATTGACGCTGGTGATGATCTGGTGGTTTGGACCAAGCACTTTACCCAATTTGTCACTTACACCCAAACTGCGGTTGTGTCCGACACCACCGCGCCGAGTTGGAGCAGCGGCAGCCTGACGACTTCCAGCGTGAGCCGGACCAGGCTGACCTTGACCTGGAGCGGCGCCTCAGACAACGTCGCCGTGACCGGGTACAACGTTTACCGGGGAACCACCCTGCTGACCGCGAGCCCGGTTGCTGATACCAGCTACAATGTAACCGGTCTGAGCGCGGGCGCCCGGTATACCTTCAAGGTGCAGGCGGTAGACGCGGCCGGCAATGAGAGCGCGGATGGTCCCAGTGTCACCGTGACGACAACTAGTTACAGCGGCGGCGGTAGCTCAAGCACATCGAATACGGTTAACTCCACGACAGGAGCGGCAATTGTAACACCCAGTAAGGGTGGTACAATAAGCCTTGGTGATGAAGCTACTGTAGAAATTCCGGCAAACTCACTGCAGGGAACCAGTACTGTAGAAGTAAAAATACAGAAAGTAGACCAACCTCCCGAAGTGTCTGAAGGCTTCAAACTGGTTGGTAGTGTATACGAGTTCAGCGTAGACGGCCAGGACAACTACAGCTTTGCCAAGGATGTAACCTTAAAGTTTAGCTTCAACCCGGCGGACCTTGCTTCGGGCGAAACCCCGGCTGTCTACTATTATGACGAGACTGCAGCTAAGTGGGTGAGCCTTGGCGGAGCCGTGTCGGGCTCTACCATCACCGTGAAAGTTAACCACTTCACCAAATTCGCCGTACTCGCTGCTGTCAAACAGGAAGAAGAGACTACAGTCGCTAAGGATGATATCCCCGGCCAAGAGACTACGCTCACCCTGAATGATATTGCCGGTCACTGGGCTGCGGACAACATCAATAAGCTGGTTGCCCTCGGCGCCATTAACGGCTATTCTGACGGCAGCTTCAAGCCCGACAGCAACATCACCCGGGCCGAATTTGCCACTGTGCTGGTAAAAGCATTCAAGCTGACCCCCCAGAGCGGCAAAGTGTTTGCAGACACCGCCGGCCATTGGGCCAAGGATTACATTGCCACGGCAGTTTATTACGGAATTGCCGACGGGTACGATACCGATACTTTCGGGCCGGACGATTTGATTACCCGCGAGCAGATGGCGATGATGGTGGTCAAAGCCGCGAAGCTTCCCGTGGGAACTGATGAAACCACCTTCGCGGACAGCGCGGACATCTCCTGGTGGGCCAGGAGCGTCGTAGCCACGGCTGTCGAGAACGATGTTATCAAGGGGTACCCTGATAACACCTTTAACCCTCTGGGCAGCGCCACCAGGGCCGAAGCTGTCACTGTGATCGTCAACGCCCTCAAGTAACAAATTAGCTCAAAATCATGTATGAAGGCGCAGAGGGAATCCTATACGGATTTCCCTCTGCTGGTATATTAATAACTCGACAATAACTCGACAATAACTCGACGGTCAACCTATGAAACATGCTTTGGAGCAATAACAAACCTTGCAGAATTGGAGCTGAAATGATCTGTATTAAGGAGGGTAAGGCATTGAAAAACATCAGAAATAAAGCTATGGGCATACTGCTCTTCGCATTAATTTTACTTGCTTCATACATAGGCGTATTACAACCGGCTGAAATTGCGGCAAATGCTGGTACGGCTCCGGTACTGACAGCCGGCAATGTCAGCGGCGCTGCCGGGGATGTGATCCAGGTACCGGTTACTTTAACAAGTTCAGGTGAAGTAACCGGACTGCAATTTGACTTAAGCTATGACCATACCCAGTTGATTTACCAGCAAACCAGCGCAGGGAGCCTGGCAAGCGGCTTTTCCGTTATCACCAACCCGGTAGGTGATAACTTAAGGGTGATCATCTACAACGGGAGCAACACACCTGTTCCCGGCGGCAGCGGCACGGTAGCGCAGCTGCAGTTCCAGGTTGCCGCAGGAGTGCAAGCCGGACAGACAAGCGCACTGGGATTAAGCGGGGTAATTCTCTCTGACGCCCAGGGCCAGTCCGTTGCGGCAACAGTGAATAACGGGCAATTCAGCGTACCCCAGCCTGCGGATACCATGGATCCCACCTGGCCGGATGGCAGTACTCTGACAGCCGGCAGTGTAACCTCGACCGGCCTGACCCTGACCTGGACCCAGGCCACCGACGATACCGGCGTGACCTCTTATGCCATCTACAGGGATGGGACGAAAATTGGTACGGTCGACGGGGCCTTATACAGCTACAGCGTTACCGGCCTGTCGGCAAATACATCCTACACCTTCACCGTGCGGGCGGGGGATGCCGCCGGCAACTGGAGCACTGCCGGGCCGGGCACGGGCGCTACCACCCTGGTTGCTTCAGCCGGCCTGACGCCGGTCAGCGCCGCCACCGATCACCTGGGCAAGGAGGTCATTCTGCAGTTTGACCGGGCGATGGCCGATCCCAGTGGGACCCAAAACCAATTCACGGTTAATAACGGTACGACCTCAGACCCGGTCACAGGAGTGGCCCTGGGAGCTAATACCGACCAGATCGTGCTGTTCCTGGCCAACTCTGTCTCCAGCGCCGCTACCGTTACCCTGAGCTATGCCCCGGGCACGGTTACCGCAGCCGACGGGAGCGAGCTGCAGTCCCTCACCGTTCAGGCGGTAACCAATAACGTGCTGCCTGTCAGCTCAAGCATGGTAGGCTTCGATGGAAACGCGGTGGAGACATCCTACGATGCGACCGGCGCTGTCCTGAAGTACCGCTACGTCGACCCGGTGGACTACGACAACGTCCAGCTTGCCTGGTACTTTACCAACGGGTTCGCTAACCCCATGGTGAGCAACCTGAACAGCTATGTGAAGATCTACGAGAAAGACAGCGGCGCCCCGGTAACGCTCCCGAATCTCATGACCCAGCCCAACACTCCGAAGACGTATAACGGGCCGCTGGCGGCATACTACGGACAGACCATCAACGAGCAGGTGGTTACCGACTGGTACTTCTGGCAGATAGGAGGCAACTCTCCCCTCGGCCTCGACCTGGTGAGCCGCGCTCTCAAGCCTTCCACCACCTACATCGTGGAGATCGACAAGGGCTTTACCTTCAACAGCGGAAAGTCGACCGCCACCACCTATACCTTCGAGTTCACCACGACAGCGACCTCGCAGTACGCTCCGTCCTGGGCTGATGGCAGCAGCCTCACGGTCTCAAATCTCGGAGATACCAGCCTGACTTTA
Source organism: Pelotomaculum schinkii (assembly GCF_004369205.1). NCBI lineage: Bacteria > Bacillati > Bacillota > Clostridia > Eubacteriales > Desulfotomaculaceae > Pelotomaculum > Pelotomaculum schinkii. Next base: position 769,015 of record NZ_QFGA01000002.1, on the reverse strand, counting down.
AGCTGGCCGGCCGCTCAGGATAACCACGGAGTGGCTTATAATGACACTTACAGTGGTCAGTACATTCCTAACATTAGTTATAACATCTACCAGAATGGTACTCTGCTGGCCACAGTTGACGGTAAGGCCACTTCCTATGATGTTTGCCGTCTTAGCCCTGACTCATCCTATAATTTCAAGGTGGAAGCCACTGATTTTGCTAATAATCATAGCCTGACTGATCTGCAGACTACGGCCAAAACGAATGAGCAGAGCCCTGCAGTACCTATCACCAGTCCAATTGTTACTATTGATGAGAGTGGCAGCAATAGGAATCTGGCGGTAACCGCCAGTACTCCCTCTTTCCAATTGACCGTGCCGGCCAGTGTAAGTAATGCCACCCTCGATCTATCTTCATTGCTGAATACCTCCGGTGTTACCACAGCTACCAGTGCATTACCGGCGATGGACATAGCTGCTTACACGGGTATTAGCAGTTCCGCGGTAGTTGTACGCGTACCTGCCGGGACCACCATCAGCGCTCCGGCTTCATCCAATTGGGACGGCACCATCAACGTGCCCGCAGTACAGCCCAACAACACCGTGACCGTAACCCCGGATACCGGGAAAACCGCCACAGTTAACGCGGTAATAGAAGTCGGCTTTGGTGACGTGCAGCTGACATTCAGCAATGCCGTCAGGATCCTCATTCCCGGCCAGGCCGGCAAGGATGCAGGTTACTACAGGAACGGGACATTTACTAAAATAACCAACGTCCTGACTTCCGACAGCCAGGACGTTGGTGACGCGCTGGAGCCGGGTACGGACGGCAAAATCGATGTTGATAATGATCTCGTAATCTGGACCAAACATTTCACCGGGTTTGTCACTTACACCCAAACTGCTGCGTCTAGCGGTGGCGACAGTGGTGGTAGCCACAGTGGCGGGTCTGATACACGGTCGCCTGAATGGCCGGACAATGCCGCGGTGACAGTCAGCAGAAATCAAACCGAAGCCACCCTGACCTGGCCGGCAGCCACGGACAACGTAGGTGTCGTCAACTACAGAATCAAACGTGACGGGGTAGTATTGGGCAGCGTAGACGGCAGTACGACCACATACACCGACACAGGGTTGCAACAGGGCACGAACACATATGTCTGGTCGGTTGAAGCGGTTGATGCGGCAGGCAACTGGAGTACGGCCATTACCGGACAGGGTTTGTCCGGACAAAATCCTTTGTCTTTCGTTGCCGCAAGCTCCACACTGACGACAGTCAACGGTGACAATTCCACCGACGACGGCCCCATAGAGGGGAGTACCACTGTGCCGGTGAACCCCACGGTCAGGCTTTACTTTGACCGGGGTGTGACGACCGATGCTGTCTGGAGCAACAACCAGCAATGTCTTACCATGCAGGACAGCACAGGCACAAAGGTACCCATAAATGTTTTCAAATTAGACTCTACAACAATTAACGATAACTTACACTATATCTTCATCACCCCGAAGAGCAATCTGACTTCCGGGAAAACGTACAAAATCATCATCAGCAAAAATTTGACGGCCAATAACGGACATACACTCGGCGAAAACAACGGAAACACGAACGAAGTCGTTACCTTCACTGTAGCGGCAAGCTCCGGCTCTCCCACTTCCGGTGGCAGTGGGATCTCTGTTACCACCAACGGCCCCACCTATACCAACGGGAGCGCCTCTGTTGACCCGGCTGTCGGGGCGACAGTCGGATTGGGCGACCTGGCCAGGGTAGTTATACCCGCCAATGCTCTACAAGAAACCGGCTCTGTTACGGTTGACATCAAGAAGGTAACCTCGCCGCCGGAAATTCCCGCAGGCTTTAAAGCGGTAAGCGACGTGTATGAGTTCAGCGTTGGAGACAAGACTGCCTATAGCTTTGCTGAAAAAGTTGCCCTGACGTTTGAATTCGACGCTTCCCAAATCGGATCGGACGGGGTACCGGCCGTATTTTACTACGACGAGTCCCAGGCAAAGTGGGTCAATATCGGGGGCACGGTGTCCGGTTCGACCATCACTGTGGAGGTGGAGCATTTCACCAAATATGCCGTGTTTGCCGTACCAAAGGCAGCGACCCCGGTTGTCACACCCACGCAGGAAACCTTGAATGACATCGAGGGCCACTGGGCTCAAAACAACATTGAAAAACTGGTGGCCTTAGGGGCTGTCAGCGGCTATCCCGACGGCAGCTTCAAGCCCGACGGTACCATCACCAGAGCAGAATTTGCCACCATACTTGTAAAGGCGTTCAAGCTTACCCCCAAAAGCGGTAAAGTCTTTGCGGACACCGCCGGTCACTGGGCCGAAGACAATATTGCTACGGCAGCAGCCAACGGAGTACTCAGCGGTTATGACGACAACACTTTTGGTCCGGACGACCTGATTACCCGCGAGCAGATGGCCATAATGGTTGTAAAAGCCGCGCGCTTAACCATGATCTCCGAAGGAACCTCTTTTGCGGATAACTCCGGTATATCCGAGTGGGCTAAAGGCGCTGTTGCCACGGTGGTAAAGAACGGGCTTATGAAAGGATACCCGGACAACACCTTCCAGCCCCTGGGCAGCGCTACCAGGGCGGAAGCGGTGACGGTGATCGTCAACGCACTGTAACCACCGCTAATAACTAGTTGTAAAGCACAAGGGAGGAGGAAATTTGCAGTTTTCCTCACTCCCTTGTGCGCCTGGGAAAGGAAGGTAAACGATATGTTAATCAGGAGCATTTCGTGTCGTTCCGGGCTGATTGTTGTAATGCTCATCACGCTCCTGCTGGGAGCTATACCCCTGGTTGCCTACGGAGAGAGCGGCACGGATCAAGGACAGGGCGCCGGTAGCGCCGCTCGAATGGCAAAACTGCTTGGATGTGAGCCGGCGGCTACTTTAATTAGCGACCAGGGTTCTAAAATGGAATATCAGTTTGACGATTTAATTGATTACAATCACGTGGAACTGGTCTGGTATTTTCCCTTCGGTTTTTTCAAAACCTTGGAAGCCAACCTGGAAAACAACGTGAAATTTTACAATAAACAAACCAGCCAGCCTGTTGTATTGCCTAATATAGTAACTGTGCCGATTACAGTTGACAATTACTACATGGAAGTTACCGACTGGTGGTTTAAAAGAATCACTGCGCACGCCCCGCTGGGGTTGACGCTCAAAAGCACCTCGCTTCAGCCGGCCACAACCTATGTTATTGAAATCGGTCCTGATTTTGAATTCAACAACGGGCTGAAGCTGGGGAAGACCTATACCTTTGCGTTTACTACCAAAGGAATAGACCCGGGCGGCACAACCACTTCCGTACCCTCTGATGAGCAAGCCACAAATCAAATGACGCCCGGCCAAACGCCAGGCTGTAGCGACATAGGCGGCCACTGGGCTGAAGCCGGCATTAAGCAGCTTGTTGCGGCAGGGATCATGAACGGCTACCCGGATAATACATTCAAACCGGATGATACAATCACACGGGCGGAATTTTGCGCCATACTGGTAAAGGCGCTCAAGCTGACCGGAGAGGCCGGTGCGGCCTTTGCCGATACCGGCGAGCACTGGGCTAAGGACTATATCGCCACCGCCGCCGCCAACGGTATCGTGCATGGTACAAGCGGGAATAATTTTGCGCCCGATGTTCCGGTCACCCGTGAACAAATGGCGCTCATGATCTGTCTGGCGAAAAAAATGACTGCGCTGGATAGCTGGCAAGACTTCAGCGATGCTGATCAGCTTTCCTACTGGGCTATGGACGCGGTGAAAACGGTTAGCGCGAAAAAGCTCATGTCGGGCTACCCGGATAACACCTTCCGGCCGCAAGACTTTGCCAGCCGGGCGGAAGCAGCAGCCGTTATTGTGAAATTATTGTAGTTGTCCATGTCGCTTACGCGGCGCCAGCATAAAACCAAAACTTGAGCCAATGTAGGCGCCATTTCAATCGCACAAAGGCGCGTTAACGCCGAACTTGTGGCAGCCAATGTAACATTTGTGCGAATGAATTCGCACCTGCATTTTGGGGTATCGCTTCGTATGCCGGACTAAAAGGGGGTGATGCGCTATCAGTTTGCAGGGGATTCAACTGCAAAATGTCACCAAAGAATATGCAAACAGCCAGGGTCAAAAAATTTGTGCTTTAAAGGCAGTTAATTTATCCATAAAACCCGGCGAGTTTATAGGCATAGCCGGAAAGAACGGCTCGGGTAAAACCACCCTTGCCCGTCTATTAAACGGTTTGCACCTTCCATCCACCGGCAGGGTTATAGTGAACGGCATGGACACCGGCCGGCGCCGGCAGATCAAGGAGATACGCCGCCAGGTGGCTATGGTTTTTCAAAATCCGGACAACCAGCTGGTAAGTCCGGTGATCGAGGAAGAAGTTGCCTTCGGGCCGGAGAATCTCGACCTGCCTGAGGAGGAGATCGAGCGCCGTGTTGACCAGGTCTTGCAGATTGTAGGACTGAGCGAACTGCGGCATACGTCGCCGCACATGCTGTCCGGGGGACAAAAGCAGCGGGTTGCCATAGCGGCAGCCCTGGCCATGCGGCCTGCTTACCTGGTTTTGGACGAACCGACTTCCATGCTGGACCAGACCGGCAGGCAGGGAATTCTTGACTACTTACGGGAGCTGAACAAGCGGCAGGGGATTACCATCATCCTGATCTCCCACAACATGGAAGACCTGGCCGGGGCGGCCCGTATGATCCTGCTGCAGGAAGGCAGTATTGTTTGTGACGCCCCTCCCTGGGAAGCTTTCAACCGGGAGGAAAAGAACCTTGACTTAAAGCCGCCGAATATCGTTCGCCTGGCTCAAATGCTTAGGAAGAGCGGTTACCTGCTGGATGAGCAAATCACCACTTTGGAGCAGATGGAGAACAGTATATGCCGGTTATTGAAATCAACAACTTAAGCTATGTATACAATAGCGGGACGTCAAATGAGAAGAAGGCTCTTGATAACATCACCCTGTCGGTGGAAAAAGGCGAATTTCTGGGGGTTGTCGGCGCCAACGGTTCCGGCAAGTCAACTTTAATTCAGCATTTTAACGGGCTTTTATCCCCGCAATCCGGAAGCATATCCGTATTGGGCATTGATCCGCGGGACAAGCACAACGGAGCGCAGCTATGGAAATCCGTGGGACTGGTGTTTCAATTCCCCGAACAGCAGATTTTTGAAGCGACAGTATTTGAAGAACTGGCCTATGGGCTAAACAACATGGAGTTGGACAAGGCGGAAATTCCGGTTCGGGTTAATGAAGCACTGGCAAGTGTGGGGCTTGTCCCTGAACAGGTGCGGGATCTGTCGCCGTTGTGCTTGAGCGGGGGGATGCGGCGTCGCATTGCAGTGGCCAGTATCCTGGCCATGAAGCCCGATATTCTGATCCTGGATGAACCGACGGCAGGCTTGGATCCAGAGGGCTGCGCCCATATTCTTACTACCGTCAAAAGATATCAGCAGGAACAGAAAGTGACCGTCATTATGGTTTCGCATTATATTAACGAACTAATTATCCTGGCAGATCGTGTCGCCCTGCTGGATCAAGGCCGCCTCAAGGCCTGGGGCCCGACCAGAAAGGTTCTGGAGCGGGATGAGCTGCCTTATGAGCACCTGTTGCTGCCTGACTATATGAAATTACTGCATAATTTAAAAAAGCGGGGGCTGCCGATAAACACAGGGGTGCTGACTGTAGAAGAAGCGGCCGGTGAAATCGACAGGTTGTTGAAAGCATGAAAATGATGAAAAGAATGAAGTTGGGAAAATACACGCCCGGTACCTCTATCATTCATCAATTGGACCCTCGGACCAAGCTCCTGGGGTGGCTGGCCATGGTTACCGCCATATTGGTTAGTTATAGCTGGCCGGTGCTCCTGCTCAACACAGGGTTGATTTTTGTGGTGATTTACCTGTCGAAAACAAGCCTGTCTTCGGTCTTGCACGGAATTAAATGGCTATGGATTATTTTTATCTGTAGTTTTCTGGCCCAGTGCATCTATACCCAGGGAGTTTCTCTATTCAGCCTGGGGCCGCTGACCGTGACTGTAGAAGGCGTATACCGGGGACTGTCAACATTTTTGCGCCTGCTCATTCTATTCTTGAGTTCCACCATCCTAACCATGACTACTTCACCAATGAAGCTGGCAGGAGGCCTGGAGGCTCTGTTTGCGCCTCTGGTCCGCCTGGGGGCGCCGGTAAATCAGTTTGCCATGCTGATTACGATTTCTCTGAGGTTTATACCCACCCTGCTGGAGGAAGCGGAGACCATCACCAGGTCCCAGAAGTCCCGCGGCGCGCCATTTACATCACCAAAGAAACTGGTGCGTTTGAAAACTTCTCTGGCGGTGCTCATACCTCTAGTGGTGAGTTCGCTGCAGCGGGCCACCGACCTGGCCGCGGCTATGGAAAGCAGGTGCTACACGGGCGGGCCGCACCACAGCCGGACCAGGAAACTGCGCTTTTGCCGCTGTGATCTGGCGGCGCTGCTCATAAGCATAACGGTAAGTATTTTACCGCTAATCTGTATCTATGGCATGGGCCTGCAGGTTCAGTCGCTTCAGAATTTACGTTAGGCCGGCCAGACGCTGGATGCAGCCGCCTGGCGCAAGACTACAGAAAAGGGAAGGAACATTATGAGGCATAGAAATACAGGGCAAAGAACGGGGTTGCTCATGCTGTTGCTCAGCGCCCTTTTGGTCGTGCTGCCTTTAGCCGCCTATGGCGATGGTGGCGACGGCTCGGGCAATACGCAAGGTGTGTTTAAGCCACTAAGTCTGGTGTCAGCCACCCTCGATGATGGAACCAGTGTTATAGACGCGGAGAATGTGTCGTTGAAGCCAAAGATCACCATGCATTTTGACAAGAATGTCGTTTATTTAATCTACTGGGAAAGAAATAAACGTTGTTTTCATCTTTATGATGAAAACGGCAATGAAAAAGCTCTTAATTTGAGTAAAATTGATGATACGGTGGATTTTTCCAAAAGGCAATATATCTGGGTGGAACCGGCAACAGCCCTTTCGCCGGGGACCAACTACAAGTTATATGTTGCTCCGGATTTGCTGGCCAAGAATGGGGGTTCCACGCTGTCCATGAGCACTAACAACCGGGGGGTAACGATCGAGTTTAAAACGGCCGGGGAGAAAAAGGCTAATAATACCGGGTCTGTCGTGTCTACGGGTAGTGCTCCCGCGGCAGCGGCTGCCGGCAGTGAAAGGCCGTCAGCTGATCAGGTCAAGGAGCAAAGCAATGCAACCGTTGAAGATACGGCCGAGTCCGGTGTCACAGTGGCCGCAAATCAAAACAATGAAGTGTCGCCAGGCGGGGCTGCGGCGCCCAGCGAGGCGGATACGGCCAAGGTTGCAGCTTTCGAGGAAGGACTGCGGGTGCAAAATGAGGTGGCTGTAGGCGCCGGGATTTTACTGGTTGGCTGGGTGGCTGTAGAAGTTTTAAGAAGAAAAAGAAAAAAGGGATAGCAAGGGGAGCGGCATGACTATTAACAAACGCGTCGGGATCGGGCTCCTGCTTCTTGTGCTGGTAGTCGGGGGCGCCTTTCTTTTTGAACAGCTCACCAAAGCGCAAGGCAGCCAAAACGGCAAACTTGTACCCGTCGTACAGTATGATAAAATCGCTGTTTATCTGGATGCCGGGGTGATCAGGCAGTTGGGTGAACAGGAACGGGAACTCAAGCAGAGCACGGGAAATTCTAATGAAGTATCACTTGGCTTTGTGCTTGGCTCAGCGGGGATTAGTGATTATAAATCCATCGAGGTGAGCGGGGTAGGCGACAGCGGGGAATTTACATTGAGCTCCAGGGAGATTGGGAGCATTGTCCTCTCTCCAAATAGCAACAGTACCTTTGCGATGATCAATAAGGCGGATGGAAACCGGGTCATGCTTAAAGAGGTCGCCAAATTTTATGTCGCCAATTAATTGAATTTGAAAAGAGGAAACAAACGTGGAAGACATGGAAAAAGAAAAGACGGCTGCTGATTTGAAAAACCCGGTGGACAACTTTATCTTTCACATAGGGCTGGCCGATGTGATCAGACTGACCATGTTCGGGACTTTAATCAGCGTCAGCAGGTTTGTGTTCCAACTCCCCATCGGGATACCGGGCCATACCAGCGTATACTGGATGGGCTTACTGATGTTGGGCAAGGGCTTAATCCCCAAATTCGGCGCCGGAGCCATCATGGGCATTATTTCCGGGATCCTGGCCATTGTTTTCGGTTTGGGTAAAGAAGGCCCCTTACTGGCTTTCAAGTGCATTGTACCGGGGGTGTTGCTGGATATCCTGGCGATTCTATTTTTGAACAAGCTGGAATCCATATGGGTGGGCGTTATCATCGGGGCCTTAATCAGCTGGTCCAAGCTGCTGGCCAGCATTGTTCTGGGCGTCATGCTTGATATCCCAATGGTGTTTCTGGCTATGGGCTTTGGTTATGCGACCTTGCTGCATGTCGTTTTTGGCGCTGCCGGAGGAGTTCTGGCAGCAGTGCTGATTAAGCGGTTAAAACCGCGTCTGGCCGCTTCCTGGCAAACCTGACCTTAACCGCGGCGCCAGGAATTATTATACTATCAAGAAGGGAACGGCGTGTGGAATGAAAATCTATGTAGGGATCGATGACACAGACAATATCGACCAGGGCGCGACCGGGATATCAGCTAAACATATCATCAAGATTATTGAAAATCAGCGCTGGGGAAGTTGTCAGGGCCTTACCCGCCATCAACTGCTCTTGCATCCGGAGATAGCCTATACTTCCCACAACAGCTCCATGTGCTTCACTGCTGATATTGAAGCCGCTTATCTGCAGCCGCTGATCGAAGAAGCCGGCAGATTTTTGGAACGGGATAGCGCGCCTGGTTCCGACCCCGGCCTTTGCGTAGTGGTAGAGGAACAGTTGCAGGATGCAGCGGGTCTGATCGCTTATGGTTATGAAACCAAGAAAAGGATCATGACCAAAGAAGAAGCCTACAGACTGGCAAGAAAGCTGGGTGTACACCTGTCTGAACACGGTGGTACGGGTATCGGCGTGATCGGGGCGCTGGCGGGAGTTGGCTTAAGAATGACCAATAATGACGGGCGCTTCCAGGGCCGGCTGAAACTCAAAGCCCCCGGAGCGATCATAAATGTGGCTGAGATTTTAAACAGCAGTTCTGTGGAAAGGGTACAGAGCCTGGACGGTTATATCCTGCACGATAATGAAGAGGTGCGACTGGGAAACAAATTAAAGACCGTACTGCTGGAAGGGAAACGTATCCTTCTGGTTTATCGCCGGGAAGACGGACTGGAGTGGGAAACCTGTACAACTGTTCACCTGGAGGATTATTGAGGTGATGGACATGGATTTTTGGAGTAAAAATGAAAGAGGCCAGGCGCAGTTCAATGGTGGCAGGCATGACTGGCTGCTGGCCGCCGGAATAGCGGGCAACTGCCCTCATTTTTTACTGGATGACGAGGACGAACTGGTGGCGGAGGAGGAAAGATCCTGCTACAACTGCCGGTTCAGGCGCTGGACCGATCGTTCCTTTATCTGCATGAAACGCCAAACAGTGGTGAATGTACAGAGCGATGAGTCGTCTACCCTGACGAAATGACTGCATTGTGAGGCCTGACCGGGTCGTTGTCCTGCATACGAATTCAGCTGGAACGTCAAATAAGGAATGATGTTATGGAAAGATATTTGTTCTTTTTCTTGATGTCCGGATCGTGCATGTATTTCTTTTATAAAATATACCGGCGTATTCGTTATATCCGCCTGGGCAGACCGGCGCAGCATACCGACCGGCCGCTTGAGCGCTTGAAATATTTTGCCGTTAACGTATTGGGTCAAAAGAAGATCCGCCGTTATCCGCTCTTTGGCTTATGCCACGCCTGCATCATGTACGGTTTTGTGATCCTGTTGCCGGGTATTCCCAACATGGCCGCCGAAAGGCTCTTTAACACCGGCATTCCTTTCGTGGGGAAAAACGCGCTGTATCTCTTTGTAAAAGATCTGTTTATCATATTGGTTATTGCCGGCATAACCGGCTGTCTCTTGCGGCGGATGATCAAAAAACCGGAATGGCTGAAAAATAACACCGAAGCTATTGGGCTTTTATTGCTCATTTTTACTATCGTCTTAACTGAAGCGCTGTATCACGGGACCAACCTGGCGTTGCAGTTAGGCGGCGGTAAGCTTTGGCCCGCTCCCCTGGCCGGAGCGCTCTCCGACTTTTTCGTTAATAAGCCGCCAGAGGTCATCGGGACGGCAGCGTCCATTTTCTGGTGGGCGCACTTCCTGGCCATTTTTTCTTTACTCTGGATTGTCCCCAACTCCAAGCACCTGCACCTGCTCTTTGCTCCTTTCAACACTTACTGGCACTCGCTGGAGCACAGGGGGGCGATTAAGCCAATCGAGCTGGAAGGTGCAACCGACGAGAAGGCCGGGGTCCATAAGATGGAGGACTTTACCTGGAAACAGCTTTTCGAGGCTTACACCTGCACGAAGTGCGGGCGCTGCAACGACCAGTGCCCGGCCCACCAGAGCGGCGAGCCGGTAAAGCCCAAGCCGCTGCAGGGCCGTTTCCGCAAGCACATCGAAGAGAGGGCGCCGCTTCTGCTTAAGCAGAAGTCCAGGCAGGACATCAAGCTGGCTGCTGCCGAACAGGCAATCTTAAAGAAGAATATCATCGGCGATGTCTATAAAAAAGATTTTATCTGGGGCTGCGCCATGTGCGGCAGCTGCGAGGAGGCCTGTCCGGTTTCTGTCGAGCATACTCCCAAGATTATTGCAATGCGGCGTCATCTGGTCCTGGCCAAAAAAGATTACTCTGACGAGATGCGGCAGTTTTTTAGCAACATCAAGTCGCACGGCAACCCCTGGGGAGTGGCCCGTCACGATAATAACTGCTGGTCGGCAAGCTCCGGCAACAAAGCGATAGCAGGCAGTAACCTCGCGGAGTATGTTTTTTTCGCAGGCTGCGCCGCTTCATTTGACCCAAAAGCCGGACGTGCAGCCGCAGCCCTGAACAATATGATGAGGAAGGCCGGATTATCTTTTACAACTCTTGGCGCAGACGAGTGGTGCTGTGGTGAAACAGCACGCAGGATGGGCCACGAAGCGCTCTTTCAGCAAATTGCAAAAAACAACATCAGAAAATGGAATCAATTGGGCGTCCGGAAGATTATCACCTCTTGCGCCCACTGCTATAATACTTTAAAAAATGAGTATCCCCAGTTCGGCGGTAATTGGGAAGTGATCCACCATTCCGTCTTACTGGCCGGTTTGTTAAAAGAAGGCAGGTTAAAGCCCACCAAAAACAACAATACGACGATAACCTACCATGATCCATGTTATCTCGGACGTTACAACGATGTCTACCGTGAGCCGCGCGAAATATTGAGGGCATTGCCCGGCGTCCGGCTGCTAGAGATGCAGCGCTCGGAGAACTGGTCGTTTTGCTGCGGGGCAGGCGGCGGCCGGTTCTGGACCAAGGCCGTGTCAGAAAACCTGATTGCTGCCGGCCGGGTACAGCAGGTGGTTGCTACCGGGGCATCCGTGCTGTGCACTGCCTGCCCATATTGCCAGATGCTGATGGAGGAGACGGCTGCCTGCCGGGGGATGCAGGAGCAAATTCAGGTCCTGGATATCGCCGAACTCCTGGAAATGGCCATGTAATCCGGCCGGTATGATTAATTCCATACTTTTAATATTCTCCTTACGGCTGGGGAAGAGAGGTCGCAGGAGCTGACATAAGTTATAATGTAGAAAACTTCAGAAAAAATTTGTATTGACTAGTTAGTTTAACTATGATTATACTTTGGATAATGATGGTCATACCACTATACCACTTTGGCCAAAAGTTTTTTAAAGGGGGTGCCATATGCCCCGTTGTTCTTTCAGTCACAACCACATGGTGAGCTAAGGCTGAAAAATAACGGGTTTTTCTAATACGACATCGTATTCCGGTGAGCACAAGACAGAATTTTTTATTTTGACAAAATATTTTTTTTTGCTGGAAAGGAATGTGACATAAAGCAGTGGCTGACTTAACAAGTTTTTTTCGACCCAATTCCGTAGCAGTTGTGGGGGCCTCTAAAACTCCCGGAAAAATCAGCAACGCGATTATGCGTAATATTATTTCCTCCGGTTATCAGGGTGCTATTTATCCCGTCAATCCAAGAGAGAGCGAAATAGAGGGACTTGCCTGCTACCCGTCGGTGGGCGCTATACCAGACTCGGTTGATATGGCAGTTATGGTCGTACCGGCGTCGAAGGTAGTGGCGGCAGCCCGTGAATGCGGTGAAAAAGGAGTCAAAACCCTGACCGTAATCACAGCCGGCTTCAAGGAAATCGGTAAAGAAGGGCTGGAGCTGGAAAAGAAACTGACTGAGATCTGTGAAGAGTTTAACATGCGTATGCTGGGACCCAACTGTGTTGGCGTGATGGATACACATACACCTATTAACGCCTCTTTTACCGCTGCAGCTCCGGTCAAGGGAGAAATCGCCTTTCTTTCCCAGAGCGGCGCTATCCTGCTGGCCATTTTGGACTGGAGCGCTACTGCCGGGCTCGGCTACAGTAAAGTGGTCAGTCTCGGGAACAAGGCCAACCTTTCCGAGATCGATTTTATCGAGGAAGCAGCGAATGATCCTTATACCAAGGTTATTCTGTGTTATTTAGAGGATATTGTGGATGGCGCCCGCTTCCTCAAAGTAGCAGGAGAGGCCGCCAAGAAAAAGCCTATTATCGTCCTGAAGTCCGGGGTCAGCCAGGCCGGAGCCCAGGCAGCTTCCTCTCACACCGGCGCTTTGGCCGGCAGCGATCTGGCCTATGACACCGCGTTTGAGCAGTGCGGGATCATCCGGGCTACTACCATGACCGAGCTTTTCGATCTGGCCATCGCATTTACAAAATCCCCCATTCCCGCTGGAGACAGGGTGGCTATCGTCACCAATTCCGGGGGACCGGGGATTATCGCTACAGACAATGTAGAGGACATGGGGCTCAAAATGGCCCGCTTCGACAAGAGTACCCTTGATGAATTCCGTACCAACCTGCCCAAAGAAGCCAACATCTATAACCCTGTTGATGTTCTGGGAGACGCCAGGACCGACCGTTACCAGTATGCCCTGAACAAGGTGCTGGATGACCCCAATGTCGACAGTGTCCTGGTCCTGATGTGCCCGACCGCCGTTACCGAACCGGTCGAAACTTCAAGGAGCATCGTGGAGGCCAGGGACGCACATCCGGATAAGCCAGTCTTCGCGGCCTACATGGGAGGACCTCTTCTTGCCGAAGGCGCGGGCATTCTGGCTGAAAACGGGATCCCTTGCTTCACCTTCCCTGAACCAGCCATTTTATGTATAAACGGCCTGAATAAATATAAACGGTACCTAGACACGGTGGACAGCAAGCAAGCGCGCGACCAATTGGAAGTCGACCAAAAGACGGTCAAGGCCATTTTTTATGACGTAACCAGGGAACGTCGCCTGAACCTGCTGAGCAGCGAGGCGTCCGCGGTAGCCGAGGCTTACGGTATTCCGGTCGCCCCTATCGTCCTGACTACCACTGCCGATGAGGCGGTGGCCGCTGCCAATGAGATGGGATATCCCGTGGTGCTCAAGGTGGCTTCGCCCAAAATTCTGCACAAATCCGACGTGGGCGGGGTGAAAGTGGGAATAAACTCCCCTGAGGAAGTCCAAAAGGCCTATCTGATGATTATGGAGAGTGTGCACCGCTACCTGCCCAAGGTCGTTGTGCATGGTATTGAGGTGCAAAAAATGATGCCCAAGGGAACAGAGCTGATTATCGGCATGACCAAGGATGTGCAGTTCGGCCCCCTGGTTGCTTTCGGATTGGGCGGGATCCACGTCAACCTCTTAAAGGATGTATCCTTCCGCCTTGCGTCCAGCCTGAACGATGAGAAAGTAGTTGGCGCAATGCTCTCAGAAACCAAAGCCTATACCCTCCTGAAGGGCTACCGTGGAGAGGCCCCGCGGGACATGGCGGCAGTGGTGGATGTAGTTAAGCGGGCAGCCAGGCTGGTCACAGATTTTCCCGAAATCACCGAGATGGACATCAACCCTGTGTTTGCTTATGAGAATGGTGTTTCAGCCCTGGATATTAAAATAACGATTTCTTGAGGTGATAGAATGAAAAGTCTATATATTATGGGCACACCGGGCAGCGGTAAAACGGTGGTTGCGCTGGGCCTGGCGCAGAAGTTGCAGCAGGAAGGCTACAGGGTGGGATATTTTAAACCGGTAGCCAACGGGCGCAACATGACCGGGAAAGTCGACCTGGATTCTGTTCTTATGAAGGAAGTACTACACTTGAATATCTCCCTGGAAAAAATCGCCCCCATTACCGCTAGCCCCTTTTACCTGAGCGCGCAGGCCTCTTTAAAAGATGGCCCGGCGGTCATTATGGATGCTTATGATGAGATAGCAAGCTTTTCAGATATTGTTATTATCGATGGGGCGCTGTCTATTGACATTTTGGCAAGTTACGGGCTGGACAGCGTCAGCCTGGCCAAAAAATTTGGTTCTAAAGCCCTCATGGTGCTTAAAATTGAAAACGATTACAGCCTTGACAACGCCATCTTTATGAATAAGCACCTGGCCCTGGCGGAAGTCCCCATTATGGGCACCATCTTCAGCAATGTACCAAGGCCGCTTTACGCCAAAACAGGAGGCGTATACAGCCCCATCCTGGAACAGGCCGGCTACAAGACCCTGGGGGTAATCCCCACCAGACCGGAAATTGCCTCACCCACGGTTGGCGAATACTTCGATATGCTGGGCGGTGAAATTTTAACCGGACACGAACGGCTTGACCTGCATGTGGAGGATATGGTTATCGGCGGCATGACCATGGCCAGCGCCCTGACCTATCTCAGGAGAGCCGCCAACAAGGCCGTTATCCTGGGCGGCGACCGGGCTGATTTGGCTCTGGCAGCTCTTGAGACCAGTACATCCGTTTTAATCCTTACAGGTGGATTGTACCCCGACGTTAAGGTTATTGCCAGGGCTGAGGAAATGGGGGTCCCCATTATTCTGGTTCACTATGACACATATACCACCGTCGAGAAAATGGGCCAGGTAAGCCGGCATATCCAGCCAACCGACAAGACCAGCATCGGAGTCGCGCTGGAGAATATTGTTACCCACTGTAACTGGGAGCATATTGTAAATAATTTATAGAAATGCTGTTCCGCGGTACTGCCCAATAGCTCACCAGCTAAGATGCCAGGCTGGCCTGTCCGGTCCAAAAGGAATGGTCAGCTCTGGCCCGTAGGCTTGATGCTAGTTTTGCATAGCGGCTGGATAACTATAGGAGGGACCAAGGTTATGCCTGTGGAGTTAAAGCCAATTAAGACCAAGAAAATATACGAGGAAATAATCTACCAGGTAAAAAAGCTGGTCACCGATGGAACCTTAAGGCCAGGGGATAAGCTCATGTCCGAAAGGGAAATGGCTGAACAACTTCAGGTTGGACGTTCGGCCGTAAGGGAGGCCTTTCGGGCTCTGGAGGCGTTGGGAATTATCGAAATAAGGCAGGGCGGCGGGACTTTTATCAGGGAGATCAGCACCCATTCGCTGGCGGAAGCGCTGGCGCTTACCTTGATGACCCAGAAGTACACCTCACGCGAACTGCTGGAGCTGAGGAAGATACTGGAAGTTGAGGCTGCCGGCCTGGCCTCGCTGCGGCATAGTAAAGAGGACCTGGTAAAAATGGAGGCGACCCTCAAGGAGATGTCTGAGGCCCTTCTAACAGGTGATTTGGGACAGCAGGCGGACTGGAATTTTCACTATGTGGTGGCGGAGGCCGCCCACAATTCCTTGCTGTTAAGGTTCATGGACTCAATTGCCGATACCAGGTGCAGGGTCCTGCAGGCAGCCCGGGAAGAGCTTTACCGTACGCCTGGCATGCCACAACAGCTGCTCAAAGATCACCACGCTATTTTTGAGGCAATCAGGGCAGGACGTGACAGGGATGCCAGGCGGGCCATGTACAAACACCTGGTCAGGGTGGAGAAGGCTACTTTAAATTGAAAGCCTTGTGACTTATCGCTGCGGTATTCGCAGGCCTTTAAGCCCTTTTTCCCCAGGGCTTGAGGACCGAAATAAAAACCACTATAATCAGCAGCAGTACCTGAATGCTGCCGAAGTAGTTGTTCATTTCCCGGAAATACAAATACTGAGCATTGTAGAGTGACTGGGCGCGTTCGGCATTCGCAATGGCGGTGGCGCCGTTGGTCCACGGTCCCAGCCAAAATGTGCCGAAAAGGATTTGGGCCACGGTGGCAACCCACTTGAAGATAACCCAATTAAACTTGAAGAATCCCCAGTTGGTAAAAAGGGAAAATAAAAGCCCGGTAATCAGGGAGCCTAAAGCGGCCGGGATGATGATGAAGTCATCGAGGAGTTTGACACAAGCGTTAACGGCATAAAGCTCATCTCCATTTGGAATATAGCCTTTGACCATGGTCAGGACCAGCATGGAGATCCCCGTACCTATCCAGGCGCAACAGAAGAAAAGATGGAATCCTTTCAGCCAGGCTTTACCCTTGACACCAAGTTTTTTCACTATGCCAACGCCTCCTTATGGATCCTTTCCATTATTATATTGCGAATGTAGGCGCCATTTCAATCGCACACGGCGCGCCAGCGCCGAACTTGTGGCAGCCAATGTTGCATTTGTCCAATGAATTTGCACCTACAATTAAAATTTAAACAAAAAGGAGCTTTAAGCTCCTTTTGTATGTTTACTTATATAGTGTGTAACTCAAGGTTAATGCAGTTTAGGCATAGGGTCGCCTGTCACATACAGCGCGTCAAGCATTTGCTTGAATAATTCTTCTGTGAGAGGCTTCCTCTGATCGAAAAACAACCAGCCTTTGCTTCTGGAATACAGCAGGGTGAAAGAACGCTTGTGGTTGGTAATGTCTACACGGCCTATTGACCCTATGGCAAACCTGCCCACGGGAATGATTTCTATAGGGGTTTGGTCTGTGGTAAGTATGAGCATCGGGGCCTGGTACTCTCCAACAGGTTCTTCAGATTTATTGACCATCAAATCAACAGCACTGAAGCTATCCTTTTGGGGATATGACGAAACCCACTGCTTAACCTGGCTAATCAGGCTATGAAGCGCTGCAATCCATTCCTCAATAATTCTTTGGTTGTTTACCCTAATCGTTTCATCGAGGTCAGACATGACGATCATCCTTTATATGATAATTTCGCGCCGGCCGGCGCCACATTATCATTATAAAAATAAACGCCAAGTTTGTCTATGCAGGGTTAATTGAAAAAGCTCTTGTTGATGAGGACAAACGCAGTCCACTTATCTTACCGCCAGAAGCAGCAGAATAAATATTAAAAAAAGGACAAAAGCGTCATTGCCTGGTAATCCAGTCAAGGCTCCCTCGGTTTTTAACCTTTGGCCCATAGCTTTAACCACCTTTTTATTTGCTAATATATGCTTTAATTAGTCATTTTGTGCAATATCAATAGTTCCACTCGATTTTTGCGAGCCTCAGGTATGGTTAGACATATATTTTTGAAAGGAAGGAACAATAGGTCTGGTGGGCCGGTAAGTCGCGCGCTGCTAAGCGCTTCATTGAAATAGTCTTGCCGGCCGGCCGACTAATAAAGGAAACGGGGTAGCTGCGCAATGGACAAAGAAGAGATAGACAGGTGGATGGAGTTAATCACACTGGTTAATGATCTCCCCATAGAAAAGCAAAAACCTTTTGCCGACCGCATTGAAGGTATGATCAGGGGTGAAGTCTAAACCGCTGACAACCTGGATAATGGAAAATACCGGTTAATCTTACGAGGCGATCACATCGCCTTGTTTTCGTTATAAGCATATATCTTGTCTCTAAGACCCCTGTTATATCATATTGAAAGGCAGTGTGGCGGGCTCCCATTTTTTCTTCAAGAAAGCTCCCTTGTGCTTTTCCATTAATTCATGAAAATCCTTGTCATTATCCCAGTTTGGTTTAGCAAACAAAGCTGCAAAAGCCTGCCGGGAACTCTCCGGGTATCTTTCAACCATTTTACGGAACGGCAATGTGGAGATGCTGTCACTCTCAAGGTAGCCCGTAATCACTTCCCTGTGCTCTTCATCCTCCAATAGACGCGGATTTTTAAAAGGCGCCATAAACGACTCAAAGCCGGGATAAAAGTTCAGGCCTTCCCTCTCGTCAAAAATTAAGCCAACGTTGTCATTACGAGTAAGGGCTTCAGGAAATTCCATCTTCGGCGCCGCAGCCGGATACTCGCTCTTTTTCTCCTCCGGCATGTTGTGCAGGGTTTTCTCAATATGATAGTGGTTGAAATTGTCAAATGCTTCGTCCAATTTGTGGCCGGGAAGTGTGATTAAATCGTCACCGAAATAAGAGATGAAACTATCTCTGTATTTCCTTTGTATTTCCCAGGCCTGATCATATTTCGCGGATGAATTGGACTGCGCTATTTTCGCAGCCAGGTCCTGCAGGGCCTTTTTATCGCCGGGAGGCAAAAGGTACATATTTCCGCTGAATAAATATATATCATCTAATGGAATAAGCCTCGACATAACCAGACCGCCGGGTTTTAAACGCTCCAGTGTCTCCGGACCCGTTATGGAGGCCGCGGTATATTCCTGCTGATCAACCAGGTTAAATAGCCTTACCGAATCAGCTTCCAGAGCTTTCACTTCAAAGATGCCTTCAAATGAGTCTTTCCAGCGCTCAAGGATTTGAATTTCCAGCCCGGATAATGCCCGGTGTTTTTTTATAAAGCGGTCGATCAGTGTATCGCCTTTTTGGAAGCGGAAGCAATGGATCAGCCAGTCGATGCCGTTTGCCATGACGTCTTCACGGAGCGCATGGTTTTTTGCGTATCTGGTCAGGATAATCGGTTTATACTTTTGCTCTCTTTTTTTATAATAATTTACTAGATCGCTTTTTAATTGTTGCGCGGTTGCAATGTGTTCCAAGGTTTCTTTTGCAAGTACCAATGACTATCGCCACCTCTCTAACTTGGGTTGCAAGTTCGGCTTTTATATATTTCTATTGGATATGTTAAGTTCCTTTTTCCTATATAAATATTCACATCTTAAACCTTACCGAGAAAGTGGTCCCGGTAGGCCCGGTCTCTACTTGGATGGTAGCATTGTGTCTGGCGGCAATACTGTAACACATTGCCAACCCCAGGCCGGTTCCATTGTCTTTAGTAGTGAAGAAGGGGGTTCCCAATTTTTCGAGGACGGCGGGTTCAATACCTTTTCCCGGGTCCCGCACTGCCAGGACTATGACGTTTTCGTCTTGGAATGTTTTTATTTTCATTTTCTGACCGGGGGACATGGCCTCGAAACCATTGCGTACCAGGTTGAGGATTAGCTGGCGGATCTCTTTGTCGTCCAGGGCTATTTCCGGTATAGCATTTAGTTCAAATTCAATGTGTTTATCAGCAACCATGCCGTCAGCCATAATTAATGGAGATAAAGCCTGTACGATATGGTTAAGGTTTTGGGCCTTTTGCACAACTGCTTTGTTTTTGGCGAGGGAAAGAAACTCTGTAATAATTGTATTGGCCCGGTCCAGTTCTTCTATCATAAGGTTCAGATGTTCCTTATATGGGGCAAACTCTTTTCTTGTGCAAAATATTTGTAAAAAACCACGTACACTTGTCATCGGGTTTCTTATTTCATGGCCGATACCCGCCGCCATTTCTCCTACCAGGTCCAGCCTGTCGAGACGTGCCATTTCCTTTTCAAACTGCATTTTTTCTGTGATGTCCCTGATCACAGCAAGAAAACACCTTTCACCACCGAGATATATTTCGTCTCCTGAAAAGAGGCCGGCTCTCTTCTCACCGGTTTTCGTGTGAAATACGAATTCCATATTATGTATTGGCCACTGGTCACTGGATTTAATAATATTTTCATATAGCGCTATGTTTTCATTTATGTACCTTTCGTAAATGGTATGGTTCAACAGCTCTTCACGCTTAAAACCCATTGTCCTCAACCAGCTTTCATTTGCGTCAATGAAACATTTTCTGGACAAGGATATGATTGCCTGAAGAACAGGGCTGGCATTAAAGGCTTTGTTAAAACGTTCTTCCGATGTGCGCAGGGCTTCCTCCACTTGCTTTTGTTGAGTAATGTCAAACATAATGCCCTGCACATAGAGGGGGCGGCCATCAAAGTCCCGGGTTATATTGGCTTCATCTTTCATCCATAAAACACTGCCGTCATGGGCAACCATTCGATATTCTGATTGAAAAGGCTTATTGTTTACATGGAAAAGGGACAGCTCAGCCAAGACCCGCTCCCGGTCATCCGGGTGCAGTTGTTTATGCCAGGTATCCGGTTCGGCCTCAAAATCTGCCTGAGTAAAACCAAGTATTCTTTCTATTTGAGGGCTTACGTATATAGTGGTGCTGGTTTTATCAAGCCGGGTGATATATGTTATCGCGGGAATTCGCTCTACCAGGGTCCGGTATTTTGTTTCTGACTCCTGTAATGCTTGTTCCGCCAGCTTACGCTTGGTTATATCATGCCCTACGGATTGGAACTCAACCAGATGGCCCTGTTCGTTAAATATCCCCCGGTTGGTCCAGTGCTGCCAGCGATTTTCACCCCAGGACATTAAAACATTCAGTTCAATAGTTGCAACAGGGTTTTTGGTATTAATGGTTGAAAAATGTTCTTCAAGTTGTTTCATGGCATTTACACCAATAAATGTCCTAAGATTGCTTCCTAGCAGTTCCTCTCGTTTTATGCCGAAGTAGCGACAGTAAGCTTCGTTAACAAAGGTTATAGTTCCCCCCGGCAGGTGACGGCAGATAAACTCGGTTTGGTCTTCAACTATGGCGCGATAGCGGGCTTCACTCATTTCCAGGTCTTCTTTTATTTGTTTGCTTTCGGTAATGTCAACCATTAATTCCAGCGCCAGCCTGGAGCCGTCCATATCATTGTAGGGATAGTCATAAACCTGGTACACCCTGCCGTCTAAACTGGTCCACTCCCATTCCACGGTGGTTTTAGTTTTAAGCACACTTAGTGTCGGGCAGTGTGAACAAGGTTTATTTTGTTTTCGATAGACTTCATAACAAGGTTTTCCTATGGAGTCGCCAAAACGCTCGCGGAAGTAAAGGTTGGCAAAAGATATCGAATAGTCTTTTGTGATCAGACAAACAAAGGCGGGCAGCCTGTCCAGTACGTAATAAAGCCTTTGCCTCTCGGCCTTCAGCGCTGACTCCGCCTGTTTATGCTTGGTAATATCCCGTATTGATTCGACAGCTCCTACGAGACTGCCATGTTTATCAAATAGCGGCGCCGCAACGCCCCACATAATGGATTCAATGCCGCTAAAGGGAAAACGGGAGTATTTTTCGGCAAATATTTTATTGTCCTGTCTATCGATATACATATATTTTTTTTCAATTTCCCGGTCATTCGAAAAAATGAGATCAATCAGGATTGGTTGTGGGCTTCCGTAAAAAGGTACAGCGTAAGCGTATTCACCTTTTCCCATAACAGCTTCTTTTGGCACGCCTGTCATTTCCGCAATGGCACGGTTCCAGGCGATAACTTTTTTATCCTGATCGATGACAAATGTCGCGTCGGGGAGAAATTCGATTATATCAAGAAG
Organism: Pelotomaculum schinkii; assembly: GCF_004369205.1. NCBI lineage: Bacteria > Bacillati > Bacillota > Clostridia > Eubacteriales > Desulfotomaculaceae > Pelotomaculum > Pelotomaculum schinkii. The sequence continues at coordinate 747,379 of NZ_QFGA01000002.1, read as the reverse complement.
CCGCTGGTGGGCGGCGCGCAGCTTGTCCTCCGCAGGCTTGCGATCTGAAACAGCAGTCATAAAGGAATTAAAATACTTTATTTTTTCCTTGCAATCATATAACAATGACTCTGTTTGCTTGAGCTTGGTTCCCGTTTCTATAATATGCCGGCGCATTTCGACCAGTTCGTTGATAAGTTGTGCTTTTGGCTTGTTTTCATCTCTCATTCTTTAACCTCCATTCCGCCATTGGAGTAAATACCCAAAGTCAAGCAAGCTTCATTGTTTGACAATCACACCCCAATTACCTTCGGGAATTATGTCGAACCTTATTAGTTGAAAATTATTTTAAATGGATTAAAGATATTTAAGTATTAATTTGTATTATTGTTTTTTTAAAATAAACTCTAATGGATATTGTTTGTTTAACTTTATATAGCAAATTAATTGGTAATAGTACTATACTTTATAGTACTATATACTATATTGAAATTATTTATGGATACTATTTATTTTTTGTTCGGACTACTATATAATGTAATAAATTCAGTAATTATTAAACACAATAATAGTTCATTGTGGATAGATGTTATCCCGTCCAAATATTGTGAATTGAAAACTTCCCGAGCCAGTCCTATAAATAAAAATATTTTATAGAATGGATGCGGAGGTGTTCTTCACTAATACTCGTCCAAGTTGAAGACTTCAGAAGTGAAACCCCATAGTATGGTATCAATTGGGTTTAGACCATGTGACTTAAGGCTGTAACCTTTGTTTTTCTCACATGATTAACGTTGGGGGGTAAGCATATGTTGATGGCTAGAGATTTACTTCAGGCTGACGACGTTGATGTGGATTCACTTTACGACGAGTTTTTGCAAATAATAATTCACGGCGGTGGTTACAAGGGGATTGCCGATTTACTGGCACAGAAGCTTGAGGTAAGTGTCCTTATTGAGGATGAATTCTTCTTTGTGCAAGCGCGTTCTTTTTTTAATACCTCCACCTTTTCCAAAAAACAGAAGAAAAACGGAATTAAATATTGGAAGCCCCAGTATTTGGACCCAAGGATAATTGAATATGTACGCATGCTGCAAAATACTCTCCGGCCTGTGGTGATTCCAGAGTTGCCGGAGTACGGGATAACTTCAGCCAGACTGGTGTTTCCTGTGGTAATTAAAAATAAAATCAAGAAATACTTAAACATTTTTAAAAAAGATTTAAACTGGGAACAGATGAGAATTGCCAGAGCAGCGCTGCACAGCCTGGCGGTTATGGAAACCTGCCGCTATGCGCAAGTGGAACTGGAAGATAGAATTATGAAAAGTTTGGTCCTTGGCCTTATATCGGATAAAGATGAAGCAAGTAAAATTCATGGAGAAAAACAGGTCCTTGGTTTTGATCTGTCCCGGGAAGCTGTTTTTGCGGTTGTGCAAATTAAGGAGGCGCCGGGGAAATGGCAAATAGAAGAGGTTTTACGCAGCATAATCAGCGACCTTTATATAAATGCCAGCGCCATCGCCATTAATGATGAGCAGGCGGTGCTGCTGGTCCAACCATCGGAAGGCTACACGTTGGAATCAACGGTAGTGAATGAATCCCTTCAGGTGATATTTGAGGGCCTGAAGATGATTTTTTCCGGCTGTAAGGTTAAGATAGGTGTTGGACGCCAGTGCTTTAAGCCACGGGATTATAAGGTCGCTTATAACGAAGCCTGCCAGGCTCTCTCTTTTACGGGGCCCAAACAAGGGAGCGAAGAAGGCGTAATTTACTATCATTCTTTGAGGTTGATGGGAGTCCTGCTGCATCCGGTAAATGAGCAAACCTTGCCGGTATTTGTGCGTCTTATTTTGGGAAAACTGCACGATTATAGTATCGCCCATAATATCAACCTGATTGAGAGCCTGGAGTGTTATCTAAAGCACAATTGCTGTATCCAAAGTGCGGCGAGGGAGTTATTCATTCATCCCAACACTTTGAGGTACCGCCTGGAAAAGGCTGAAAAAGTATCCGGTCTTGACTTGGCGGACAATGATACAAAGCTGGAGCTTCAGCTGGCTATTAAGCTCTACAGGTATCAGGGAGATCTTCTCTGGAAGGTCTAACTTACAAATAATTAAAAGGTCCGGTTGTCCGAAAATCTGGCAGCCGGGCCTTTTTGTATGAAGTTAACAAAAACAAAGTATCTTTATGTGTAAGGTTTGTCAGAAGAGCTAATAGATTATATGAATTGTTTGCATTACAATTTATATATATAATGAAATGTCATGGTTTAACGCATTTCATAATAAGGTAAAAAAATCACAATAAAATGTCTTAAATAGGTAGTTAATAATATTATAGGGCGTATGAACAATGGAGCAATTATTATCGAATATAGAGGTTATTCTTCTCCATATTGTAAATGAAAAACCATCCTACGCCTATGAAATTGATAAGGCTATTGAATTGCGGGAAATGAAGAGATGGGTCAGGATCGGTGTGGCCTCTATCTATAGGGTGTTAATAAAGTTAGAAGAAAAAGGCTTGGTTTGCTCAAAAAATGAAAAAGAGGGTAAAATGCCTGAAAGGAAAAGGTATTATATTACAGATTCCGGCCGGGCGGCTTTGGTTGAAGTTTCGAAAAGACTGCTTTCTAATCTCGAATGGTATTACCTGGATCTTAATGTTGGGCTTGAAGCCTGCAATTTGCTGTCTCCAGGCGAAATAAACAGCTGTTTAAAAAAAAGGCTTGCGAAAGTTAGAGCAAACATACAAGGAATGAAAGAAATCTATACATCTGAGGAAGATCTCAAAAATAAGAAAAGAATCATTATTAAAAATCTAATTTATTTACGCGGAGCAGAAGAAAAAATTTTACAGGATGTTATACGAAAAATAGGTATCGATGAGTAAGCATTTGAACCATTTAAATAAATCAATATCGTTCAGTCTAAAAAGGTGTAAGCGTGGAAGAAAATTCCTTGTTTACGCCCTGTCTTGTTATGCTGGGCTCCTGGAATTGGAATAGGCGTTTGAAAATGATTGTGATAGGAATCACTTTTTTCGAGCTATGTCGAGGAGGAATAATATGAGGATTGCGGTTCTGATGAAACAAACTTTTGACACTGCGGCAATAATCAGTTTGGATGCCAGTGGGCAAATTGAGCGCCAGGGTGTCAACCTGATTATCAATCCCTACGACGAATTTGCCGTTGAAGAGGCTCTGCGGCTTAAGGAGAAGCACGGCGGGGAAGTTACAGTCATTTCGGCAGGAGCGCCGGAAACCCAGGACGCCATGCTCCAGGCCCTGGCCATGGGGGCCGATAAAGCAATACTGGTTACTGACGACAATATGGCCGGCAGCGACGAATATGCCGCCGCTCTGGTACTGTCCAAAGTACTGGGCGGCCTGGAGTTTGACCTGTTGCTGGCGGGCTGGCGCGCTGTTGATGATGGTTCCGCTCAAGTGGCGGTAAGAGTGGCCGAATTGCTTGGCTTGCCCCAGGTAAATGTTGTCACCAGGCTCACCATTGAGGACGCCAAAGCTGTTGCCACCAGGGATATTGAAGGCGGCAGCGAGGTCGTGGAGGTCCCCCTGCCGGCCTTGATTACCGCCCAAAAGGGCCTCAACGAGCCACGCTACCCTACCATGCGAGGGATCATGCAGGCCAAGAAAAAACCTTTCCAAAAGCTTTCTTTGTCCGAACTCGGCCTTGATGCCGCTCAAATCGCGCCAAAAGTGAAGGCGATTTCCTATTTCCTGCCCGCGCCCCGGGCCGCCTGCAAGCTTGTGCCCGGCGAAGCGCCGGAAGCCGCGCGTGAATTATGCCGTATCTTACGGGAAACAGCCAAAATTATCTAAGGAGGGAAAAGCCACATGGCAAAGGGTATCTGGATTTTTGCAGAGCACCGTGATGGAAAAATAAAAAAAGTAACCCTTGAACTGTTAAGCGCCGGCCGCAAGCTTGCAACAGAGACCGGTGAAGAAGTGAGCGCCCTCCTTTTCGGCAAAGGAGTTTCCGGTTTGGCTTCCACGCTGGCAGAATATGGCGCCGATAAAGTCTACCTGGCTGATGACGATATGCTGGCCCAATATACTACCGACGCCTACAGCAAGGCGCTGGGCGACCTGATTATGGAAAAAGAGCCTTCCGTGTTGTTGCTTGGCTGCACCGTGCTGGGCCGCGACCTGGCCGCCAGGGTGGCCCAGAAAGTAAAGACCTGTCTTATGTCCGATTGCACCGGCGTGGAACTGAGCGGCGGGCAGCTTGTCTTTGTGCGTCCGGTTTATGCCGGCAAGGCTTTCGTAAAGGCGGTATGCCCCGAGCTAAAGCCCGTGATGGCCACGGTTCGCCCCAATGTGCTCACTGCTGACGAGCCGCGGGCCGGGCGCGGCGCTGAAGTGGTAAATGTAGCTGTTCATCTGGAAAAAACAGACTTAAGGCAGGTTATCAAAGACGTTGTGATGCAGATTTCCACCCGTCCGGAACTGACCGAGGCCAATATTATCGTTTCCGGCGGCCGCGGTATGAAGGGGCCGGAAAACTATAAAATTCTGGAGGAACTGGCTGATGTCCTGGGTGCGGCGGTGGGCGCTTCCCGGGCCGCTGTCGACTCCGGCTGGATTCCCCAAAGCTTTCAGGTAGGCCAAACCGGCAAGACCGTTTCACCTGCCTTGTATATTGCCTGCGGTATTTCAGGCTCAACCATGCACCTGGCCGGGATGAGCTCATCCAAATGCATCGTGGCCATTAACAAGGATCCCGAGGCGGACATCTTTAAGGTAGCGGACTACGGCATCGTTGGCGATTTGTTTGAGGTGGTGCCTCTCCTCACTGAAGAGTGCAAAAAACTATTGGCGTCATGAAAGGGGTGAGTGGTATGTTGAAAGCCATTATTCTTGCTGCGCTATTGGGGATGTCGTTCCCGGTTGCAGGGCATATCTTAAGCCGCAGCATCACAAGTCAATGGCAGCGATTTGGCGTCTCGGTCATCTGCCTGTTTGTCTCCATCCTTGTTACTTACAGCATTGCCCTGATATTTCACTGGGGAGCATCTTAATTCACCTATAATATTGACAAAGGAGTTGATAAAAAATTGAATATCAGATTGGCTAAGTCAGCGGTCGATACTGTGGGCAAGACCGGCCAAACGGAGGGGCTGCAGCATTTGATCAGTCAAATGACGCCCCAGTCGCTAAAAGAAAGAATGTTAAAGGAATGTTCCTATATCTGCTCGGATGAAGAGGCATTCACTGTTTATATGGCGCTTGGGTTGGGCAAGCCTCTTTTGGTTGAAGGACCGCCTGGCAGCGGCAAAACAGAGGTAGCGAAAGTTTTGGCGACACTCCTGGATGCGGAGTTGATTCGCCTGCAGTGCTATGAAGGACTGGATGAGGGAAAAGCGCTGTATGAATGGAACTACCAAAAACAAATCCTTGATATCCAAAGAGGCGGCAAAAACGATGTCTTTGGGGCGGATTATTTACTCCCAAGA